>JAJYFE010000210.1 GCA_021785435.1 Planctomycetota bacterium
AATAATCCACCCGCGAAAATCGCCGCCGAGGGCCAGGTTCCCGCGATCCCGAAGGCGCAATACGCTTACAACCCCCATCTGCCGCCGATACTGCGCTTCGACACCACGGGTGAGGCCGATCGGTTGCCCGAATTGCTGCAAACCGCCCGGCAACGCCCGCTGACACCTGAGGAAACACGGCAACTTGCAGCCGCGATAAAAAATGTCCAGCGCCCCTGGCTGGAATGGACGGCCAAACGCGAGACGCCCGGCTTCGCCGCGGACCCCGTGGCCCTGCACATTCACGAGCGGGTCAGTACGCAGGCCATTCTGAAAGTCGCCGCCCGGCAGGATATTGAAAAATCGCTGTTCGCCGACCCGGAAATGGAATACCGCGAAGCGGTGCAGTTTTACCGCCATGATGTGGATTGGGCCAACCGCATGATCCTCGGCGATTCCCTGCAGGTGATGAGTTCCCTGGCCCGCCGGGAAGATTTGGCCGGCAAAGTACAGATGATTTACATGGATCCGCCCTACGGCATTAAGTTCGCCAGCAATTTCCAGCCCGAAGTCGGCCGGCGTGATGTGAAAGATAAAGATCAGGATTTAACCCGCGAGCCGGAAATGGTCAAAGCCTACCGTGATACCTGGCATCTGGGCGTGCATTCCTATTTAACCTATTTGCGCGATCGGCTGATTGTGGCCAAAGAACTGTTGGCCGACACCGGCAGCATTTTTGTCCAGATCAGCGATGAGAACCTGCACCATGTCCGCGAAATTATGGATGAGGTGTTCGGGGTGGAAAATTTTATGAGCGTGGTGGTGTTCAAGAAAACCGGGTACCAGGCGAGCGGCACCCTTCCGTCCAATTGCGATTACCTGCTTTGGCACGCCAAGAACCGGGCGATCACGAGGTATCGAGCCCTGGCGGTGCCCAAGCTTGAGACGGGTGCGTTTGTGGGGCAGGATCTCTGGTTCCTCGCGGAAAGCGGCGAACCGCGCCACGTCTCGCCTGGGGAACCGACCAAGGTCGGAGATATTTCACCGCAGCACCTGTTCAGGCACAAGCTGGTGGAATCTTCCGGGGCAGCTGGCGCAGCGGAGTCCCTCGACTACTGCGGAAGGGCCTATTCGCCGAAAGCCGGTAAACATTTCTCGACCAACCGGGCGGGGATGGAACGGCTCCGGCGGTCCGAGCGATTCTTTGTGGTCGGCAACAGCCTGCGTTACGTCAATTTCCTCGCGGACTTTTCTGTCACCCCGTTGACGACAAACTGGGGGGACACCGTTGTCAGCGGTTTCTCGGATCCGCAGCGTTACGCCGTCCAGACGGGCGCTAAGGTGATAACTCGCTGCGTCCTCATGACCACCGATCCCGGCGATCTGGTTTTAGACCCTACCTGCGGCAGCGGGACCACGGCCTATGTCGCTGAGCAATGGGGGCGGCGCTGGATCACCATCGACACCAGCCGGGTGGCCGTCGCGATCGCCCGCCAACGTCTGCTGACGGCCAAATACGATTTTTACAAATTCAAGGATGCGACCAAAGGCCCCGCCGGCGGTTTTATCTATAAAACCGTGCCCCATATCACGCTTAAGAGCATCGCCCAGAACACGGCCTTGGATCCGATTTTCGCCAAACATCAGCCAATCCTGGATGAAAAGCTGGCCGCGTGCAACGTGGCTTTGCTGAAGGTTTCCGTCGACTTGCGACGGAAGCTGGAAAACAAGTTTCTCATTAAGCAGCAGCGCGAAGGCAAAACTTCCATCACTGATGGCGACCGCCGCCGCTGGCTTTTGCCGCCGGGGAATCGCGACCGTTCGGATATCGCCCGCAAACGTGCCACCGTCGATCTGGACGTTGCCACCTGGTACCACTGGGAAGTGCCGTTTGATACGGATCCCGATTGGCCGGCGGATTTGCAGCGGGCCGTCACGGAATACCGCCAGGCCTGGCGGGCGAAAATGGATGAGGTCAACGCCTGCATCCAGGCCAGTGCCGGCCAGGAAGAGTTGGTCGATCAGCCGGAAATCGTGCGCCACGTGGTGCGGGTCAGCGGCCCGTTTACGGTGGAGGCGGTGCAGCCGCCGGAAATGACGCTTGGCGACGCGGAACCGCTGGCCGAGCCGGAGGCCGAGCCCGGCTTCGGTCGCCCGCGGCGACAGACGGTGGGGCCGACGTGGCAAACGCGCCCGGTTGGGCCGCGGCCGGTCGCCGAAGAAGGCGACTCGACAGAGCCTGCCCGCCCACTGGCGGGGCGAGCGGTGTTTCCAGCGGATATCCCCAGGGGGAAAAAGACTCGGCTTCGAGTCGCAGGCGTTCCACCAGCATCGCCACCAGCAGTTTCCCGCTGATCCAAGCTCTAGCACTGGGTGGATCATGTTTGGGAAGTTGACCCAAGGCCATGATGGATTTCAGGCGTTTGAACACCAACTCAATTTGCCACCGCCAACGATACATACCCAGTACCTTGGCCGACGGGTAAAGTTCCGCCGGCAGCGTAGTGAAGATCATCAGGTATGCGGCCATTGCCAAAGCGTAAGCCGATGGCTGGCGTTGATTCCGACGGGCTTTTAGTTCCACTTTCCGCCGGGCCTTTTCGGTGGCGGCACGACTTCGCCGGAGGATTACCGCTCGCCCGTGAACCCATTGACCTTCGTAAGGAACTCGCACCGGCAGATCCAGAATCTCTCCCACCCGCAACCCACGCAATCGCTCGAGCCAGCGTATCTTCTCGCCACCATCCACATCGTACATCGGGACCTGTTGGGGATGGAAACGAGCCAGTACCTGTCCGCCCCCCGCCACGACATGATGAATTCCCCGCGCTCGGCCATACGCACGATCCCCGGACATCACGCTACCGGGTAGAACTTTGAAGTTACGGAAAGTCTCTCCCCCCTTCGCACCGGTTAGCGAAAATTCCACACAATCCAAGGTGCGCACATCTACCGCCCAATGAACACGCCACTGGCTGCCCGTAACGCCTTGCTCCGCAATCACCGTCGCGTCTACGGCTATCAGGCGGGGTGGTAATTCCAGGGGTTCGGGCAGCGACTGACGCGCCCGCCAGAATTGCCCGGCCATCCAGCCCAACCACGGGCCCGACGCACGCAACCGCTTAAACAACGCCACGCCCGAAACTTGGCCCAGCCCCGCCTCCCGCGCACGCACCGCCGTCTCAGCCAGCGAACACCCTTCCGCAAGGTGTATCAGTAAACACCGTAGCAACGCCCCGGCGTCGCTAACCCCACGCCGTCGCCGCAACGCTCCCAGTACGCGTGCTTGCCGCCGCCAACCGGATGGCAAGAATCGCTCAACCACCGACCATTCGTCCAATTCACGCCCTTTACTCAACATGCTTTTCATGTTGCCAGGCTAGCACAAATGTGCGGTTGTGTCAACTCTTAAATTAACGCTTATGGGCGTCTCCCCCCCCATTTTCTTTATCTCTGGCTCTGCCCCCCAATGGAGGGCTTCTGACCTGCCTTTCGTCTCCTAACCGATATTTAGGTCGTGTTGACGAATGTTCGGGTCATAAGAATGGCAGCGACCAGCTGAACGATAGCCATGAAGGTACAGGCCAGTTTGTCCTAACCTGTGGCGATGGCTCGGAACGGTTTGAACCGGCCCACCAGTCGCGCCACGCCATTGCGGCCCCGATAGAGTTTCCGATCCTGGGGAATAAATCGGCGATGTTTGCTTGAGCCGGGGATGACGGCCTGGATGCCGGCGCGATGCAGGTCCGCACGTATTGCGTCGCTATCGTAAGCCTGGTCCATCACCACCGCCCGAACCGGGCAACGCGGGGGAACCGCGGCTAAGCATTTCCTCAACCACCGTGGCATCGTGTGGTTGCCCCGGCGTCAAGACACCCGGCCAGAGTGGTCTGTGCGTCCGCCGCCGCCAAGTGCGGCTTCGCGCCCAGCCGCCGCGGCTGCGGCCCAACCCTTAGGCTTCTTATCCCCTTTTTTTGGGGCAGCACCGGCCGCATGCGGGTGGGCACGGGTCACCGTGCTGTCGAGCAATAAAACCTTGGCCGTATCCAGGAGGCTATCCGGTAAACGTTTGAACCGTGCTTGCCAGCCCCCACCCTTTGGCCAGCGTCGAAATCGTTTGGTATACCGCGTCCCCAGCACCGAAGCCGACCGGCCAGTCCCGCCACGGAATGCCGGTGCCAGCGCGAGACAGTACCGCTTCAACCCATGGCTGATCGCGGGTTTCCGGCGGGGCACCAGCACACGCTTGGACTTCGGCGATCAACA
>JAJYFE010000082.1 GCA_021785435.1 Planctomycetota bacterium
GACATTCTCCTGGGTCGCCGGGTTATTCCACATCCCCTCATTCATGGCGGGCGCTGCCACGATAACGCCTGGCGGCGCGGCCACCAGCAGAGCGCTGACCAGATCGTCGGCGATGCCATGCGCCATCTTGGCGAGCATATTGGCCGTCGCCGGGGCCACCAGAATCACAGTGCTTTGCCGCGCCAGGTTGAGGTGCTGGGGGTCGGATGTGTCGGATGAGGCCCATAGGTCCGTATGGACACACCGGCCGCTGAGCGCCTCAAAGGTTACGGTGCCGACAAAGCGCTGCGCCTCGGCGGTCATGGCCACGGTCACCGGCACATTCCGCTGCGCCAGCCGGCTGACTATTGGGCAGACTTTGTACGCAGCGATGCCTCCACATACGCATACCAGTACGCTGCTCGTGGCCGCAGTCATGGGCGCCCCAGTGCTTCCTGGGGCGTGGTCAATTTGGGATTCTTCTCCCAGTCCACAGCCACCTTATCCTGGACGATTTCGTCGATGACCACCTGCAAATCGGGGTGGCCGCGCCGTTCCACCAGCGGCCGGGCGCCACGGATCAACTCTTTCCAGCGCGACTGCACGACCGCGCACAACTTGAAGCGTCCGCCCAATTTATGAAGGATTTCATCACTTTTTACGGCTTCGATCATCGTTTGACCTTTGTGTAAAACCACGCGATGAAAACCAAACCGCACAGTTGGTTCACCGCAAAACTCCGAGTGCATCACTTACCCGTCGTTTACGCTCCGGGCTAAGCCGACCAGTCGGCGGGCGTCGTGGACGTACGCCCATGGCACGGCATACCGGTCGGCTGCGGCTGGTTGGACGCCTGCGCCCGCCGCTGCCGCACGAATTCAAGCAGCTTGAGCACCGTCTGCTCCAGAACGTCATTGACGATCATCAATTGATACGCTCCGGAGCCATGGGCCACGGCTATTTCATGCTGGACCTGGGCGAGACGTTTCTGAATCACAACGGGTTCATCGCGCCCGCGCGCTTGCAGACGGCGAACCAGTTCTGCTTCGCCCGGCGGAAGGATAAAAATGCCAACCGCGTCGGGGAACGCCTGGAATACCTGCCGTCCGCCCTGGACATCCACCTCCAGCAAAACGATTTCACCGGCCTGCAGCGCTTCGAGCACGGGCTGCTTGAGCGTGCCATACCAGTGGCCGAATACTTTAGCATATTCGAGAAACGCGTTCTGTTCAATGCACCGGCGAAATTCGCGTTCATCGACGAAAATATAGCGTTTGCCCCACTGATCCTGCGGTTTACCGATTCGCGTGGTGGCCGACAAGGCGAACCGCCCGGGCAGGTCGTTCGCCAGGCGGCGGCAAATCGTGGACTTGCCCACCCCGGACGGCCCGGAAATAAACACCAACAGCCCGCTATTCGACATTTTGAACCTGCTCTTTAAGGCGGTCGATCAGCCCCTTGATCCGCAGCGTCCAGCGCGCGATCTGTCCGTCGGCGCATTTTCCACCGATGGTATTCGCTTCACGCAGCATTTCCTGGCCAATAAAATCCAGGGTTCGGCCAATCCGTGGCTGTCCGCTTTGATTCAATTGCACGAAATGATCCAGATGCCCCTGCAGCCGCGCCAGTTCTTCGTTGATATCGGCGCGCTCGGCAAAAAGCGCCACCTCCCGAAGCAAATCAGCATCATTGAACGCCACACCTGACTCCTGCACCAACTGCCGCACCCGCGCCCGCAACCTTTCATGGTATTGCTGTGCTACGGCCGGTGCCAGAACGCGGATGTTGCGAATCGCTTCACCGATGCCATCGAGATGTTGCTGTAGATCGCGCCAGAGTGCTTCGCCCTCGTCGCGGCGCATGCGCAGCAACTGTTCCAAGGCGTCACGGACGAGTTTCAACAGGAAATCGTGCTGCTGGTGCCGGTGCTCTTGCGCGGCCGGCGCCTGACAGGCGCCGGGGAGGGTAAGCAGCTGCGCCAGATCAATGGTCAACGTGGCGGGAGATTGACCGGCCGCTTCAGCGTCCACCGCGCCGGCTAGATCCAATAATTGCCGCAGATAAGACCGCACCACCGGAAGATTCACCGTGGCCGCCGCGGTCTCTCCCGGCGTAACCGTTACGGTGACGGTCACGCAGCCGCGCCCAAGTTGTTGCCGCAGAAGTTGTTCGATGGCCGGTTCCTCGCCGGCCAGCGCGTCGGGTAGATGCATCTCCAGTTTAAGGAAGCGGTGGTTGACCGAGCGGATTTCCACGATCCAGGCCAAGTCCGCCTGATCGCCACTGGCGCGCCCGTAACCCGTCATACTGACGATCATGGCGGAAAATCCTTAAACCGTGGCCAGCATCCGGACACCCCTGGGCAAAATAAGGAATCCCAACGCTCGGGTAACGGTTCACGGTTGCGTTTTGGCCGGGCCGCCGGCGGATTGGCCGGACCGCGCCGGGCGCGATGCCGTCTGGCCGGTTTGGCCGGGCGCGGCAGCGCCGCCGGCCGGAGTGACAGGCGCCTTTGGCGCCTGTGGTGCCGGGGTCGCCCGAGGAACGGAGCCTTGAACCCGCCAGTTCAACCAGATCGCCAGGAGCATGAACAGTACAAACAGCACCACAGTCACGGTGGTGAACACGTCGCCGGTTTTAGTGCCGAAGGCGGATCCACCGCCCCCCGAACCAAAGGCTCCGACCAGTCCGCCCCCGCGCCCGCGTTGGATCAGGACAATGAGAATAAGCAGCAAACACAGCAGCGCGAAGAAAATGGTCAGGAGCGTCGTGAGCATTTACGTAACGTTTTCAATCCCTGGTTATTGATTTCTGGTTTTTGGTTCGCGGGCGCTTTCCTTTTTTACTTTTTACCTTTTACTTGCTCGGCCGCGCGCACAATGTCCGCGAACTCATCCGCCGCAAGGCTCGCGCCGCCGACGAGTAAACCGTCGATGTCGGCTTCGGCCAGCAGGTCGGCCGCATTGGCTTTCCTGACCGATCCTCCGTATTGGATGCGAATGGTCTGGGCGAGTGATGTTCCATACAAGTCCGTCAGACGTTGGCGGATAAAGCTATGGACCGCCTGGGCTTGCTGAGGCGTGGCGGTAAGCCCCGTGCCGATGGCCCAGACCGGTTCATACGCAATCACCAGCCGACGGCGTTGCACCATGTCCGAGCCGACCTTGGCCAGGCCGCCGGCAAGTTGCCGCGCCACGACCTCATTGGTTTGATGGCTTTGGCGCTCCCGGAGCGTTTCCCCTACGCAAAGAACCACAGTCAAGCCTTCGGCGATTGCCGCCAGGGTCTTCTGGTTTAAGAGGGCATCGGTCTCCCCGAGGATATGGCGCCGTTCCGAGTGTCCGACCAGGACGAATTGTACGCCGACTTCCTTAAGCATGGCCGGACTGATTTCACCGGTGAACGCGCCTTTTTTTTCATGGTAAACATCCTGAGCGCCCAGTTTCAGGGCGCTGGAGGCAATCGCCTGGTGCACCGCGTCCAGATGCACGAACGTCGGAATCAGCACCGTTTCCACCGCATCGTGGGCGGGGATCTTACCAGCCAGCTCCCGGGCCAGGTACACGCTTTCCGTGCGCCCCAGGTTCATTTTCCAATTTCCGGCGATCAGATATTCGCGCATCACTTGCCGCCACCTTTATCGTTAGATCCGCCTGACGCTTCGGCCGGCCCGCCGGCATTGGCCGAAGCTCAAAACCTTATATTATGGCGCAGATTGCCAAAAACTTCCAGCAGCGCTTCAGCGACGCGGCCAGGAGGGTGTGGCCGGAGTTTTTGGGGTGAACGCCGCCCCGCCACGTTCGCGCTAAGCCCCCAACGTCTTAGTGGCGGCATTTATGCCGCCCATGGGTATGTTCCCGCCCCCAAATCCGGCTACGCCCGCCATGAGGCTGCGACAATTTGTCGGGGCGCAGTCGTGCACCGCCCCCAGGTTCCGGGGGCTGGGGATTGGAAAATGGAGTCCGGAGTTTTGATCGCATCCGTGGTGGGGACATTGACGGCTACGGGGCACCTCACATCGGGCATGGATAAGGTGTGCTTAGGCTGGCAAGGCTGCCCAGCACTGCTGATCCTTCAAAGCCGCCGAGGGGACTCGAACCCTTGACCTGCGCTTTACGAAAGCGCCGCTCTACCGACTGAGCTACGGCGGCGGGGCATCCCATCCACGCGGGGAAAACGCAACCCGTGGTCCGCTCTCACCGCTGACACCATTTGTATAATAACGCTATGCGGGGAACATGGCCAATCGGATGGGTAGGTGGAAAGGATGGGGGTGACGTTTTTCGATGAGCGGTGCCAGACTCGTGTTCCGGGGCGGCACAGCGCTCTGCCCCGGTCCGCCGTAGATCGCCGGGGCGACTAAACTGCTCCGTCCCCAGGCGGACTTGGATGGCGCGGCGCTCTTCCCAGGTTCATCCTCGCGGATCTGCCGAGCGGTGGCCTTGGTACCACTCGGTTCTGACATCCCCGACCATGGTCACATTTGACGGCGCGGATTCTTAGGGCCCCGGGAAGGCTTTCCCCACATTGCCGGGCGGGGCACGCCGGGATAAGATTCGCGGAAGGGAGAGCGCCGTTTTTTTGAGGGCGATTTCCGATTTTTGATCCGCCGCCGCGCGCGGCCGAAAGGCAGGATCGGAGTTCGACTATTTTCAAGGGCAGAGGTGTCGGGATGTCGCAGCCGGAATCCGTGGCGTCACTTCGCACCCGGATTGATCAGTTGGACGAACGCATTGTCGAGCTGCTCAATGCCCGCGCCCGCATCGTGGTGGAAATCGGCCGTCTGAAGCAGCAGGCCAATTCACCCATTTACGCTCCCGATCGTGAAAAAGAAGTCCTGGCCAAAGTTCGCCAGGCCAACCGCCACACGGGTGGTCCGTTGTCCGATACCTGCGTCGAGACGATTTATCGCGAATTAATGTCGGGCAGCTTCGCTTTGGAAAAGCCGCTCCGTATCGCGTTTTTAGGGCCGCAGGGCAGTTTTTCGCATCTGGCTTCGGTGAAAAAATTTGGATCGAGTGTGGAACACGTGCCGGTGGCGGATATCGCCACGGTGTTTGATTCCGTGGCCCGCGGCCATGTCGATATGGGCTTGGCACCGATGGAAAATTCCACCATCGGGGGCATTGGGCAGACGATGGACGCCTTCCTGGAGCACGCCCAGGTGGGCGTGGTCGCGGAGGTGCTGGTGGCGGTGCATCATCATCTCCTGGCCCGGTGCGAGCCGGCCGAAGTGCGGACCATTTACAGCAAGCCCGAGGTGTTGGATCAGTGCCGCAAATGGTTAAGCGCCACCCTGCCGGAGGCGCGGCGCAGCGCGGCGGAATCGAGCAGCCAAGCGGCCGAACTGGCGACGCGGGAAAAGCAGGTTGCGGCGATCGGCTCGGCGCTGGCGGCGGAGCTTTACGGGCTGAAGATATTGTTCGCCAATATCGAGGATAATCCGCACAATGTGACGCGCTTTCTGGTGATCGGCCGCCATCCGGCCCGGCGCAGCGGCGATGACAAGACGTCGCTGATTTTCACCACGGCTCACAAGAGCGGGGCGCTGGTGGAGGTGCTGGACGTGTTTCGAAAATACCGTATCAATCTGACCAATATCGACACGCGGCCAAGCCAGAAGCGGAACTTCGAATATTACTTTTTCCTGGACCTGATCGGCCATCAGGAAGATGAGAAAGTCCGCGCCGCGTTGGAGGAAGCGCGCCGGCACTGCCTGCAACTGTCCGTGTTGGGAAGTTTTCCCCGCGCGACGGAAATGCTGTAACGTTTAAAAGGATCCGTTATGCCACGAACCCATGCCCGCCCGGCGACTACAGGTCCGAGTCGGCCGAGTAACCCGATGGTGGCCGCGCCGCCACTGGTCGCATCCATCCCGGCTTCGCCGGTTGCGGAGTCGGCCGCCCGGCCGGCGTCTATGGACGTCACCGGGCAGATTCAGGCGATGGCCCGGCGGGCGCGCCGCGCCGCGACGGTCCTGGCCGGGGTCAGCGGTTTGGTGCGCCGCAGCGCGTTGCAGGGCATCGCCGAGGGCCTCCGCGCCGCGCAAGAGGCTCTGCTGGCCGCCAACGCCGCCGATCTGAAACAGGCTCGCGCGGACAACCTGTCGCCGGCCCTGCTGGCGCGGCTGGCGCTGGACGCGACTAAAATTGAAGCCATGGCCCACAGTGTGGAAGAAATTGCCGGCCAGGTGGATCCGGTCGGCCAGACCATCGCCGCCTACGATCGGCCCAATGGTCTGCGGATCGAAAAGCGGCGGGTACCCATTGGGGTCATCGCGATTATTTATGAAAGCCGTCCCAATGTCACCAGTGACGCCGCCGCCTTATGCCTTAAGAGCGGCAATGCCTGCATCCTGCGCGGTGGAAAAGAGGCGCTGCGCAGCAATCTGGCGGTCGCGGACGTGATTCGGGAAGCGCTCCAGTCGTCGGGCCTCGATCCCGGCACCGTACAACTGGTGGAAACCACCGACCATGCGGCGGTCGGGGCGTTGGTGACCGCCCAGGGGCTGGTGGACCTGGTGATTCCCCGCGGCGGGGAGGCGCTGATTCAGGCCGTGGTGCGCCAGGCCAGCGTTCCGGTGATCAAACATTACAAGGGTGTTTGCCACGTATATATCGACAAGGACGCCGATCCGGACATGGCGGTCAATGTGGCGTACAGCGCCAAAGTGGACGGCTGCGCCGTGTGCAATACGGCGGAGTGCATCCTGGTGCACACCGCGATCGCGCCCCAGGTCTTGCCGCGCCTGGCGGCGCGCTACCGCCAGGCGAAGGTTCAGATGCGGGCTGACGCCCGCAGCCTGGGGCTGTTACAGGACGCCCAATTGGCCAGGGATTCCGACTGGGGGCGGGAATTTTTGGACCTGATCGTGGCCATCAAACAGGTCACGTCGCTGGACGAAGCGCTGGCCCATATCGCGCAGTATGGCTCCGGTCATACGGACGCGATTATCACCACCAACCTGGCGGCGGCGAACAAATTCGTGCAGCAGGTGGATTCCTCCAGCGTGATGGTCAACGCCTCGACCCGCTGGGCGGACGGCTACGAATATGGCTTAGGCGCGGAAATCGGCATCAGCACGGACAAACTGCACGCCCGTGGGCCGATGGGCGCGGCGGATTTGTGCACCTATAAATATATCGTGACGGGACAGGGGCATATCCGCGCCTGACACCGGCACGGGCACGTGCGGTGGAAAGACGAAGGCGGAAGGCGGAACCGACGCGGCGGACACGGGGGCACGGAGACGCAGGGACGGTGGACCCCCGTAACCCAACCACGGGAAACCGGAAACCAGCTACCGAAACCAAAGCCCAGGGATGAAAGTATGAGGCAACGCGAATACGTATGAAAGCGATGGTCATCACCGCCAACGGTCCGCCGGAAGTGTTCCAGGAACAGGAACTTCCCATTCCTGAACCTGCCGCGGATCAACTGCTGGTTGAAGTCCATGCCGTCTCGGTGAATCCCATTGACTACAAGATCCGCCGCAGCGGTCTTTTTGGCTATGGCCCGGGCAGTGTGCTGGGATTCGACGCCGCCGGGATCGTCAAGAAAGTCGGTGCCGCGGTGCGGGACTTTAAGCCGGGCGATGCAGTATTTTACTGTCCGGACTTTTCCGGCCCCGGGGCCAATGCCCAATATCACGTTACCACCGCGGCCACAGTGGCACCCAAACCCGTCAATTTGAGCTTTATCGAGGCGGCCGCGGTCCCCTTGGCGGCCATGACCGCATGGGATGGCCTCATGGAACGCGGCGGCCTGCGGCTGGGGCAAACCATTCTGATACACGGCGCCTCCGGTGGGGTGGGTTCCTGGGCGGTGCAGCTGGCCCATGCCGCCGGCGCCTATGTGTTCGGCGTATGCTCCGCGGCGAATATGGCGCTGGTGCGTTCGCTTGGAGCCGATTACGTCATCGACCGCCGGCAGCGGGACTTTGCCGAGGTGGTAAGGCAAGAAACGGCGGGCGAAGGCGCAGACCTGGTTTACGACTGTGTCGGCGGCGATGTGGTGGCGCGTTCCATGGACCTTGTCAAACCGATGGGCCGCATGGTTACGATCGTGAATCCCAGTGGCGATTTGAGCCTGGGGTATCGAAAGAACTTGAGCCTCCACTACGAATTTCTGCGTCGCCGGAAACCGTATCTGATGGCGCTGAAATCACTGCTGGAGCGGCAGATCATCAAACCCGTGATCAGCCGGGTGTTGCCGTTGGAACAGGTGGCCCAAGCCCACCGCGCCCTGGAAGCCGGCGGTGGTTTCGGAAAGATAGTGCTGACCGTGGGGCATTAAATCTGATGTTTCAACACAAGAAACGTGCAGCATTATTACGTCTGTCCCCCGAAATCAACAGGGACGGACGTGTTCCCCGCTACGGGGGCATGACAGATTGGGTTTGCCGGTGCCGGTTCCAGTGCGCCCGTTGTGCGCCGCGGGGTAAGGACGGCAAGTGCTTGTCATAGCCCGGAGGTCGCCGCAGGCGACTAAACTGCAACGACCGGTTCGAGGTGCGGCGGCAGCGCCCAGCCCCGTCGCGCAGTTCAGTCGCCCGCGGCGATCGCCGGGCTACGAAGGGGCAAGCGTAGGTGGTTCACAGCGCCGAGCGCTGGCGGGGGGTATTGCCCTGGGCACCTGCCCCAAACGCGTCGCTTCCGCGCCGGGCTACGCCAAGCCATACGGCATTTCAGCACCGCTGATCGGGTGGCGCTGACGGGTGTCTGGCGGGTGCAATGACTGCGGCGGTTCTTGCCTGTCCGGCGTAAAGTTTGTATTTTAAGTGAAGGTGGGGACCAGCGCGGCCCGCCGTGGGCGGTTAAACTGCGCCGCAACCAAATACATAGCCCCCGGTCCGCACGGAGGCGGAGTAGTTCAGTCGCCCACGGCGACCCTCGGCGGATCGAGGAGTCGCCTTTGGAGACCTTGTCGCGGGTAACAGTCCGCCGGACAACCAGAACCTTTGTGCCGAACGAAAAACTTCGCACGGCGCAAAGATTTTGAAGGATTGTGGCGCAGATGGCCCAGCGCGGCGGACTTGCCGGGGGTGGATTCTCCGCCGGAAACCGGGGATTCTCTGCGGGCCAAAATCTTCGCGCCGCGCGAAGAAATACGAAGATGGGGGCACCGAGTCTACCCGTGGGGCAAGTACGCTTTAAGGGGTCAGGGGAGCAGATAAGGGAGTACCACCATGGTTAATCTTTCCAAGAAATCACCAGGATTTGATCCGGCCCATGATATTTGGCGCCAGGAAAAACATCCTTTGCGGCCGTTTTTCACCCCGAAAACCGTCGCACTCATCGGCGCCACGGATCGACCGGGCAGCGTAGGCCAGGCGATTTTGCGCAATCTTATCAGCACGCCCTTTGGCGGAACCGTTCTGCCGGTGAATCCCAAGCGCCCCCACGTCATGGGAATCAAGGCGTATGCCCGGTTGGCCGATCTGCCCGAGCCGGCCGAATTGGCGGTGATCGTGACGCCGGCGCCAACCGTGCCGGAGATCATTAAGGAATGCGGCGAGGCGCGGATCGCTGGCGCGGTGATTATCTCCGCGGGTTTCAAGGAAATCGGCCCGGCCGGCGCGGCGCTGGAGCAGCGCGTGCTGGCGTTGGCCCGCGAATATCATATCCGGGTCATTGGGCCGAACTGCCTGGGCGTGATGTGCCCACCGGCCGGCCTTAACGCCACCTTTGCCCACGCCATGGCTCAGACCGGATCGGTGGCGTTCCTTAGCCAGAGCGGCGCTCTGTGCACGGGAGTTTTGGATTGGAGCCTGCAGGAGCAGGTGGGGTTCAGCGCGTTCATCAGCATCGGATCGATGCTGGATGTCGGCTGGGGCGATCTGATCGACTATTTGGGCGATGATCCGCGCACGCGCAGTATCGTGATCTACATGGAAAGCATTGGCGATGCGCGGGCGTTCCTTTCCGCGGCGCGGGAGGTGGCGCTGACCAAACCGATTATCGTGATTAAAGCGGGCCGCACCGCCGCCGCCGCGAAAGCCGCCGCTTCGCACACCGGCACTTTGGCCGGCAGCGACGACGCCATGGATGCGGCGTTTCGGCGGGTCGGGGTGTTGCGGGTGGACAGCATCGAAGACCTGTTCGCCATGGCGTACGTGCTCGGCAAGCAGCCCCAACCCCAAGGCCGGCGGCTGACCATTCTGACCAACGCCGGCGGTCCCGGGGTGCTCGCCACCGACGCCTTGATCCGCGGGGGCGGCCAGCTGGCCCAGCTTTCCGCGGCGAGTCTGAAAACCCTCGAGGCTCTGTTGCCGCCGCAGTGGAGTCACGGCAATCCGGTGGACATCCTGGGGGATGCGGATCCGGCCCGCTATGCGGCGGTGTGCAAGACCGCTATGGAGGATCCGGCCAGCGACGGTTTGCTGGTTATCTTGACGCCGCAGGCCATGACCGATCCCACCCGCACGGCCGATCAACTCTGTGGCTCGGTCGCGGCGCCGAAAAAGCCTATCTTGGCCAGTTGGATGGGCGGAGCGGAAGTGGCCGCGGGCGCCCAGCGGTTGCGGGAACATGGCATTCCGAACTTCGCTTATCCCGACCAGGCCTGCCGCATCTTCAATTTCATGTGGCGGTATCACTACAACTTAAATGGAATTTATGAAACGCCCTCCCTGCCCGGCGGCGCCTACGCCGCCGAACATCAGACGCAACGGGTCGATGCTCTGCTCGCTGCGATTCAACGCCAGCAGCGAACGCTGCTGACGGAGCCGGAAGCGAAAGAAGTGCTCCAGGCCTATGGGCTGCCGGTTACGCCTACCCGCACCGCGGCCACGCCGGCCCAGGCGGCCGCTCTCGCCCAGAGCCTGGGCTATCCCGTGGTGCTCAAGCTGCTTTCGCGGACCATCAGCCATAAAACCGACGTCGGCGGTGTGCGGTTGAATTTGAGGACGCCCGAGGAAGTACAGCGCGCCTTTACCGCCATTCGCGATGCGGTGACGGAAAAGGCCGGCGCCCCGGCTTTCGACGGCGTGACCGTGCAGCCGATGATTCGCCTGGAAGGTTACGAAATTATTTTAGGCAGCACGGTGGATCCGCAATTAGGCCCGGTCATTCTTTTCGGCGCCGGCGGGCAGCTGGTGGAAGTGATGAAGGATCGCGCCTTGGGCCTGCCGCCCTTGACCAGCACCCTGGCGCGGCGGATGATGGAGCAAACCCGGATCTTTCAAGTGTTCCAGGGAGTGCGGGGCCGCCAACCGATCGATCTGACGCAGTTGGAGCAGCTCATCGTCAATTTCAGCCGGTTGGTGGTGCAGCATTTATGGATTCGTGAAATCGACATTAATCCGCTGCTGGTTGCTCCGAACCAGATTCTGGCCTTGGACGCCCGGGTGGTGCTGCACCCTGCCTCCACGCCGGTAGAGCAGCTGCCCCGGCCGGCCATCCGGCCCTATCCCGTGCAGTATATTAACCGCATTAAAACCCGGGATGGCGTGGAGCTGACCATCCGCCCCATTCGGCCGGAGGATGAACCGCTGCTAGTGGAGTTTCATCGCCAACTTTCCGAGCGCAGCGTGCGGCAGCGTTATCTCGGCATGCTCCAGTATGACGCGCGGGTGATCCATGAACGGCTGATCCGGCGCTGCTTCAATGATTACGATCGCGAAATAGCGCTGGTGGTGGAGCGCGTCGATGGACCTGCCCCGACACCGGTCATTGTAGGCGTGGGCCGCCTGAGCCGCATTCCCTCCAGCCACGACGCGCGATTCGCGGTGGTGATCAGCGATGCGTTTCAGAATCGGGGCGTAGGTACGCAACTGCTTGGGCGCCTCTTGGAGGTGGCCCGCCTGGAAAAGATTAAGCACGTGCGGGCGGAAATCCTTTCCTCCAACCAGGAGATGCAGCGCCTGTGCCGGCGCGCCGGCTTTGCGCTCACCGAACCGACGGATGGCGATCTGGTCGACGCGGTGCTGAGTCTGAACGCGGAATGAATCCGTAGCAGGTCGAAGATCCGCCGTAGTCGGCACACTCCGATGTGCCGTCGATCCAGCGGTCCGCCACGGTACTTCGGACCGTGTCCACCGGGGCGGATCTTCGACCTGCGTAGTAGGCACACTCCGACTACTGGAACCGGCCGGACGCCCCGTTTCAATCGCCGCGTTCACTCCGCGCTCCTGCTTGGCCCGGAGCGTAAGCGACGGGTTCGACGGCCGATTGCGGCGCCCAACCTCATCGCCGCAGTGTGGTCGCCCGCGGCGACCTCCGGGCCATGAGACAAACACCGCAGGTACCCCATGGTTCCGATACATCCGGACGCGCCGGGACAAGCGCGGTCGGTCCGGCCCAGCCCGTCTGCGGTTACGCGCTGCGTTCGCAACGGCGATGGAGACATCACCGGCTACGCGGCGTCGGGTGCGCGCGGCGGGATAAGGCGTGTTCGCAGCGGCTATGAAGGGGTGATGGCGGCAGGCGCGGCAACCTATTTCCAAATCAGGTTAAACTTTCCCGGCGATAGTGCCGATAATATTTTCCGCATGAATGTGCCAGGCTAAACGCGCCAACCGCACGGTCATGCGGTCCCGATAACTCTCGGGATGGAAGCCGCAGGGATGGGAACGGGCCGATGTTCGGCCCACCCGGGGGCTTCCGATGGTTCCACGCGAGTTTCGTCGTCCGGCGGAGTTCCGGCCAGCGCACGCTGCCGGGCAAGGGCGGAGCTGCGCGTAAAGGAGGTTCACATGAAGGTTCTTGGAAAACTGCTGCGTAACGAGCAGGGCATGGAAACCGTGGAATGGGCGATCCTTGCCGCCCTGATCGTCGCCGGTTTGGTCGGTGTCATCACCGCGATCGGCACGAACGTCAGCGCCTCGTTCAACAATCTGAAAACCGCCACCACCACCTGATAACGCCAGGTGGGTTCCCTGTCCCGGAGCCCCGTATTGACGGGGCTGGCAGGCGATCGAGGCTCCGGGTTTTTTCCTTTTTTTCTTAGGCGCAGACAGGCGGCAAGGGAGGGGGAGGTAGAGGGGTGCGTTGAGGCAACAAGCGGTCAGGCTCCCCGGGGGACGCGGGTGATCTATGATTTATGGATATACCAACGTACATACGATGTGGGGGCTATGGATTATCGTTATCAGCTTGTGCCTGGTGTCGGCTATTTATGATCTTACCGAGCGGCGCATTCCGAATATCCTGACGCTGCCGGCGTGGGGCGCCGGTCTTTTATTCGCCGGCATTCACGCCGGCCCTGAAGGACTGTTCATCAGCTTCGCGGCCAGTATCGTGGCCGCCCTCCCGTATCTCATCTTATTCCTATTTGCCGGCGGCGGCGCCGGCGACGTGAAGCTGATGGCCGCCGTCGGCGCCTGGGTGGGCTTTCCCGGCACGCTGTTCGTCCTGGCCGGGGTGTCCCTTGCCGCAGTGGTGTTTGCCTTGGCCTGGTCGCTGGCCCACCGGCAGGTGGGGCGCGTCGCGGGCAATCTGAAACTCATCGGCCTGTCCGCGGCCACGCTGGCGCTGGGGAAAGCTTCGCGGCGGGACGCGGCGATGATGCTGCCCGAAGGCAGCGCCATGGTGGCGATGCCCTACGGTGTGGCGATTTTTCTGGGCGTTCTGGCCAGTGCGGCGGGGGTGTGGTTGTGGGCACGCTGATGCCAATCCTCGGCCGGAATCACGCCGGTTCAACCGAACCGCGATCTGCGAAATCTGTGGATTCGTCGCGGCGGCGGGGTTGGCGGCGCGGCCTGGAGCTGATTGAAGCGGCGATTGTGACGCCCTTACTGATCCTGATTCTATATGGGCTGATCGAATACGGCGTGATGTTTCTGCAGGAACAAACCATCACCAACATCGCCCGCCAGACGGCGCGGGTGGCCGCCGTTCCCGATGGCAACTATACGGGCACTTTCAGCAGCCTCAAGACAAACGCGGGCGGGGAATATAGCAACCTGGCCGCCACTTACAGCAATGTGGGCGGAGCGGCGGGCAGTCTGCTGACGGTAACGGTGTCGATGCCGTATTCATCGATTACCGGCGGGGCGCTGCTGCCCGTGCCGTCGACCTTGACCGCCAGCGTGTCCATGGAAAATGAAGGACCCTAAGGGGCAAGTAAAAGGGGGTTCTCAGTTTTCGATACACCGCTGGGGGTGCGTAAGACCAGGTCCCGCCGAGGCGGGTGAGCTTCAGCCTGGGGCGGGAGGGCGAAGGCAGGTCGCCGAAGGAGGCGACTCGACAAGGCGAGAAAAAGTGGAAATGAGGTTTCCGGTTTTCAGTGTTCGGGGGGGGGGCGGCGCGGAACGCCCGGCTCAACCGGGCAGTGCCGGGAACAGCAACGCGACCGCAGAGTTGCTGCGGCGACAAACTGAAAACTGAAAACCACCAAGGGAGCGATGCCATGAAATGGGCGGTAATCGTTATGACGGCGCTGGGGGTGGTGGCGGCGATCTGCGCGGCCATCCTGGTGGCGGTGGTGTTTCATCCGCGCGCCGCTCCGCGGAATGCCGGGCCTCCTCCGCAGGTAGCGGTGTTAATAGCGGCGAAGAACTTGCCGGCCATGGCGGTCGTTCAGGCCGCTGATGTTCGCGCCAAAATGATGGTCGCCAGCCAGGCCCCCGGGCACTATTTATCGAATAGCGTGCAGGTGGTCGGGCGGGTGCTCGCGGTGGCGATGGTGAAAGGAGAGGCTTTTTCTTCCAAGGTATTCGCCAGCCAGGGCGTGGGGGCGAACTTAGCCGCGGCCATCCCTTTCAGCCGCCGGGCGGTGGGGGTCGCCATCACCAATTACGCGGCTTTGCAAGGCATGTTGTATCCCGGCTGCGCGGTCGATGTGCTGCTGACCTTAACTCCCCCCGCCGCCGGAAGCCGGGCGGGCGCGGCGTTGCCCATCGCCACAACCGTTCTGCAGAACGTGGAGGTTTTGGCGATCGACAACAGCACGGTGGATTCCCCGCCAGCGGTCAAGGCCAGCTCCGGCGGAAATTCGGGCGCCGGCGGCAGCCAGCGCGTAAGCCTGCTGGTCAGCCCGCGGCAGGCGGAGATTCTGCGGCTGGCGGCGAATGCGGGGACGCTGTCCCTGGCGCTGCGCAACCCGCTGGACACGACGCTGGCGCACACGCCCACCCTCACCCTCAAGGCGGTAACCCCGGACCATTACCTGCGTAATCTGTATCGGCCCAAGACCAGCCTGGCCATGCTGGCGGCCGCGCTGCGACCACCGCCGGCTGTCGCTGCCGCGGCCGTAACGCCCAAGCCGGCGACGCCCCCCCAATGGAAGATGCAGGTCATTCGCGGTCCGCAGAGCCAGGTTGAATCGTTCCCACTCTCGGAGGTCCGGCCATGAGCAGCACGCTTAACACCTATAGCCCCCGGTCCGCACTGCAGCCAGGGTTAGCGGCAGCGGTGGTGTTCATCGTCGCATCCTTGCCGACGTTTATCGCTCGCGCGGCGGAAAAGCCAACGCCAACGCCCCTGCGCATCATCGTTCAGCATTCCGTGGTGGTGAAGGTGAACCAGCCCATTAAGCGGTTGTCGGTGACGGATCCCAAGATTGCCAATGTCAAGCCGTTAACCCCATCGGAAGTTCTGGTATCCGCTTTGACTGCCGGCACCACGGATATGTTCATCTGGGGCAGCAAAGGGTTACTGGAGCACCGGCAGATCCATGTGGTCGTGGACCGCACCGCCCTGCAGAAGACCCTGCGACAATTGTTTCCGAACGATCAGCTTTCCGTCACGGGCACGGGCACGGCGCTGGTGATTACCGGGCGGATGGCCAGCGCCGGGGACATTTCCCTGCTGCATCGGTACCTGACGTCGCTGAAAATACCGTATACCGATATGACCCGCCTCGCGGGGGTGCAGCAGGTGCAACTGAAAGTCATCGTCGCGGAAGCCAGCCGCACCGCCATTCGCACCTTCGGCTTCAACATGTTTGAGACGAACGGGGCGTTCGGCGCGGACCAGATCGGCTCCGACGCCGGCGGCCCGCTGGATCCGGTTAGCATCGGCGTACCCGCGGGAGCTCCGGTCGGCCCGATTCCCGACCTCCAGAATGCCTTCCAGTTCCTTAGTCCCGCCGTGGCCAGCCCCTCCACGACGCTGCTTGCCGGTGTGCCATCGCGGAACCTGGAATTCTTCATCCAGGCCCTGGAAGAGAATCAATATGTGCGCATCCTGGCGGAGCCAACGCTGGTTGCCGAGAGTGGCCATAAGGCCAGCTTTTTAGCGGGCGGCGAATTCCCCATTCCCACGGTGCAGGCGGGTGGAAGCTCCAATGCGGTCAGCGTCACCTACAAGAAGTTTGGCGTGCGTTTGCGGTTCCTGCCGGTGGTGCTCGGCGAAAACCGCATCCGCCTGGTGGTGGCGCCGGAGGTCAGCGAGCTGTCCACGGGCTTAGGTTCGGTGGTGATTTCCGGCTTCAGTATTCCCGCCATTTTGACGCGGGAGGCCCAAACCACGCTGGTGCTGCACAGCGGCCAGAGTTTTGCCATGGCCGGTTTGATTGATAAGGAAACCCAGGCCCGCGCCTCCAAGGTACCCCTGCTCGGGCAAATACCCGTGCTGGGTCAATTGTTCAGTTCGGAGCGGTTTCAGAACAACGACACGGAACTGGTCGTGCTGGTGACCGCCAACCTGGTTTCACCGGCCTCGACGGCGCTGCGGCCGCTGCTACCCGGCGATTTATACCGTCGGCCGACCGATTGGCAATTTTTCCTGCAGGGGCGGATCGCCGGCAAGACCCCGGCTTATCTGGCTCCTCCGGACGCGCTGATGCTGCGCCGGGAAGGACTTAGTAATCTGCGCGGCCCGGGCGCCTGGGCGAGTTACGATTCACCGCAGGAACCCAGCGGTGCCGCCTTGAACGGGCCGTAGACCTGCCAGGCGCAGGGATGAAGGCGAAGGACCCAGAAGGGGCGGTCCCGGAGACCCGAAGCCAGAAACTAAAAACTCGAAACCAGCAACCAGAAAAAGGTGAACCCATGGTGGCAACCGATTCAATTGTGGTGATGTCCAGCGAGCCAACGACGGTCGATGCCGTCGCCGCGGCCCTGGGGGCCAACCAAGGCCGGCTCGGTCCGGAGAATATCTGCGCGGATTTGCGCGGCCTGGCGGTACGGCTGCGCACCGCCGGCACCGAAGCGGTCCTGGTCGACGTGAATGGCAATCCGCATAAAACCTTAGCCGAGCTGGATGGACTGGTGCGCCAATTCCACGACACCACGTTCATCGTGTTGGCCAACGAAATGCCCAGTGATCTGCTGCTGGAAGCGATGCAGGTTGGCGCCCGCCATTTTCTGACCAAGGATTCCATCGAAACCCAGTTGCCTGGCGTGCTGGAACGCATCAACCATGCCGGCGCCCCCGTGGAACCAGGCCTTCTCACCACCGTGCTGTCCGCCTGCGGCGGGGTTGGGGCCACTACCTTGGCGATCAATCTGGCTTGGGAAATGCAGCTGCTTAGCAATGAGCGCGTGCTGTTAATGGATCTGGATCCCTGGGCCAACACCGTTTGTCGCTACCTGGGCCTTGAGCCGCGTTTTGGCCTGATGAACCTGCTGGAGCGCCCCGGTCGCTTCGACCGGAGCCTGGTGCAGGGCGACGCGGTGGCTTACGCGGAAAAGTTAAGCGTGCTCGGCGGAGCGCCGGACGCGCGGATGTTTGACGCGTTCCATTTCGATTCGGAGCGGGTGGTGGAACTGCTTGGCGTATGCCAGGAGGCCTATCGCGGCGTCGTGGTGGACCTACCGCGGGTTTCGCAGTCGCTGGCGGGGGAACTGGCCCGGCGCAGCGACGCCGTGCTGGTGGTTTTCCAGGCCGCGGTGAAGGATATTCAGGCGGCCCGCCTGGCCATCGCCGCCTTGGTGGAGCACGGGGTGCCGCCAGCCGTTATCCATCCAATTCTGAATCGGCATCGGAAGCGCGGCCAGATGATTCCGATGGAAGATATTGAAAAAGCGCTGACCGGCCTGCGCGTTGTTCCGTTAAGCAACGATTACGTCAGCACGATCCAGGCGGCGAACTTGGGGCTACCGCTGGCGCAAGCGGCGCGTAATTCCGAATTCCGGCGCGACATTCAAAAACTGGCCGCGACGCTTAGCGGCTCGAAAGTGAAAACGGGCGCTAAATAAACGGGAGTGTGCCGATGGCCAGCCAATTTCTCCAGCCAAACAGTAACCGCGCCGGGACTGGCGCTTTGACCAATGGGACGGCCCGCACAGCCATGCGGATGTCGTCGCAGCAGATCCGCAGCGCCATCCACCAGCGCCTGCTGGCGACAATGGACTTAGCCGCCGCCCGCAAGTTACCTATGGAGCAGTTGTTCGAGGAATGTTCGCGCCAGGCCGATCGGTTGCTGGCCGAGCAATCCTGGCCGCTGACGGCTCTGGAACGCAAGCAGATTCTGCACGAAATTCTGGACGATATTTTCGGCTTAGGGCCGTTGGAACAATTCCTGCGCGATCCCACCGTCGGCGACATTCTGATTAACGGGGCCAAAACGATCTACATCGAGCGCCAGGGGCGGCTGGAGCGGACCAATGTCAGCTTCGGTGATGACAAGCAACTGGTCGATGTCATCCGCCGGATCGCCAATTCGGTGGGGCGGCGAATCGATGAGGCCTCCCCCATGCTCGATGCGCGGCTACCGGACGGTTCGCGCGTCAACGCCATCATCCCGCCGTTGGCGCTGGATGGACCGGTGATGAGCATCCGGCGGTTCGGAGCCAGCCCGATCGGCATTGAGCAACTGCTGGAATTGCGGACGTTGACGCGGGAGATGGCGCAATTTCTGCAAAGTTGCGTGCGCTGCAAGATCAACATGCTGGTCGCCGGGGGAACGGGTTGCGGCAAAACCACGATTCTCAACGCCCTTTCCCGCTGGATTCCGGAAGGCGAACGGGTCATCACGATTGAAGACGCCGCGGAACTGCAATTGCAGCGCGCGCACGTGGTCCGCCTGGAAACGCGCCCGGCCAACGTGGAAGGCAAAGGCCAGGTGAACCAGCGCGATCTGCTCCGTAACTCTCTGCGGATGCGACCAGATCGCATTATTTTAGGCGAAGTCCGTGGCGCTGAGGTGCTGGATATGTTGCAGGCGATGAACACCGGCCACGAAGGTTCGCTGACCACCCTGCACGCGAATCAATCCCGCGATGCGCTGCAACGCATTGAATCCATGGTGCTGATGACCGGCCTGAGCACCACCGTCAAAGCCATCCGCCAGCAGGTCGCCGCTTCGCTCAACGTGATCGTGCAGCTGGGCCGGCTGGTCGGTGGGGCGCGCAAAATGATTTCCATCTCCGAGATTACCGGCATGGAGGCCGATGTCATCTGCATGCATGAAATCTTCCGCTTTCGCCAGACTGGCGTCGATGAAAAGGGTGCCGCCCAGGGGCATTTTGAAGCCTGCGGCGTGGTCCCGCAGATTCTCAAGACCCTGCGCGAACGCGGCGCCCAGTTCCCCAACGATATGTTTCAGGCCCGCGTGCTGGATGATTTCACCTATCCCGCGGCGGAGGGCAAACATGGCTAGCTTATCCGTGCAATCCGAAATCGTCGCGGCGGCGGCCGCCGGTCTGCTGCTGGCCGTCTGGCTGCTCGGCGTGATGCTGTGGGCCCGGCGGCGCGCCCAAAAAATGCGGATGCTTAAAAGCCGCATCGGGCTGACACCCCCTGAATCGCCGCGACGCCAGTTGAGCCTGTGGATTGATGGCAAGCGGATTTCCACCGCGGTGCCGGGGCGATCCGCCGCGAATCTGGCCCGGCGCCTGGGGGCCTTTTACCGCCGGACCGGCTGGCACACCCCGCCCGGCCTGTTCCTGGGACAGATTGGTTTGTTGATGTTGCTGGCGTTTTTGCTGGGCCTGTTCCTGGCCCACAATGTGGTCATCGCTCTGCTGGCGACGGCCCTGGCGCCCTGGCTGGCGTGGATTTTGGCGAAGCGCCAGATCGACAAGCGACAAAATCTTTTCGAGCAGCAATTTGTCGACGCCCTGGAGCTGGGCGCCCGTTCACTGCGCGCCGGGCACCCGTTCAGTGGTTCGTTGCGGCTGATCGCCCGGGAAATTCCGGCGCCGGTCGGCGAGATTTTCGCCGACATCTGCCAGCAGCAGGACTTCGGTGTAAGCACCGACGACGCCATCCAGAAGGCCGCGGAGCAAACCGCGCAGGCCAATTTCCGCATCCTGGCTACCGCCATAAGCATCCACCATAAAAGCGGCGGCAGTCTGGCGGACATGATGGAGCGCCTCGCCGTGGTGATGCGCGATCGGGTCCGGCTGGACCGTCGCATCCATGTGCTTACGGCGCAGACCAATTTCAGCAAGCGCATCCTGCTGCTGATGCCCGTGGCCATGTTCGTTTTGCTGAATTTTATCAATCCCCGCTACATGGGGCCGCTTTACCATACCCGGCAGGGGCAGGAAATCATGGTGGTCTCCGCGGTGGCCCTGGTGATTGGCGCGAAGATCATGAATGTCATGGCGAAGATTGATTACTAAATGGGAAATGCACCCATGGGTTATGAATGGATCATACCGCTGGTGGTCGGCGTGGCCGTGCTGAATCTCGGCGCGGCCCTGCTGGCGCCCAGCCCGGCGG
>JAJYFE010000083.1 GCA_021785435.1 Planctomycetota bacterium
CGCCGCGATGAGCAACACCACCAGCAGATGCCGCAGCCGCGCCCCCGCGGCGATCAGCATCGCGTAGCACACCGGGACAAATAACAGGGAGGTGCCGAGATCAGGCTCCAGCACGATCAACCCGAGGGGAGCCAGCAGCAAGAGAAAGGGAACCAGCAACGTGTGCAAGGTTCGGCAACTGCGCTGGTTGGCCAGATACCGCGCCACGGCCATCACGAAGCCGATCTTAGCCAATTCGCTGGGTTGAAAACTCATGCCCGCGGGCAGCAGGAACCAACGGTGGGAACCTTGCACGCTGGGGCCGAAACGCACGGCCAGGAGCAGCAGAACCGAGCCCATATAGAAAGCGTAGGCGTAGCGACCCAGCCGATGGTACGCCGGGACCAGCGCCGCCAATAACACCGCCAGGCCGATCAGCAGATGCAATTCCTGCAGCCGCAGCAAAGACGTTCCACACGCGTTCACGGCGGCCAAACCGACGGCACACAGCAACAAGATAATCAACAGCACCAGCCAGGCGATACGCGTGGAGGCCAGCTGCCAGAGCAGTTGCCGGCCCGTCTGCCGAAAAAGCGACGGGGCGGGCGGGCGCCGCAGCAACGGGGGCGCGATAACCGTCCGGCGTTCCGGCACGGGCAGATAAGTTGTGGCGACGGATTGCTTCATGGTCCATCCACTTTGGTCAAGTAGCCGTAGTGTTCCATGTCCCAAATGCATTGGCGGACCACAGCGCCGGCGCGTCGGCCGCCGTCGCCGCCCATTGGCACCACCGCGGCCAGCACATATTGAGGATGATTCGCGGGCACGTAGCCGATGAACCAGGCATCCAGCCCCTTAACGACCGTCCAGTGGTGGTTTCGTCGCACGCGCCGCACCGTCTGCGCTGTGCCCGTTTTTCCCGCCACCGCCATGGCCATACGCAAAATGGGAGCGGTGCCATGCGGCCCGCGCACCACGCGTTCCATGCCCAGCCGGATAGCGGGCAAAGCCGCCGTGTCGATGGGCACCCGCCGCGGCGCCGGGCCGGGAAATTCTGTGATCAGGCGCGGCGCCATCCAGATGCCCCCGCGCAACAGGGTTGTGTAGGCATTGGCCATCTGCAAAGGCGTCACCGCCAGCGGTCCCTGCCCGATGCTCATAAAAATGGCATTGGTGCGATTGGACACGCCATCCCGCACGCCGCGCTCTGGCGGCAGCCTACCCCGACTTTCATCCCCCAGGCCCACGCCCGTCAACTGCCCCAGACCAAATTCACGGTACCCGGCGACCATCCGCTGGAAACCTAGCCACAACCCGACATGATAGAAGTAAGTGTCACAGGATTGTTCGATCGCCCCAGTTAGATCCAGCGGTCCGGGGGCCAGCGGATAGGTCCAGTTGCGAAACAGGTTCGGCTGGCCGGGAAAGAGGTACGCGCCGCAATCAATCACGGTCTGAGGCGTCAACACGCCGTCGGTGATCGCGAAGGCGGCCTCCAGCGGCTTGACCACGCTGCCGGGCGGATAGATTCCGGCGACGGCCCGGTTGAGCAGGGGGCGCCCAGGATTGTGGATCAACCGGGAAAAATCTTGATGGAAATAGTTCAGGTTGAAGCTCGGTTCAGAAAGCATCAGCAGCACGTTATCATGCGCCACTGAAAGCACGACTACAGCGGCGGAATGCCATTGCCCTTTAAAATCGAGTAAACCGGTGGCGGGATTTTCCAGCTGTCGTTGCAACGTCTGCTGCAAACGGATGTCCAGCGTCAAGTGGACGCTTTGGCCGGGGATGGGGCGGCGCCGGTCCGGCAAAATTTCCCGACCGTCCAGGCGCAGCACTTGAATGCCCCGTGTGCCGCGCAGGAGATTTTCGGCGGCGCTCTCCACTCCCGAAGCCCCCATCTCATCGCCGGGCAGGTAGCCGCGGAGATTGCCTGGCGTGTCGGCCAGAGTATTGGCAAGCAGGCGCGGCAGCTGGAAAGGATCCTTCCGCAAGGCCGCCGGCGTGACCTGACGCAGGGCGCCAATCACCTGGGCCGCCGTGGCTCCGAAGGGATAGACCCGGTGCGTGCTTGGGACAATGACCAGCCCCGGATATTCGCGGGCATGTTTCTGGAAGTAGAACGCGACTCCCGGTGAAATATCGGCGACAATGGTATGGGCCTCGTGCGCTTCGGCCAGGTCGACGTGGCCGGCCAGGCCGAGCTGGGCGTCGAGATCGGTGGGACTGGCCTGGTCTAAAAGTCCTTCGTGGCGGTGGTAATGCCGCACCCAGATATCTTCCTGCAGCAACTGCATGCGGGCGCGGACCAGGTCCAAGCGCTCCAGCACGTCGGCTAAGGGCAGTGTGCAATAGCGGCTTATGGCTTCAGGCAGGTGGCGCAAGGCCGCAACGATGCGCCGCCGTTCGGCTCCTAAATGCTCCAGCACTGCGCGGCGGGACGGATAGCGTTTTTCCAGGCGACGCAAGGCCTCCTGGGTAATCCAGCGATCGTCCCGATTCATGGCCTGATATTGAATCGCCAGATTGTAGCAGGGGGTCTGGATGGCGAGGTAGCGACCGCGACAATCGACGATGGGGCCGCGGTGCGTGGGCAGGACGTAGTGGCGATAGCTGAAACTTTGGGCCTGGGCACGCCAGAATTTCGCCTCGGCCAGCTGCAGCTGCGCCAGGCGCAACGCGATCACGGCCAGTGCCGCCACCGCCGCGCTTAACAGTAGAATCAGACGTTGTTTCCGCATGGCCGCTGTACCCGCCTGGCTGCCGGTTCAAACCAACCGCCAGTGTAACATATACGGCGCGCCGGCAAGTGGGAAGATTCGTGGCTGGTGGGTATGGCCGGATTTGGGGGCGGGGACATACGCACGGGCGGTATGATTGGCGCCGGTAAGATGTGGGGGACTTGGCGCGGGCGCTGCGGGCGGGCGTTCGCCAAAAAAATCTGGCGATACCCTGGCCGGTCGGGCCGGGGGCGTTTCAATGTTGACCGCGGGCGGTATATACTGTCTCGCGCGAGACTGGGCCTTAGATCCGCAATGCGTCACCAGCGATGCGCGCGCAGCTTGCGGCCGTGATCCGTGGCCTCCAGCCGCCGGGACGCGGAGCGCGGCTCGCGGAAAGCTGAAAGGTGCTAATGAAGGAGCGCAACCGATGGCCGTAACCGCCGCCAGTTTTAAACCGGAAGCCATTCGCAACATTGTCCTGCTGGGCCATACCGGCTGTGGGAAAACCACCCTGGCGGAAGCCATCGCCCATCGCTGCGGCGCCATCACGCGTATGGGTTCGGTGGAGGAAGCCAATACCGTTTCCGATTTTGAGCCGGAGGCCCGGCTGCACAAGCATTCCACCAACTCCGTGCTGATGTTCGCCACCTACCAGGACCGGCAGATCAATCTGATCGACACGCCGGGCTACCCGGATTTTGTCGGCCAGGCGCTGGCGGCACTGCCCGCGGTGGAGACGGCGGTGATCGTGATCAACGCCCAGCAGGGGATCGAATTCAACGCCCGCCGGCTGTATCACGCCGCCGGAGAGATGGGGCTGGCCCGCATGATCGTGATTAACAAAATCGATGCCGGCGGCGACTTGCCGGGCCTGGTCGAACAGCTGAAAGGCAGCTTCGGCCCGGAATTACACTGCATCAACTTGCCCTGCGGCGGGGCCAAGGACGTGATCGACTGTTTTGATCACGAAGCTGGCGAAGCCGACTTTGGCGAGGTGGGCAAAATTCACCAGGAGATGGTCGAATCGGTGGTCGAAGTCGACGAAAAGGAGATGGAAAAGTATCTCGGCGGGGAAACGATTGATCGGGAGGAGCTGCGCCGCTTTTTCATCCAGGCCATGAACGTCGGCCACGTGGTGCCGATTCTATTTGCCTCGGCGAAAACCCAGGCGGGTATCGATGACCTGCTGCATATCTTGGCGGTAGACGTGCCTTCACCGGCGTCGCGGCCCAAGCGGCTGCGCCGCAAAGGCGTGGAGGCGGGCGCGCCGGGGCAGGTGGTGGAGTTTGCCGCCCAGGCCGACGCTCCACTTTTGGCCCATGTGTTCAAGGTCACCTCGGACGCCTACGTCGGTAAATTATGCATGCTGCGCCTGCTCCAGGGGAAATTGGATCCGAGCATCGCCTTTGTCTGCGGTGGCGAAAGGAAAGCGCATCGCGCCGGCCATATTCTTAAGGTCGAAGGCCGCGAACATTCCGAAAGCCCGGCGGCGTTCGCCGGCGATATCGTGGCCGTGGCGAAGGTGGAGGATTTGCACGTCGATCAGATCGTGCGCTCGCCGAGTCTGGGTGATGATTGGCAGATGCCGCTGCCGCGCTATCCCACGCCGATGTTTTCCATGGCGGTAGCGCCCAAAGCCCGCGGCGATGAAGGCAAGATTTCGGTGGCCCTGCAGAAGCTGACGGAAGAAGATCCTACCTTCCGGGTCACACATGATCCGCAAACGCATGAACTCATTATCCAGGGTTTGGGGGATATGCATCTGCGGGTGATGTTGGAGCGAATGAAGAGCCGGTTTAACCTGGAGGTGACTGCGCATCCGCCCCGTATCGCTTATCGTGAGACCATCACCGTTCCCGCGGAAGGGCATTACCGGCATAAGAAGCAGACCGGCGGCGCCGGGCAGTTCGGCGAAGTGTATCTGCGCGTCGAACCATTGGAACGCGGCGCCGGCTTCCAATTCGCCAACGAAGTCTTTGGCGGGGCCATTCCGGCGCAGTACATCGGTTCCGTGGAAAAGGGGGTGCGCGACGCGCTGGACCAGGGACCAGTGGGCGGTTATCCCGTGCAAGATATGAAAGTGGTGGTGTACGACGGGAAAAGTCATCCGGTCGATTCCAAGGACATCGCCTTCCGCATCGCGGGCAAGTATGCCCTTCGCGACGCGATATTGAAAGCACGACCGATTTTGCTGGAGCCGGTGGTGACACTGGAAATTTCTGTGCCCGAATCTTACCTGGGCGCCGTCAGCAGCGATTTAAATGGGAAACGCGGTCGCGTAACCGGTACGGATCTTCTCTCCGGCGGCACCGCGGTGGTGCGGGCCACAGCGCCGCTGGCGGAGTTGACACAGTACGATGGCCAGCTCCGCAGCGCCACCGGCGGCCAGGGCAGTTTCGTCATGGAATTCTCCCACTACGATATGGTTCCCGCGGCGCTGCAGGCTAAGATCGCGGCCCAGTATAAACCTGCGGCGGAAGAGTAGGGCGGCCGCACCCCTCGCGCCGTCCGCAGGCTGCCACCAGAAAACCAGTCAGGCTGCTGACTTACTTTGACTTTCCGAGCGTGCTGAAACGCCCGGATCAGTGCGGGGCTGGATGCGCTTGGGGTCGAAAGAGCAGGGCCGTAAGAAACATGCCCGCCACGGCGGCCTCAAAAATTCCGAATATCGCCGCCACGCCGAATTGATGCAGCACCCAGCCCAGCGGCAAAAGCCCGGCCGCACCCAGGGCGTTGGAGAGTCCCAGGGCGATGCCCGAACCCAGGGCCCGATTTTCCGGAAAGAGGTCCTGCCCGATGAGCAGCGTCGGCGAAAATGTGCTGAACATAGCCACGCCCAACGGCGCGGCGATAATCCACAGCCATGGTCCCTGCGAAACCGCCAGGAGCGGCAATAAAACCAACATGGCCACGCTGCTGCCGATCAGCACCACTCGGCGCCCGGAGCGGTCCGCCATGACGCCGCCGGTGGCTTGACCGATTACGCCCGTGATAAGCAGCGTGCTGATGATGGAGGCTCCGGAAATCAGCGTTCCACCGCGCAACTTCCACAGGAGGGGAATAAACACCACCGTGCCGAAAATCGCCAGACCCCGCAGGGCGGAAAAGGCCACCAGAATCACAAATGGCTTGCGGTGTTCCCGCCAGCGAATTTTTGGAGTTCGTTTGCCACGCGGTGGAAGCCGGGGAACCAGGCGCAGCATAAAGGGCAGCGTCAACAAGGTTGGCACCGCCATGATCCACAAATTGCGCAAGCCGAGATAAACCACAATCAGGCTGCTGAACAACGGCCACACCCCGCGGCCGATCTCTCCGCCGATGAGGAACCAGGCCAGCCCCGCCCCGTGCCGTCGCGCGGTGAGGCTGCGCACCGCGGCCAGCGCCTGCGGATGGAAGATCGTGCTGCCCAGGCCGGCCATCAAAAGCAATATCAGCAGCAGGCCGACGTTCGGCGCCCAGCCCACCAAGGCTCCGGCCACGGAACAGGCGGTCAGTCCGCCGATGACGAACATCTGCCCGCCGATTTGGTCCGCCAGGATGCCTGTTACCGGCTGGAGCCCCTGTCCCAGATACATCGCTGCGGTGATCACGCCCACCATCGCCAGCGGTTGATGTAAAGCGGTCAGGATCGCGGGCAGAATGCCCGGCAGATAGAAGGCCGCCCCATCGTTAAGAAAGTGCGCCCCAACCATACACGTCAGGCTGGCCGCCTGGCTGCGACGGGCGTTCCTGGCTGGGGGAAGGGTTAAAGCTCCCGGCGTGGTCTTCGTCATTGGAGACATTATAGACGCAGGCCATGGGCCGCCCATATAATCCGACCCGCATGAAGAATGGTGCGGCGCATTATTCCCTGATTATCTTCGACCTGGACGGTACGCTGACGCGGGATGCGTTGGATTTCGACGCCCTGCGGCGGCCCCCGCGAACGTGACTGATCCCGCGGCGCCAGGCGGGCGCGCCCCCGAATCCGTCCCGCGCCCGACAGGCATCCCGCGGTATTCCACGGCTTGACGGCGGGTGGGGCGCCGGATAACGTCAAAATATTATGGCGGGTTGTTTGATGGATTGTTTCGCGGCTACCCCCCCCCAGTCTAATGTATTTACGTTAGCAAATACATATGTATATTTGTTGTATCGATTGCGTCGTCCGGCCTTGTTTTTGACACCCGGGGTGGCGCTCTCGGGGCCGGGAAGCCGCGCCGGCCATTGGTTAAGGGGGCCAGGTCATGCGCGAAAACCATCCCGCTCCGGTCCGAGCCGGGCCCGGCAGGAACGCGGCGGCTCCCGGGCGCGAAAGAAGCCCGGCCCAAGGGAAGTCCTTGGCCGTTCGGAAAACCTGAACGGCCTGGCCCGATCACCCGGAGCAGCGCCCGTATGGCATTGAAGACCGGCCCCACGCGCCCGCCGACCGACGGGGCTCGACTGGAGCTGCCGTATCCCGCCGGCCGGCCGGGGGGCGAACCGTCGCGCTGGCGAACGACTTATGCCCCGGCGCTGCTGGCGACGCCGCTGCTGATCTGGACCTTGCTCATCCATCTGGTGGGCTCGTCCGCCTGGCCCCAGATAAACCTGGTCGCGAGAGGCGCCGTCATCGCGCTCCTTGTCCTGATCTGCCTGGTGAGTTCAAAACTCTTTCCGCTGCGGCGTTTTTCCAGGCGCGCGGCGCTGGCCGCGGGATTGATGGCTGCGGCGCTGCTGCTGGCGGCCCGCCTGATTTTCTTCCTGGCTCCGCGGCCCGGGGCCGGGGCGGGCGGATTCCCGGTCGGCATTGATCTGACGCCCGGCGCGGATTTTCTGATAGCGCTGTCCCTGGTCCTCGTGGTGGTTCGCTCCAGCGGGCATTTCCGTATCCGCGGTTCGGTTGGGGCCGCGGCGGTCGCCGCGGCCTGTCTAGCCGGGTTGGCATCAGCGGTTGGAACGGGCGCGTGGGACCGGGTCGGTTTGCTCAGGGCCACCCCGTGGGACATGGCCTTCGCGCTGACGCTGGCGGCGACCGCCCTGTACTGTTGCGTGATTTTCACGGTAGGACGGGACGGATCAGGCTGGGGCGTTGGTTATAATCGGAAGGATTTTATTCTGGCGCTGCTTCTGCTGCTGGTCAGCGTATTGGGCCGCCTGGCGGCGCTCGAAGGAATCCGGCACGCCGCGCTGCTGGCCGAACTTTACGACCTGCTGGGGCTGGCCTGGCTTTTCCGATACGCGTTTCTGGCTGGCTGCCACCGGCTGATGGCCAGCGAGAAACGATTCGGAACGCTCTTTGAGCAAAATGGGCAGATCATCCTGCTCCTCGACGCGGTTACGGGAAAAATTGTTGACGCCAACAGTGCGGCCGTATCATTCTACGGGTACTCCCGCCAGCAACTGCAAGGGCTGCATCTCTGGGATATCGCCGCGACCCCCCGCCACGAGCTCGAACCACGTATCCGAAAAATGGCCGCCGGACAACTATCGCACGCGGAGGATCAACGCCGCCTGGCCGACGGTTGCATCCGGGAGGTGGACGCCTATATGACCGCGTTGGATATCGAGGAACGCACGGTTATTTATGAGGTCGTTCGGGACATCACTGAACGCAAAAAGGCCCAGGCAGGATTAGCGCTCTTCCGCCAGGCTGCGCAATGCGCGCTGAACGGAGTTGTTATCACCGAGGCCGGCTCACCGGATACCCCCATTATTTACGCCAATCCCGCCTTTGAAAGCCTTACGGGCTATGAGTTGGCTGAAATCTGCGGCAAAGACCCACGCTTTCTTCAGGGTTCGGATCGCGAACAGGAGGGGCGCGCCGCGATTCACTCCGCGCTTGCGGAAAAACGGGCCGTCACAGCGGTTCTGCGCAATTACCGTAAGGACGGAACGCCTTATTGGTGCGAACTGGCCATCGCGCCGGTGTTCACGCCCCAGGGGACCATCAGTCATTGGGTGGCAGCGCAGAATGACATCACGGCGCGCCGGCAAGCCGAGCAGGAACTACAGCATCTCGTGTTTGTGGACCCGCTGACCGGAATTCCCAACCGCCGGTTGTTGCTGGACCGCCTCGGCCAGCACTTGGAACTCGCCCGGCGCACCGGTAGACACGGTGCGTTGCTTTTTATCGATCTCGACCAGTTTAAGTCCATCAACGACACGCAAGGCCATGACGCTGGCGACGAAGTATTGCGCGTACTGAGCACGCGGCTGGGTTCTGTATTGCGTAAAACCGACACGGTGGCGCGGCTGGGGGGTGATGAGTTCGTCGTGCTGCTGCCGGGCTTGGCCGCCGATGCCAATGCGGCCGCCGGGGGCTTGCAGGCGGTATTGCAACGGATAAGAAAGGCCATTTCCGAGCCGGTGCGGATCGGCTCGTCGGAATTGTCAATTACCGCCAGCATCGGCATCACGTTTTTCCCGCGCGATCCGGCGTCACCTTCCGACCTGATCACCCGAGCTGATATCACCATGTATCGCGCCAAGGATGGCGGAGGCGACACCACCTGCTATTTCGGCGCGTGATCCAAGGAGAGCCAGACGGGTATGTATACACCCCGGGCCGCCCATGGTACAGACCGCCGCGGGGTACGCCTCATCCCCAACCCCACGCCGCCCGCCCCGCTCGCCCCGCTCGCGTCGCCATATGGCGACCAGGTCGGGGAGTCGCTATGGCGACCTTTGTCGAGTCGCCCTCTTCGGCGACCAGCGGGCGGGTCCCGGCGCGCCGGGATCGAGTCGCCTGACGATCTCTCGGCGGCCACTGGCGGCTTAGCACCCTCCGCACCACGCACCGGTTTGTCTCATTCGTACCCGCATGGAGTATAATATATCCCACTCGGCTTGCAGGGGGTCTCCCTAAGCCTGCGCCTATTGTTACAATGGAAATCGATTGGGGGATTGGAGTGACGCGATGGCTGTCAAGACGGAAGTTTTGTTTGTGGTTGAGGAATCGGCGGAGGGCGGGTATATCGCCAGCGGTGTCGGGGTTGACATCGTCACCGAGGCGGACACGCTGGCGCAACTGCGCCACAATGTGCGCGAGGCGGTCGAGTGCCATTTTGATGACGCCCAGCCGCCGCGACTGATGCGGCTCCACTTCGTCCGCGACGAGGTCCTCGCCGTATGAGGCTCCCCCGCGATATATCGGGCGATGACCTTGCGAAGGCGTTGGGCGGGTACGGCTACCAGATCACTCGCCAGAAGGGATCGCACCTGAGGTTGACCACGCAGCGCGGGGGTGAGCACCACATCACCATCCCACGCTACAGCCCGCTGCGGGTCGGCACCCTTCGCGCGATTCTTGATAAAGTCGGCGCCCACATCGGAGTGGACCGCCAGGAACTGCTGGCGGAACTGCGGTAATAACATGGTTTAGCCGCTTTCTGAGGCCGAAGAACGCCACAAAACAACGGTCGTTAAGCGCCACCGCGCGGTGGGAATGGATACGTTGCAGTCCATCATTCGGCAGGCCGACATCTCGCATGGGCGATTTTTAGTTTGATTTATACACCCCCGGTCACCCATGATACAGACCGCCGCTGGATACGCTTCATCCCCAACCCCACGCCGCCCGCCCCGCTCGCGTCGCCATATGGCGACCAGGTCGGGGAGTCGCTATGGCGACCTTTGTCGAGTCGCCCTCCTCGGCGACCAGTGGGCGGGTCCCGGCGCGCCGGGGGCGAGTCGCCTGACGATCTCTCGGCGGCCATTGGCGGCTTAACACCCTCCGCACCACGCACCGGTTTGTCTCATTCGTACCCGCGGGGAGTATAATTGGGCGGGTGGAAATAGGAGCGGTCAGCGCGGCAGTCGGGCGAGGGCGAGATTCAATTTCAGTACGTTGACGCGCGGGGCGCCCAGCAGGCCCAGCACGCGGCCGTGGGAGAACCGTTTAACCAGGCGGCGCACTTCGGCTATCGGCAGACCGCGGGCGCGGGCTACGCGCGGAACTTGGTACAGGGCGGCGGCGGGGCTGATGTCCGGGTCCAGTCCACTGGCCGACGCGGTTACCAGGTTGATCGGGATCGGGCCTTTGACGCCGGGATCCGCGGCCCGCAATCGGGCCACGCGGCGCCTGATCGCCGCCAAAAAGAGCGGATTGGTCGGCCCCCAATTGGAACCGGTTCCGCAGGTTTCAGTGGCCGCATGGTAGGCGGTGTATGGGACCGGCGCCGTGGCGCTGGGCCGCGGCCAGAAGTATTTAGGATCGGAAAAATACTGGCCAATCAGCGTGGACCCAATGGCCGCTCGGGCCTGGAGCACCGGTTGGCCGCGTCGGTTAACTAAGGAGCCGTTGGCCTGCCAGGGAAAAATAAGCTGGGCGATGGCCGTGACCAGCATGGGATAAATCAGGCCGGTCAGTACGGTAAGGATTACAAAAAGGACCAAGCCGGCGCGGAGCGTGGCCAGTGGGCGGGGGGTGGGCGAGGCGGTGCCAAGCCCGGCCGTTGGCGCCGGGGCGGCGGTAGCCGCCATCCCAGATCGTGGTGCGGCCACGCGGGTGGGGGGGGCGTCGCCGGGAAAAGTCGTCCTGGTTACGGATGGTTTTGGAATTTCGCCGCGCGGGGGCATAATCGGCAAGCTCCTTAAGTCAGATGCAGCGTCGTCAATAGCATGTCAATCAGCTTGATGCCGATAAACGGCGTAATCAGGCCGCCGAGGCCGTAAATCAAAATATTCTGCAACAGCAGACGGCCCGCGGGGAGCGGACGATATTTCACGCCGCGCAAGGCCAACGGAATAAGGGCGATGATAATCAGGGCATTGAAAATAACCGCCGACAGAATGGCGCTGGAAGGGGAGCTTAAGTGCATGATGTTCAGCCGGCCCAGGTCGGGATAAACCCCGGTGAACAGGGCGGGGATGATGGCGAAATATTTGCTGACATCATTGGCGATGGAAAAAGTGGTCAACGCCCCGCGGGTCATCAGAAGCTGCTTGCCGGCTTCGACCACCTCAATCAACTTGGTGGGGTTGGAATCCAGATCAACCATGTTGCCGGCCTCTTTGGCCGCCTGGGTGCCGGAGTTCATGGCGACCGCCACGTCGGCCTGGGCCAGGGCGGGGGCGTCGTTGGTGCCATCGCCGGTCATGGCCACCAGCCGGCCGCCCTGTTGATATTCGCGAATAAGCTTAAGCTTCGCTTCGGGAGTGGCCTGGGCCAGAAAATCATCGACGCCCGCTTCGGCCGCGATGGCCGCGGCGGTAAGCGGGTTGTCGCCGGTGATCATGACGGTTTTAATTCCCATTTGCCGCAGCTCGGCAAATCGCTCTTTAATGCCGCCCTTAACAATATCCTTCAGTTCAATGACACCCAGGACGTGCGGGCCTTCGGCCACCGCCAGGGGCGTACCACCGCGGCGCGCCACCGCCTCGAGCGTGGTCTGTACATCCGGCGGAAGGGCGCCGCCCTGCCCCTCGACGAATTGCCGGATGGCATCGCCGGCGCCTTTGCGAATGCAGCGACCTGCCAGGTCCACGCCGCTCATGCGGGTTTGGGCGCTGAACGGAACAAAAGTGGCGTGCGTATCGCCCAAGCTCCGCCCGCGCAGGTTATATTTGGATTTGGCCAATACGGCGATGCTACGGCCCTCGGGCGTCTCATCAGCCAGCGACGCGGCTTGGGCCGCGTCGGCCAATTTCCCGATGCTCACGCCAGGCGCGGGAAGGAAATCCACGGCCTGCCGATTGCCAAGCGTGATCGTTCCGGTTTTGTCCAACAGCAGCACATCCACGTTGCCCGCGGCTTCCACCGCGCGCCCGGAGGTGGCGATGACGTTTTTCTGAATCATGCGATCCATCCCGGCGATGCCGATGGCGGAAAGTAATCCGCCAATGGTGGTGGGAATCAGACAGACCAGCAGGGCGGTCAGAGCGGTCATCGTGACCGGCCGTCCGCGTCCGGCGGCGTGAACGGCGTAGATGGAAAAGGGTAACAGCGTGCCGCAAACCAGCAGGAAGATGATGGTCAGTTTCGCCAGCAGAATGTTCAGCGCGATTTCATTGGGCGTTTTTTGGCGTTGGGCGCCTTCGACCAGCGCGATCATGCGATCCAGGAAGGTCTCACCCGGATTACAGGCCACGCGGACGATCAACCAATCGGAAAGCACTTTGGTGCCGCCGGTGACGCTGGACCGGTCGCCGCCGGATTCACGGATCACCGGGGCGGATTCGCCGGTGATGGCGGATTCATCGACCGACGCGATGCCTTCGAGCACCTCGCCGTCGGCCGGGATCAATTCTCCGGCCTCTACCAGTAAAATATCACCCTGGCGCAGCCTGGCGGCGGGAATGATTTCGCTTTTCGCGTCGCGGTGGGGCGCGGCCAGCTTTTTCGCCGAGGTCTCCCGACGGGCTTTGCGCAGCGTATCGGCCTGAGCTTTGCCGCGACCTTCGGCCATGGCTTCGGCGAAATTGGCGAACAACACGGTGAACCACAGCCAGAGGCTAACGGCGAAGATGAAACCGGCCGGCGCCGTGCCCTGGCCGAAGCACGCCCGCACCCATAAGCCCGTGGTCAGCAGGCTTCCGATGAACACCACAAACATAACCGGGTTGCGCACTTGGACACGGGGATCCAGCTTCTTGAAAGCATCAACGGCGGCGCGCCGCAGAATAGGCCCATTGAACAACGTCATAACTTCAAGCGCCATAAGATCAGCTCGGGTTATTCCACCACCGAGTCACAGATTACCCAGCGCGGGTCGCCGGGGCGACTAAACTGCGCCGCAACCAAAATATATAGCCCCTGGTCCGCACGGAGACGAAATAGTTTAGTCGCCCACAGCGACCTTCGGCGGATCGCGGAGTCGCCTTTGGAGACCTTGCCGGGGGTGGATTCTCCGCCGAAAACTCAGAGCCACCATCCCCGACAAGCATAAACATCTTCCTAACCGTTCACAGGGTAAAACGTGAGAAATCCTTCGGGAAAACCGCAACCCTCCGTCTTAGCGGCGGCATTCATGCCGCCCGCGCCCCGGACCTCCACCGGGCCAAGACCCGGGTCGCCGCGGGCGACTCGCTACGGCGAGTTGCGGTTTTTTTCCGGCCTGGCCGCGCCTGAAGCCCATTATCTGGGATCATCCATGCACCATTTGCAAATATTCCGCCACCGGCCCCAAGGCCAGCGCGGGAAGAAAGGTTAAAGCACCAATGATCACGATTGTCGCGACCAACCAGCCGACAAACAAGGCGTTATGGGTCGGCAAGGTGCCGCTGGAGACCGGCACAATATTTTTGCGCCCCAGCGAACCGGCCATGGCCAGAATCGGCACGATCAGCCAATAACGCGATATCCACATTGCCACGGCGCCGAGCAGGTTGTAAAAAAAGCTGTTCGTATTCAGGCCAGCGAAGGCGCTGCCATTGTTGTTGCCAACCGAACTGGCCCAGTAAAGGATTTCTGAGTAGCCGTGAGCGCCGGGGTTGTTGGTGGCGGCGACGGCGGAGGGCAGCACCAAGGCGACGGCGGCCGCCAGGAGAACCAGCGCCGGCGGGATCAGCACCACCACGGCAGCCATTTTCATCTCAAAGGCGTCGATTTTTTTGCCCAGATATTCGGGGGTGCGACCGACCATCAGGCCGGCGATGAACACGGCGACAATGACAAAGGCGAGCATGGCGTAAAGGCCGGATCCCACCCCGCCAAAGATGATTTCACCGAGTTCCATCAGCCACAGCGGAACCAGGCCGCCGAGCGGAGTATAGGAATCCAGCATTGAGTTGACGCTCCCGTTGGACGCGGCGGTCGTCGCGGTGGTCCAGATCGCCGAGTCCGTGACGCCAAAGCGGGTTTCCTTGCCTTCCATGTTGCCGCCGGAAAGCTGGTAGCCACGCCGCGCCGCGAACCAGTGCGGCGCCGGCTGTTGGCCAACCCGGCTGGCGCGGGAAAGCACCGGGACCCGATACAACGGGCTTAGCCGGGGGTTGCCGATCTGTTCCGCGGCGACACAGCCGATCATCAGAGGGACAAAAATAACAACCATGGCGGCAAGAATCGCCCAACCCTGCCGCGCATCGCCGACCATTCTCCCGTACGTGTGGCAAAGGGCCGCGGGGATCAGCAGAATCGCCAGCATCTCGAAAAAGTTGCTCAGGGGGGTGGGGTTTTCAAACGGATGCGCTGAGTTGGTTCCGAAAAAGCCGCCGCCATTGGTCCCCAATTGCTTGATTGCGATTTGCGACGCCGCCGGCCCCACCGGGAGGGTCTGGTGCTTCATCCAAACCGTCCGTTGGGCAGCTGGCCCCGCCGCCTTTTCGCCCGGCGGTACATAACGGATGGGCTGAACCAGAGCCACTTTCGGATAGGCTCGCCAGGTTTGCACCACACCCTGCGAGACTAAAAACAGGGCCAGCAGAAAGGACAGCGGCAGCAGAATGTACAGAATGCCACGGGTCAAATCCACCCAGAAATTGCCCAGATTGGTGATTTGCCGTCCGCGGAGGCCCCGAATCAAAGCCATCAATACCGCCATGCCGACGCTGGCGGATACGAAATTTTGTACGGTCAGCGCCAGCATCTGGGTCAGGTAGCTAAGCGTGGTCTCGCCGTTGTAACTCTGCCAATTGGTGTTGGTGACAAAGCTGACGGCCGTGTTGAGCGCCAAGTCCGGCGCCACCGCGCCAAAGTGTTCCGGATTCAGCGGTAAGTAACCCTGTGCCAACTGCAGCCCGTATACCGCCAGGGCGCCCAGCAGGCTGAACAGCAAAACCGCGCCCGCGTAAGACCTCCAAGCCATGGGGGCGTCGGCGGCTATTCCGCACCAGCGGTAGGTCAGACGCTCCAGCCAGCCCAAGGCCCGGTCCAGCCCGCACGGCTTTCCCTCGTACACCCGGGCCATATACGCGCCCAACGGCTTGGCCAGCGCCAGAAGCACCGCCACATAGATCAGCATCTGCAGCCAGGCATTTTCCGGCATCAAAATTTCTCCGGGAACAGCAGCGCGAAGATCAGATATCCCAGGAGCAACACCCCTATAGTCAATCCGATCCAGTCCAGCATGGTCACGGTGGATCTCCCAAACCCCCACAGAGCAAGATCAAAGCCCAGGTAGCCAGAACCAGCAGCATCAATAGGGCCAGGCACGTCAGGTCGGACGCGAGCATCGTGGTTTCTCCAGTTTTCGCACTACCAGCCCGTCCGATCGTTGTGGAGCCGACGCCCCCATCGGCTGGCAGTCCGTCATTGCCTGACCTTCGGGTACAGGCGTTCTAGCCTCACCAGGCGTCGTCAGCCGCTGCGAGCATTCAAGGCCTCCGGCCCAGCAAGCCAGCCTACCCAAAACCAAGACGCTGACGGACTACCACCCCAGCGCCCACGGGCGGCGATGCAGGGCGGCATCCAAGGTCGGCCCCAGTGGTTGCATAATCAGCAACGCCAGTGTCGCCGGTGGCACCGGTATATTTAACCGATGCAGCACGGCCGCGCCAACACCCGCCAGGACCAGAAAGATGCGCCGGGCCATCGGTTCCAAGGGCAAGGTTCCCGGCAACGCCAGCACGAACACCGAAGCGAACAGAAAATCCGCGCTGCCTAACTCCATAAAAAGTAACGTACCCGCCTGGGCGGGCGGCAGATACCAGATGCCGCCAACGCTTTGCCAAAATCCGTGCGACCATTCCGGCCCCGACAGCGGCCCGAAGATCAAACCGGCCAGCGTGCCGAGTAAAAACAGCAGCCACGCGCCAGCCTTCAACACATGGCGGTAACAAAGAACCAAACCGGCGGCAATAATGGCCAGCAGGCCCACTGTTCCCACCCGGCCGGGCACAGCTCCCAGGAGCAAATGCCACGGTGACGGCAAATACAGGGCTACGGTCCGCCGCAGCAGCCGGCGACTCGCCGCGGCCGTGGGGTGGGCCGCGATGCGGACGTAAAGGGTGCGCAACACCGGGCCGGGGCGCGGTAGGCGGATGGCGTCCGCCCCGCCGATGGCGGCGGCGCGTGGCCACTGATTATAGGCGCCGCGGTGACTGTAGGCCGCGTCTCCGCGAAAGAGCCGATCCCGGGCCAGCAGCGGCCAACGCTGTGGCGCCGGATACAGCGCCGTCAGCAGCAGGGCGGCCAGCAGGCCCGTGTGCAGCCGTGGCCGCAATCCCGCCCCGGCCAGCCAGATCAGCGCCGTGATCACGACCCCCGCCGCCAGCGCCAGATACCAGCTCAGCAGGGGATAGGCCAGACCCGCGGCGATCAACGCACAGACCAGGCTGTGGTGCAAACTCAAACCGCGCGGTCGTTGCAGCACAAAGCGGAAAAGGGCGTAAGCGGCCAATGCCCCGGCGGCGTAACTGAGACTCACCAGCGCCGCACGCGGTCCGAACACACCGAATCCCCACGCCAAAGGCCCCAGCAGCGCATAAATCAAGGATAAATAAAATTCACGCTGGCCCACCGGCCAGAATAGGAACGGCGGATTGGCGCCTGGATTTTCACCTTTGTGGCTCATCCCTCATCCCTCATCGTTCGTATCGTGGCGGCCAGGGGCAGACGGGCGGGACAGACATAACTGCAGAGGCCACAATCCATGCAGGCCGCCGCTTCGCGCGGATCGGCCACTGCCAGTCCGGCCCGTCTTTCCGCCGCCGCCCACAGGGATACCGGGTTCAGGCCCACCGGACAGACTTCCACGCACCAGCCGCAGCGGACGCAATCCGTACCCGCTTCCGGTTCCGCCGCCGGGCATAGCGCGAGCATATCCGTATCCCATTGAATTCGCGCGGCGTGCGGATCGATCCTTTCTCCAGCCAACATGCCGTTGCGAATACACCATTGTCCGGCGCAGCCTAAACCCAGGGATTCCAGGAAAGCGCTGACGCTGGTTCCAACCTGCGCCAGGATCAGGCGCGGCCCGGACCCAGAGGTGAACACCTGAACCGGTCGCACGCCGGTCCGGCGGGTATACAAAAACGTGCCGAGAACCCAGCATAACAACGGATCCAGCATGATGATGTCGGGCGCCGCGAAGCGCGGCGGCTCCGGTCGCCGAAGGAGGCGACTCGACAAAGCTCGCCATAGCGACTCCCCGACCTGGTCGCCATATGGCGACGCGAGCGGTTGCGCCTTCGGCTCTCCGCGCCGACTCCCCCAGCGCCCCACCCACACCGGGGGCCAATCGACCAGGCTTCGCAGCAAAATCCGAGGGTGCCCCTGGGGGTAGCGCGCCGCCACGGTGCGAACACGAACCTGCCCGCCGGCCGCATACCGGCGCCAATGACACCACGTGATCTTGTCATGGCGATCGACGGCGATAATGGTCGACGGATGGCCCAATGCGGCGCGGATGATCCGCCAACCCGCCGCAACTTCCGCGGCGGCGTTTCGGGTGAGCGCCGCCGGCAACAGCGATTCGGGTTGCAAGGCCAGCAGATTAAGGATTAACAACCGAGGTGGGTAGGCGGGCCGGGCGGTGAGCTGCTCGAGTAGGGCCGCGGTCCAGGGGCTGGTTCGGTCCGGGCAGATCCGCCGTAGAAGCTCGACGAGTTCCGCGCGATCAGCGGGAGGCGGCTCCAGCGGCACGTCCGCTCTGGCCGTGGCATAAGCTGCCGGCCACGCCGGAACCTTCCAGGCCGGCGGCCCGAAATACACTCCTCCCACCATTGTCCGGCCCTGGACCCATGGCCAATACATACGCAACGCTGACCACGCACGGCGGAATTAGTGGCCGACGATGTCCATTTTCATCGGCAGCAGAATCCCCAGCAGTTCGGCCTGCGTCACGTCGGAATAATGTTCCTGCTGCATTGCCTTGTGGCCATCCTCCATAAACGCATTCCATTGGGCGTTGGTAATGTGCATTCCGCGGTGTACCACGTACATGTCCGGTCCGGTATAGACCTGGGGGCCGCCGGAATCCTGGCCGAGCAAATTGACCAATTGCGCCCGCAGGTGCGGCATATCGGTGTGGGCGAAGGCGGCATTAATTCGCGCGTCGTTACCGACCTCGGTCGTCCAGGCCTGTACGAAGCGGGTGATACCCGCCTGACCGCCGAGCTGCTGATACAACGAGGGTTGAGCGGCGGCGCCATGATTTCCGGCGCATCCCGCCAAGCCTAAGGCGCCCAGCAGCATCGCCAAGGCTAAAGACCGGTGGTTGCCGCGGACTTTCCACGCAGGACCGTTTCGCATGAATCTGCTCCTCGAGTGGGGTTCCAGCACGCCGCTCCGACGGCGCGTCGCACAAGAGCGTCGCCCCCTGCGGCGACTTGATACCACAGAATGCGCCCGCTGGCAAGTGTCAGGCGGTGATGTCACGCAAGGCGCCGATCAGCTTGGCCACATCGGCGGCGGTATTGAACTGCCCCGGGCTCATGCGCACGGTGCCGTCGGGAAAGGTGCCCAGAACCCGGTGCGCATACGGAGAACAGTGCAGACCGGGGCGCACCGCGATACCGTACGATTCATCGAGAATGCCGCCGATCTCCTGGGGGGTCAGCCCTTCCACATTAAAACAGATCGTGCCGACCCGATTATCCGCGGCCCCGGCCCCAGCGGGGCCGTAACCGCGCACCCGGGGCAGCGCGGTCAGCGCGTCCGCCAGTTGCTGCACCAAATGCCGTTCGTGGGCCAGCGTTTCCGCCGGATGGTTATTCCGCACGAACTGCACCCCGGCCTCCAAACCGGCGACGCCCACGGTATTCGGCGTGCCACCTTCCAGAAAATAGGGCATCTCCCTGGGCTGCACCGGATTGGACGAATCTCCACCCGTGCCACCTTCGCGAAACGCGATCAACTCCTTCAGATCGACCGTGCTGTGCACGTACAGTCCGCCCGTGCCCGTCGGTCCCAGCAGCGACTTATGCCCGGGAAAAGCCAGCCAATCGATCCCATCCCGCGCCACATCGATATCCACCACTCCGATGGTTTGGGCCGCGTCCAGCAGAAACTTCACGCCGTGGGCGCGGGCGATGCGCCCGATCTCCGCCGCCGGCTGGATGGTTCCCAGCACGTTGCTGGCGTGGGTTAAAGCGATCAGGCGGGTTTTCGGCCCGATGGCTTTACGCACGTCATCGGGATCAATCACGCCGTACCGCGGTGAAAAACCGACGCGGGTCAGCGTGATGAAACCGTGGTCCGCCATCGTCTGCAACGGTCGGTTCACGCTGTTGTGTTCCAGCATGGTCGTAATGACATGATCCCCGGCACGCAGCATGGTTTTAAACGCGATGTTCAGCGCATCGGTGCAATTCATCGTGAGAATCATCCGCTGCGGATCGGTTCCGCCGATGAACTCGGTAAGCTGACCGCGCACGCGGTCCAACATGCGTTCCGCGGCCACCGCCATGCGATGTCCGGCGCGGCCGGGGTTGGCCGCCTCGGTCGCCAGAAAGCGGCTTATGGCTTGGGCCACGGCGTCCGGCTTGGGCCAACTCGTCGCGGCGTTATCCAGATAAGTCACGGAATTTTGCGGCACGGCGTCCGAGGCTCCCTTAAGGCCGAAAACCTTCATTATATACGTTCCCCGCCACGCATGATACACACCCCTCCATCCCCAACCCCACGCCGCCCGCCCCGGCCCCATATCGCCGCCGATCGTGGAGTCGCCGTCGGAGACCTTGTCCGCGGTGGTATGTAGGGCCGATGCCCTCATCCGCCAGGCGCCCCCCCGCCCCATATCTCCGCC
>JAJYFE010000084.1 GCA_021785435.1 Planctomycetota bacterium
CGGGGGGTCGGTGGCCAAGATCCGAACGACGAAGCGGGAACGCAAATGAAACCCTGCTTGCCGCGCACCTGGACGGCGACGCGATCTGTCAGCGCGCCGGCAGCGGCTCCACGGCGACCAGGTTTAACCAGGGCCGGGGCCTAATTTAGCCCTTCGGGTTTGTTGCGCGGGGCTGAACTTCCTTTAACGGGCGGGGGGGTAGAATTCCAACAGGCTGCTGGGGGCGACTCGTAGAACCTGTGTAAGCTCGTGGCGCCCTTCTCTTGTGGTGCGTCGCACGCCCCGCCATTAGCCTATAGGTGTGCGTAGCACACACTATAGGCGAAAACGGGCGGGGGGGGACACACGAAACTACCCTGTTTCCGGCCATTTTGGGGGCAAGTGTCTGCAGTCGCCGTGGCTACGCCGCGTAATCGGCCAAGAACAGCCGCCGGGTTCGCTTACGGGCTAGGTCGCCAGGTCGCCGAAGAAGGCGACTCGACAAAGCCCTGGTCGCCAATGGCGACGCGAGGGGCGACTCGCAGACTGGCGAGCTGCGGCGGCAGGTGTTCACCACCACAACCCGATCTTCCGGGGTTAATTCCGGCCAGGCTTGCCGCACGAAGTCCCACAATTCCTATAGGGAATTAAAATCCGGCTTAAATGGTGCGCTTTTTGGTGTGCCTTGATTTGAAAAGTACGCTTTTCTTGGTGTTTCAGGGGGCAGTTCGCGTCTTGGTGGCCCAGTCGCCTCCGCTGGCCAACCGCGGCTTCCGCCGGCGGTGCGGTATCGCCGGGATCCAGGCGCGGCATGGGAACCGCGGTGGAACCCTAATCTCCAGCGCCGGGACCGCCAGGCGGCAGTGGGCCGGACCCCGGTGCAGGCGTGGCCGCCCCCGGGCCACGCGGCGGACCGCTATCTAATGTACATATCACAATATGTCAACTGTGATGGGTGAGCCGGAACCGCGGGGCGTCCCGGTCGGGCTTCGCGGTAAAAACCGCGATAAATGGCCGGGTTTCGCAGGTTTTCGCCGGGGCATTGACAGAACAACTTCCGCGGCGTATGGTGTCTGGCGTTCGGTACGGGCACGAGCTTTAAACAGTGCGCGGCGAAGCGGCCGGTGGGAAGGGGCCGGGCCAGCCCCGTGGAGATGCGGGGGGGCCGGGAATCTTTTTTCCAGCGGCGCCGCGTTTGAACCGGACTTGACCAGGCACGACCGACTTTGATGATTGTTCTTTAGGTGTTTGAAGAAGGTTTTCGCATTCAACCCGCCAGGCACGCAAGGGCAGGGAAGTTTCCTTCGCCGCGCGGTTTACCGACAGCTCGTCAGGCAGGACGCAGCCCCTCCGCTGTAAGTGTGGCTAAAACCAGGCCGTACCCGGCCGCCGCCCGCGCGCCTTTGGCGCCGCGAGGCGGCCGGGCCGTGTTGGAGGATCACGCTTATGGTGACCATGACCGCCGACCCCCACAGCCAGGCTGTCTGGGCCGACATGCTGGTGTATTTGCGGCAGTTCCATGCGCCCATGGTCCGGCAATGGTTTACGGACCTTAAACCGCTGCAGCTGGCGGCGGGGGTCCTGACGCTCCGCTGCGGCACGGCCATCCAGCAGACCTACCTGACCATGAAGTGCCGCGACGTGTTCAACGAAGCGGCGCAACGCGCCACCGGCAAACTGATCAGCGTAACCTTCGTCTGCGAAGGGACGGGGGCCTCCGGGCAAAACCTCTATCCTGAGGTGATCCTTTGTCCTGATTATATATTCGATAATTTTGTGGTTGGCCCAACCAATGAGCTGGCCTGCGCTTCCTGCATGGCCGTGGCCCGGCGTCCGGGGAAAAATTACAACCCGCTGTTTCTGTACGGTGCGGCGGGACTGGGCAAGACGCATCTGTTGCAGGCCACCTGTCAGGAGTTGGTCAACCATCAGCCGGACGCGCGGATTTTGTACATCTCCTGCGAACATTTCATCAACCACTTTATGGAAAGCGTTAAATCCGGTGATTTAAGCCAGTTCCGCGATCTATACCGGCACCACGTCGACGTACTGGTTGTGGACGATATCCATTTTCTGGGCGGACGTGAGCGTTCGCAGGAGGAATTTTTTCACACCTTTAACGCGCTGTTCCAGCAGGGCCGGCAAATTATCCTTAGCAGCGATAGTCCGCCCGTGGAGATTCAGGAAATCGAGGAGCGTCTCGTCTCGCGGTTCGCCAGCGGGATGCTGGCCCGTCTGGAGCGGCCTAGTTTTGAAACCCGCTTGCTGATCGTCCAGAAAAAATCCCGTTTGCGGGGTGTGGTGCTGCCGGACGACGTCGCCGCCTATATCGCCCGGCGTTTTGAAAACAACATCCGCGAATTGGAAGGGGCTTTGACCAAATTACAGGGTTATGCCATGCTCAATGGCGGCAAGTACGATCTGGATATCGCCAAGGTGGCGCTCGGCGACATGCTGCCGCCGATGGAACGGGCCGTGAGCATTCAGCGCATTATCGGCCACGTCACCGCTTTTTATAATGTGCGTCTGCAGGACCTGCAAAGCAAACGACGGCATCGTTCCGTCACGCTTCCCCGCCAGGTCTGCATGTATCTGGCCCGTAAATACACCTCGCATTCCCTGGAAGAAATTGGCGGATTTTTCGGTGGGCGGGATCATACGACCGTGATGCACGCGGTGCGTGCCGTCAAGGATTTATGTCGGTTCGACACGGTTTTTACCGGTCAGTTGGAGCAGTTGGAGGCCAAACTGCCCGCGGAGCTGGGTCGTCCCGCGGCCGGTTCGACGCCCGCGGCCTCTCGGAATTACGCTGCGGCCGGCCGCTGACGCGGAAAATCTGGATACCCGGGATGGTAGGGGCCTTCAGCGGCTGCAAGCCTGCCCGTTGCATCACGGCGATGGCCGCGGGTGTGACGGCGGAGTTAAATCCGTAGGTGGCGCGCAGCCGGCGCACTTCGGGCCAATCCACAATCAGAAAGTTCACCCCCCGTTTTTCAAGCCAGCGCACCGCCGCCGCCGGTGCGCCCCGCGCCAAAACCCGCCCGAGGCGGTTGCGATTAAAAACCGTGTTGTAAATAACCCGCCCCCGCAGATACAGCGGTGTGGCCAGGCCTTCCAGATAGTAGGTGGCATGGGCGGGAAAGCGCACGACCGGAGGACGCCCTACCAGCCAATCCCGCGGCCAGTGGAACCGCCGTCCGATGGGCGCGATGGCCGCGCCGCGAATTGGTCCCAGAAACAGACCGGCTTCCGGGCGCAGCAGCAGCGCGCAAAACCCAGCCTGCGCCAGCAACACCAGCAGGCTGATGCGCCCCAGGCCGCTGTATCGGTCGGCCGTCAGACCAAGCAGCCAGGCCATCGGGATGATCGCGGGCAGCAGGAAGCGGGCCTGCAATTGGGTGCAGCTAAGCCAGGCCAGCAGTTGGACCGCCAGGACGGCCAGGAGCAGGCTGGCCGGTCGGCTGGTGATCGCCCAAGCCAGAGCCGGAAGGCACACCAGCCATAACAGTCCCAGGCGCCACGGCCAGGGCAGGTTGGGAGATGGAAACCCGGGCGGGTTGGCCAAGGCGTCGATATAAGCCGCCACCCCCGGCGACCATTGTCGATCCAGGAAAAACTGATTGGCCAACGCTCCCAGATGTCCCTCCAGCGACGCCTCGTTCGCCGGCGGCCGATGCCCGCGATCGAAACGTTTCGCCAAGGCCTTGCTCCAGTGGTCCCTGCCCAGGGTGCCGGCAAAAAGGGGAAAGATCGGGTTGCCAAGGCTGGTTCGGGTATGCGTGGCGACCATGCTGCGCAACATCCACGGGCTATAGACCACCGTGGCCGCCAAGGTTACCACCAGCAGCGCTGTCAGCCGGTGGCGGAAACGCCGCGGAACGGGGCGCAGGACCAGCAGCACGGCCAGCGGCACCGCGATCATGACGCCGGCGGTCATTTTGCAGCCGACCGCTAATCCGGTCAGTACTCCCAGCAGGAGCGCTTCCGTCCAGCCCCCGCTGCAGGGAAAATCCCCCGCCGCGTGGCGCTGGGCCCCGGCCGGCGCCGTCCCAGGCGGTGTCTTAACCCCTGGCGCCCCCTCGACCAGACCAGGCGCTGTGCGACTCCATCCGGGTGCCGCCACGCCCAGAGCCAGGGCGCCATACAACAGCACCCCGGCGTCGTTATACGCCAGCGACCCGACCACGATCACCCACGGCGTCGCCAGCGCCAGAAGCAGGGCCGCCCGCCGCCCCCGCGGCCCCAACGGCCACGGCGCCAGGGCCACGGCCAGGGCGCTCAGGACGGTCAGAACCGCGTGCAGCAGCTGCGCTCCGTAAATCAGGGCCTCCAGGCCGCGCCCGCCGGCCCGGGGGCGGACCGTGGCGTCCAGCAGCAGATAAAGCATTTCCACGTTTAACGGAAGGAATGAATATATGTTACCATGTACGGGCGCTGTGCCGTGCGCCGCCAGGAACTGCCGCGGCAGTTGCAGATGATATTCCAGCACGTCGTAGCCGAAACCTTCGGTATGCCACAGCGTGCCGGGTGGAAAACTGGCCGCGGTCAGCAGCGCGGCCAGGGGCAGCGCCGCGGCCAGCAGAAGCCAGTCTCCGCGCCGCAGGGGCGCCAGCCACGGGCGGCGATCCCGCGCACGCCACCAGCGGCGGGCCGCGGGATAGCCGGCCGCCGCCGCGGCCAGCAACAGCCCGGTCGCGGCGGGAGCGACCAGAAGGTGCAGACTGCCCAGGGCCAGCGTCGCCAGGCTTAGCGCCCCGAGGCCCAGGGCCAAGGCCAGAATGAACCGGTAGGCGTCCGGCCAAGCTGACTGGCGGATTGCCGCGCTATGGCGAATCGGCCCGGTCAGGCCCAGGCCGGCCAAAGCGGCGGCAATCAACACCAGCACGGTCCAGAAGCCGTGGGTAAGCGCCCCCAGAACGGCGGGTGTTTTTCCACCGGCAATCAGGGCGATGGCCGCCAGCGTGACCCCGGCCAGCAGTGGAACCATCCACCAGCGGGCCAAGGGTCTCGACCTCGGTCCGAGGCCAGGAGACCCCACTTGGCGGAGGCGATCAGCACAACCGGGTTTCACGCATCCATATCCTGTGACCGGCGGTCCGCCCCGGCCCACTGAATCTTCCAGTCGCACGGGACCGCCAGGAGCCTCAGTACCCGACCGGCCACCATGTCCACCAGATCGCCAATGGTCCGCGGTTGCAGGTAAAACCCAGGACTCGCCGGGCAGATGATCGCGCCCGCTTCCGTCGCCGCCACCATATTCCTTACGTCCACCAGGCTCAGCGGCATTTCCCGGTGCAGCAAAACCAGGCGCCGGCGCTCCTTCAGCATCACCTGCGCGGCGCGGGCAATCAGATTGTCCGCGCCGCCATGGGCCACCTGCGCCAGTTTACTGCTCGAGCACGGCGCGATGACCATGCCCTCGGTCGGGAACGATCCGGACGCCACACAGGCGCCGATATCGTGATAGGCCAGCGGGATAATTTCACTGCGCACCGGCTCGTCCAGCAACCGCTCCGGAGCCGGCTGCTCCAGACCCAGTTCCCCATGCAGAAGCCGGCGCCCCGCTGGCGAAACGATCAGGTAGGTTCGCAACGCGGGCTGATTCAAGCCTTGCAGAATCCGCCGGGCGTAAATGGCCCCCGAGGCTCCCGTGATGGCTACAATGAAATTACGCAACGCGCACCCCCCGATAGCAGACGCATATTCCGCCGGTGAGCGAGCGCCGGAACACCTTCTGGAAGCCCGCCGCCCGCATCCGCTGGCTGAGTTCTTCGCCGCTGATAAAGGTATTGACGCTGGCGGGAAGGTATTGATACGCCCCGGTGCGGTCGCCGCTGATCAGGCTCGCCGTGCGCGGCAACACCCGGCGAAAATAAAAATTGTACAGGTGGCGCAACCAGAGCGCCTGCGGCAAGGAAAATTCCAGGATAAGCAACCGCCCCGCCGGCTTAAGCACCCGATAGAACTCATCGATGGCGCGGCCCCACTCCGCCACATTGCGGATCCCAAACGCGATGCTCACCACGTCCACGCTCTGATCCGGCAGGGGTAGGCGCAGGGCGTCGGCTTGATAAAAAACCACCCGCCCGTTCTGCGGCCTGGACTGCCCCGCGGCATCCGCGGCCGGTGAGGATGGGGTGCGGTTCCGCCGTTGGGTCCGCCGGTTTAATTTGGCCACAGCCAGCTCCAGCATGGGACGGCAGAAATCCAGACCGATCACCCGCCGCGGACCCGCGCGGGCCATCGCCAGCGTCAGATCGCCGGTGCCGCAGGCGATATCCGCCACGACATCCGTGGGGTTAATCCGCGCCAGCTTCACCGCGACGCGCCGCCAATGCCAATCCAGGCCCAGCGAATGGATATGATTGTTCAGGTCGTACGATTTGGCAATGGCGGCAAACATGCGCCGCACCCGCAGCGCCTTGTCGGCCAGGGCGTGGGGGTTGCGCAGATCTGTCGGCGGCCAGGGCGGCGCTGCGGATACTGGTTCACTCTCCATACGCTGGCTATTATAATGTCCCCGGCGCGCCGTGGGCGTGGCTGGCGGATTGTCATCCGGTGCCGCGGCGAAACTGCGAGGAATCTTTATGGCGGCTCCAGTGCATCCTTATGGGGACTACGGCGTGGCCCTGCGCACGCTCCGCAGCGGGCGGAATCTGCTTGGCTACCTGCTGTTTGTTTGTGTGATTCTGCAACTGGTGGGCTTCTTGTTGATGCGCTTTACCACCCAGCCTTACTGGAGGGGACAGCCCTCGCGCTTGGCGCAATGGTCGGTCCCACGTCATCCCGGATCCTCGCTGCCCGCCATCACCGTCAGCGGGCGATCCCAGGCCCAGGCGACGCTGCCCCGGTGGCGCGGAGATTTCCGCGACCGCGCCTTCCGGGCGGATGGCCTTGCCGGCGCGGCCCTGCGGCCTTGGTACGGGCGGCGGTTGAATCTTCGCCCCCAGTGGGCGCTGACCTACCAACTGCTGGTGCCGCTGACGCAGTGGCTTGGGCTTTTAGCGGCCGCCTCCCAGGCCAGTCTGATTTTTATCTGCCTGCTGGTGGTGCTGGTAGCGCAGGCGCCGGGCGTGGCGCATTTGACGCGCAGCCTCATTTGGTCCGTCATTCTGCTGTTTATCATTTTGCCCTGGCAATATGTGCTGCCGCACTTTCCCATTCCCGGCATCCTGTATGGTTGGCACGAATTGCGGCACACCCTTGGGCTGGTATTCCTATCCCCACCTGGCGCTGGTATCGGCGTGGACCAGAGAGTCATCATCGTGGCACGCTATGTCCTCTGGCCTGTCCTGGGACTGGTGGTGATGTTGGTGACGGCGGAACGCTTCCGCGCCGGGGTGCGGCTGGCGATTGGTCATCCGTTGCAAAGCCTGATGCTTGGTACGCCCCGTACGCCCGGCGGTTCCACCGGTCCCGCCCCGGGCGGTCCTTCCGGTCCGCCCCCAACGGCCGGCAAGGTAACCCTATAGGCCTAAGCCCGTAGTAGGCACACTCCGCTGTGCCGTCCGTAGCAGGCACACTCCGATGTGCCGTCCGTAGCAGGCACACTCCGATGTGCCGTCGAACCAGCGGCCCAGCCACGGCACTTGGGGCCGTGTCCACCGCGGCGGATCTCCGACCTGCGGCGGGCGGGAGCCACGGAGCGCCGCGGACGATCCCCTGATTCATTCCGCGTTGTCACTTCGCTCGACCTTTGCCATTTTTAGAAGCGTAAACAGTCGAATCCTTGGGAAATCGCCATTGCGGGGCGCGTTTTTTGCGCACCCCGTGTTTTGCAAGGCTGTGCACCAACTCCACGGCATCTAAAAAAGCCCGTGCAATCCCGCTTTTTGGCATCTCCACAAATGGTAAAAGTCGAGGTAAGGGCGCGTGGGGAAATAACCTTTACGTTTCAGGGGAAGGTCGCTGTTTGGCCGGGTGCGGAAGGCTAATCCCGACGCATCGGGATCATGGAGGTGGCGGGCCGGGGTTCCGGCGCGTTGGGGATTGATGGAGGCGGGAGCGCACGAGGAACTCGGAACTCGTTGGGTAGGCTGGGCGTGGGCGCGGCTTCCTGGGCCAAGTAAAACGTAACCGTTACGAGTGAGCCGTGGACAGTGACCGTCGCCGGGCATCTGACCTTGTTCGTGGCGCGCACGCGGCGGCCGTGCCTGACCAAGCCGTATCCCCCACCCTTGCTTTTGTGGTCGGCCATCGGGACGAAAGCCGTGGTCACACCGTTCGTAGCCTTCGGCTTCGGACTGGTCACGCCGATTTCGTGGCCGGTCATCGGTTTCGTCTGGGCTTACTGCATCGCGTGGATATTCATCGAAGACTGGGCCAAACTGCGCGTGTATTCACACCTGGAATTGGCCGTGAAACGGCACCGCAAGTTTCTGGAACAAAATAAAAAAGCCGTTGCACCAATGACGCGCGAGGAAAGGCTCTCCGGCTCAAGGCGCTGGAGTCTGCCCACCCCGTACTTCGATTATCTCTTGCTCTCGCGAAAAAGGGGCGACTGCTCCAGCGTAAACAGCACAACCTCTTCGCCGGTTAGGGTGCTGATGTCGTGGTGCAGGCTCACAACCTTGGCCCCGGTGACTTCCTGCACCATCGCCTCCATGAGTGGTCGGGCTGTTTCGATCAGATGGGTTCGCACCTGCTTGAGCAGATCACGTCCTTTTTCGGCCTCCAGTTGCTTGACCAGGTGCTGTTCCGCCGTGGTCAAAACCCCCTTAAGGCGTATCACGAGCAGATCCCCGAGCAAATGGGTATGAATGTGCGTCGGGCCGCGCCCCATATATTCCTGTTGAAAGCGGCCGATCCCTTCGGAAATGGCCGCTTCGATTTCCCCTTTGGTCTGCATGGAAACTCCAGCTGGATACAGCCCTACCCGCGTCCTGATGATAGCGGAAGTGCGCCTAACATGAAAGAAATTAAAAAGAACCCAACGCGGGATTTCCCTGGTATTCATCGGCGTTTGTGCCCCTTTGTGCCCCAAAGTAGGGTAAGATTCCGGGCGCACTTGCTTTGTTGCTTGGTAAAGCCTATAGTAATGGTGAAGTACTTGGGGATGGGCGGTAGAAGCCTCCCCCGAGTGCGGCAGAGAACCACTTGATCGAAAGATCGAGTTTGAGTGGTTGTCGGATGACTTGGTAAAGGGTAACCCGGCGGTAGCCGGGGGACCCGTTAATACGTAAGCCGACGTGATGGGACACTTGGTGTGTTCGATCACGTCGGCTTTTTTTGTTTCTTTTTCAAGGAGTTGGGTCATGTTTCTAAACGCAACTGTGTGGATCGTGCTGGGCCTCCTCGCTGGCTTTACCGCCAGTATGATCATGAACAAACGAGGGGGTGGCTTTGTGTACGACATTGTGCTCGGCGTCGTCGGAGCGCTCTGTGGCGGTTGGATTTTCAACGCGTTCGGGCGAGTCGGCGTCACCGGCCTGAACCTCTGGAGCCTTCTGGTCGCCATCGTTGGAGCCGTGGTGTTGCTGGCCGTCTGGCACGCCATTCGCGGAGTCGTCGTTCGCCCGAAGCAGTAAACCAAATGAAAGATTCCGAATCGACCATGGCCCAGCAGGTCGCCCAGGCGGTGCGTGCTTTTCAGCAACAACGCACCGGGCTTGTGCCGGGCGCGGTCACCGTGGTCCTGAGTGATGAAACCCTGGTGGTGACGCTCCAGGGGGCTTTGTCCGCCGCGGAACAGGCGCTGGCCAAGACTCCGGCCGGCGCCGCTCAGGTTCAGGAATTCCACCGGCAGTTGTTCCGGAGCTCCGTCGAGCCGTTGCGACAGGAGATCAAGCGAATTACCGGGGTGGAGGTGCGCGAAGCCGCCGCAGAAGTTGAACCGTCCACGGGCGCTGTGGTGCACGCCTTCACCAACGGCACGATGGTGCAGGTGTTTCTGCTGGCCCGGACTGTAGGCGCCGAAACCTGGAATAGTGACGCCCGGGCCAAACCGCCAAGTGGTGGATCGGGAACAAGGGAAAATGCGGCTTCTTCGCCCCATGGCGCGGGGTCACAGGGAGGTGAAAAGCAGTGAACCGGTGAATCCGAGATAGGTAATTTCAGGTACAAAACTTAGCCGCTGTAACGAACGAAGGGAATGAATTATGTTGAAAGAGAACGCCGGTATTACCATTCTTAATACGCATATCGAGGCCGAAAATGCGGTGAAGGAATTGCAACGATCGGGCTTTGATTTGAAGAAACTATCCATTGTGGGCAAGGATTATCACACGGAAGAAAATGTCGTCGGTTACTACAACGCCGGCGACCGCATGCAGTACTGGGGCAAATGGGGCGGCTTCTGGGGCGGGATTTGGGGCATGCTGTTCGGGTCCGCGTTTTTTCTGATCCCCGGCATTGGCCCCATTATTATGGCCGGTCCAATCGTCGCGGTCATCGTGGCGGGATTGGAGGGGGCTGTCGTGGTCGGCGGCCTGAGCGCGCTGGGCGCAGGCCTGTATAGCTTGGGTATTCCCAGGGACAGCGTGCTCCGATATGAAACCGCCATAAAGAGCGACAAATTTGTTCTGGTGGTTCATGGCTCGGCAGAAGAGTTGGCCCAAGCCAGGAGCATCTTGAAAACCATGGGCCACGAGGTGCAGGTGCATTCCGCAGAAAGCGCGGCGCCCCAAGATACGCTTGTGGTGTAATCACCGCGTGTTTCGCGGGATTATGCATAGTGCTCCCATTAGAAAGCACGGTGGTGTAACGTGAATTAGACAACGAAAACCAAAGCCGTGCTGGTGGTGTTGGTTCTGGCAACTCTATTTTGCAGCTTGTCCGGATGCCTCTCAGACCGGCGCCGGCCCGATCACCATCACCACAATGACCACCAACCATGGCGATCATGGATGATCACCATGATAATTGACAGGCACATATTTATGAAATGCCGGTATGTGCCAATTAGGGACCAAGGGGGCAGCCGCACACCTCATCCTTCGGGGTTTACGAGGGTGCGTCAGGTTGGTGGCGAACTGTATCCATGCGGGGTCCGTTCGTCGCTCTGTCAATGCTGACGAACGCTGCTTGCGATGGGCTGAAAGAAGTCGTGGACCGTGCAACGCCCTCCGATGCAAATGCGTCGAAGGCCACGGCTTTCCACAGGAGTCAAAGCAATGAACCCCGAACTTTCCGGGACTCATCGGACCACTTTTGATGCCATCTTCCGGCATCCGGTGGCGCACAACCTGCACTGGTCGGAGGTGCGGTCGATGTTGATTGCGCTCAGCGATGCCGTCCAGGAGCACAACGATGTCTTTAAGATCACGCGAAACGGGAAGACGCTGGCTCTGCACCGGCCCAACCGCAACGGCAGGGGAGAGGTCGAACAACTCATGAATATCCGGCGTTTTCTCGAACAATCCGACGCCATTGCGCCGGCGCCATTGGCGGATGGGCTGCATCTGCTGGTCGTGATCGACCATCGCCTGGCGCGCGTTTACCGAACCGAAGCGCAGGGGGCGGTTCCGCAGCGCATCACCCCCTACGATCCGTTGGGATCGGGGCGTTACTTGCATTATGTCCAAGATGATTCCAACGGGCAGCGCAAGCCGGAGCTTAAGCGCTTTTATGAGGCGATTTCCACGGCGCTGCGAGGCGCCGAATCGATCCTGCTCTTAGGCAGCGGTACCGGCGCCAGCAGCGCCATGGAGCAGTTGCACGCCGAACTGAAACACCGCCACAGAGATCTTGCCAGGCGCGTGTTCGGATCGGTGGTCGTGAACGAAACGCATCTGACCGAGAACTAGTTGCTGGCCAGGGCCCGGGAGTTCTATCTCCACGCGGTGAAAGACGTCCAATACAGGTAAGGGAGTTCGCCGGTAAGTAACCTGGCGGCTGTTCGCAAAGTGCGCCATGGCACTCTCGTGCCGGTGGCGAAACCGCCGCAGATCAAGCTTCTGTTTACTGCACAAGGTTATTCGATACGGACAGCCTTGTTGCGGCGTCCTTATGCGGAAACAGGGCTAACCTTCATGCCACGCCAGGCAAGGGTCTATAACCGTGCCAAGTGGTTTTTCCTGGCCTGTGGTAACCCGTCTTGGGCAACACAAGAAGGCATCCGCCCTTAGCGGATTTTGCTTGCTTTACCGCGGCTAACGCGGAGGCCACGGATTTTTGAATAACTGCGCCGGAAATTGCCGCAGGAAAATCTTGGCATGCCGCGAGGAAATTGGCGGATTGTGGCGCCGGGAGTTATCGTACTTCCCTGCCAAAATGCCGGTGTGATGATGGAGTTACCCATTCGTGTCGCCGGCACCCGGGGTGAAACATTCAATGCCGTGTAACCCAATGAATCATTGGGCTGTATGAATGGCATTGTTTTCTCATGTACTCACGAGGCGACGCATTAACGGCTTTTTAACAACATCCAGAACTAACAGCATGACAACGGTGGCGGCCAGCAATCCCAGCACCATCGTAATCGGCACCGGCGCCATTAAAACTCCAAACACCGCCATCGCCGATACCACCACCACATCTCCGGCGGTGGCACAGAGCAAAAACGTTCCGGGCCGCGATTTCCAGAAAGCGCGACTTTCACGCACCAGATACACCGTCGCTAAACCGCTGAATACCAACGCCAGGAAGACCAGGGTTTGTGTGGCTGGCGGCTTCATGAAATGTCGGCCCACATAAAACACCGCGAAGCAGTATAAGAGCCAGGAGATTGCAATTACAGCGGACGACCCCATCAATACACGAATATTCCAGCGATCCGGGTGCGGTGACGGCGTAACGCGATCACTGGCCAGGGACATGGTGACGAAATCATTGGCGAACAATAACAGTAAAATCAGCCGGGGCGTGGTTACCAGTGACCCCGTTATCAGCAAACCCAGACTCAGAAACAATGCCACTTGCATGGTCTTGGTGACCTTATTGGTGGTGTACGTAAGCATACGTCGATACACTTTACGGCCAATGTTAACCGCGTCCGTCAAGTGAGAGATTCCCGGTTTGGTCAACACCAAACTGGCGGCGCAACGCGCGACATCGGTGGCACTGGATACGGCGATTCCAACTTCCGCCTGCTTAAGGGCCGGAGCATCGTTGACGCCATCACCGGTCATTCCGGTGATAATATGTTGCTTCTGAAGCTGGCGGACAAGGGCAATTTTATCCTCCGGGAAGACTCCGGCAAAAACATCGGCCTCAAGTTGCCCATTTTCAATGGCGGAACGATCCGCGGACCTGCTCCCAATGCCCAATTGTGTGGCGATGGCCTGCGCCGTGGTGTGGCCGTCCCCCGTAACCATTCGCACCCGAATACCCAAGGCTTGAAGTTTGGCAATGGTATCGCGCGATTCCGGGCGTGGTGGATCGCGCAGCGAAAGCAATCCGATCATTTCTAGTTCGCCATCCGTCTGGGCGGCCACGCCCATTACGCGGTTGCCCGCCACGGCCAAAGCGTCCGCCTGTTTCAAGATGTCCCGCGTATTGTGGCACAGGCCAACCAGTGTGGTCGGTGCGCCTTTTATCGCACGGGCCTTTTTACCATCCATTTCCAGTTCCGCTTCCGCGCGTTTGGTGGCGGGATCAAACGGGATCAACTTGGCCCGCCTCCAATGGAAACTCGCAACCGGATTGGCCTGATATTGTTTCAGGATTGCTATATCAATAGGATCCTGCGTGCCGGCATCACAAGTTTGCGCGGCAAACGCGAGCACATCCGATGCGGTGGCACCATTGAGGCCTTGAACCTTTTCCAGCGCCAATTCGTTGAGTGTCAGCGTGCCGGTTTTATCGCAACATAACTGCTGCATACTGGCCAATTCCTGAATGGCTGATAAGCGCGTCACCAAGACATCGTTGTCCGCCATTTCCAGTGAAGCCGCAGCCTGCGCCAGCGTGAAAGTAGCCGGCAGCGCCACGGGCACAGACGCCACCAACAGAATCAGGGCAAAAGGCAGGATAACAAACCAGGCTATTCCCATCGCAAAGGCATAGATCAAAATAACCACCACCAGCGTAACATCCATTATCACGAGGTATTTGACGATGGAAAAAATAATCTGTTCCATGTGGCCAACGGTTTTGGCGCCGCGCACCAGCTCCGCGGTTTTGCCAAAAACACTTTTGGCGCCGGTGGCGGTGACTTCCGCGGCGGCCTCACCACGTTTGACCACCGAACCCGAACGGACATCGCCACCCGGTGCCAGCTCAATCGGGGCGGATTCGCCGGTTAAAGCCGACTGATCAGCTTGTATATAGCCTGAGCTCAGACGGGCATCAGCGGGAACCATGTCCCCCATGCGCAGATATATACAATCCCCCGGCACCAGATCGCGGGCGGGCACCAGTAGCCATTTGCCATCACGCATAACGCGGGCGTTAATTTCCAGGCGATGGCGAAGAATTTCCAAGGCGGCCTGCGCCCGTCCCTCCTGGACAAACCCCAGCACCGCATTGCCGACCAGCAGCAAAGCAATAATGATGGATTCAACCGGTTTATGCAGCGCCATTTCCAGGATGAAAGTGACTTCAAGCATCCATGGAACCGGCGCCCAAAACTTTAGCAGAAATGCGCGAATCGGATGTGGCTTTTGCTCCGGAATGGCGTTGGGACCAAATTTTTGCAGCCGCGCGGCGGCTTCCTGCGAGGAAAGCCCCGGAATGGCGCCAACCGTCGGAATGGATCCAAGATCCAGTGCGGAAACCGATGATACCCCAGTGTTCATTATGCCAACACTCCAGCACGCGATTATAGCCAGACGCATCGCGTTAAGCCTTTGTAATCGTTCACGGCGACACCTGTTGACTGGTTTGGCCTTCTCCCCATGAACTATATCACAACCTGTGCGAGTCCACCGAAGCTAGCAAGCCCTGCGGTGGCCCAGAGCGGAGCGCGCGGTGCGCGTGGCGCGGATTGCGGCGTGGCGGGACCGTGTGGGCCGCGGGCGCCGCGAATTCGCGCCCACCGTAAACAACTGTGAAATGGTTACACGCCGTCTCCGCGGGGTGCGGTGGGACGCGGCTGGCAGTGGTGGGCGGGGCGGTTCATGGCAGGATCACGGCAGGGCGTAAGAACGCGATATTGGCCCGATGGCTACGGTCACCACATGCTGAACCGCACGGCGGGCGTCTGGCCGGCGAGGGCGTCGGCCCTACGGGGGCGTCGGCGTCCATCGTATGCGGAACCGCTTGGCGGGGCGTGTGGGCTTGTTCCGCCGGAATGAAGACTATGCCGAGTTTAAGCGTGTCACATGGAAAAAACCACTTGAGTCTGGCTCGGTCTCGCCCCCCTTAAAACATCATAACAAGATCATCACGTTGTGGGTGATGACCCGCAGGAGTCGCTCAGGGCGGCGCTTTCCGGCGCGCAATTGGCCAATCAGGCCGACGTCGGAGTCCACGTAATCGTAATCGATCTCGACCAACCGGGCCTTTACGCCGCGCCACGGCCCTGCGCCGAGGAGTTCTTGGCTGCCCGCAGCGGTCGGCCCCCGTCCAGGCGTCGCTGCCTTTGCGCCCGGCCGCCGGAAGGTGGTGCTTCAATGCGTGGATCTGCGGACTGCCCATATAACAGGCGGGTTACGGAGCGCATGATACCTGGAGATCGCCGGCCGAGCTGCGGACTATGATCCGAGCATCGAAGACGGCGACGTTATTACCGCTCCTCTGGATTAGGAGGTACGGTTTTTATCCACCACTATTACTTCCACGATCGGTGACCATTTTGGGAAAGTGAAGTGGGGACGCAAGTTGTGTTGACGGCTGCCGCGGCGGCCGGGGCCGGCCTTATTTGCTGACCTGCTACGCTGGCACCGCGGACACGCAGATCGTCAATCAGGCGGAGAATATCTACAACGGCTCGGGCCAGATGACGCCGCAGTATCAGGCGGTAATGGGGGCGGTGGATATTGCCACGACGCCGTACGTGGGTTGTACTTATTCTGATCCAAGTACGGGGAGCCTGCTGATAGCTATGGCCTACCCGAACGGCAGAACGATTGACCGCTCCTACGGCTCCGGGATAGCAACAATAATGCCGCGCTGGACCGGGCCGTTGGCCGGTTGAACGCCATTGTGGCCGAGGCCAATTCCGGCGACAGTGGTCAAGTGCTGGAGCAATACAGTTATCTGGGCCTGTCCACCGTTGTGGCCCATAACCGTCCGCAGTCCTCCGCGTCTTTGGCGTCCTTTGTGGTGAGCTCCGTCGGCCCCGGCGGGGAATGACTGTCCCCAATTTAACCGAGGCGCGTGCTGCACACGCTTCCGTTCCGCGCTGTTACGCCACTTCACGTTCGCACCGGGTCGCAGCGGGCGACTAAACTACCGGAACCGAAGCCGGCTGCAGTGCCGCCGGCATTCGCGCCGGGATGCGGCCCCGGTCGGCGGGCAGCACGACGAAGAACCCATTGGGCCGCCATCGGCAACTGCTTCATAGGTGGTGGCGCTCGGTGTAGAATAAACCATTCGGCCGCGCCTGGCGGCATGCCGGCAAGGAGATTGTTGTGAGACTTTGGCACAGCCCATTGCGCCGTGGTGCCGCGGGGGTGGTCGTGTTGCTGGCGGCTCTGCCGGTGGTTTCCGCGGAGGCCACCGCGGCGGTAAGCAAACCGGTAGCCTTCCACGAACTGCGGCGATTGGCGCGGCCTCAATCCGTCGCTTACGCTTCGGGCGATGAAACCAATACCCCGGGCGACCCGATGGCCCCCAGCCGAAGCGCGGGGCCGGGTGCGGCTCGTAACCGGTTACACCGATCGGCCTTACCCGGTGCGCGCTCATCCCTGCGGGCGGCTCTAGTCAACCTGGCTGCCGATCGATACGCCGTGCGCCAGCACGCCAGCGCGGAAATCCGCACCGCTCTGGCGGCCCGGATGGCCCGTCTGGTTCACGCGGCCGGACCGGAACAGCGGAATCGGCTCACCGAGCTGTTACGCTTCAACGCCAATTTGTCGCGCTGGGCTCTGGCCTGTATGGCCCTTCCGTCGCGGCAACGGCAAGCCATGTTTGCCTGGGGACTTAAACCCAAGCTGCTCCCCCTCGTAGCGGGGGCGTTTTCCCGTCGCGCCAGCCGCCAGGCGGCGGCCGCGCGCCGGCTGGCCCGGAGGTCCGACCCTTAGGTAGACTGGATATTGGCCCGCCTGCTGTCCAGCCCGCGGCGACTCGTCTACCTTTCCACCATGGCCGCCCTGTGGACGCACCGTCCCACGCCCGCTTTGGTGGAAATTTTATGGCGGTTTATTATCACCCCATCCGTTTTTCCACCGGTAGCGGATCAAAATCGCGTGGTGCGGTTCCACGGTCGGCGGATTACCGTCCCCCGCCTGGCCATGCTGAATCCCTGGCAACGGTTGCAGGACAGCCATTACGCCGAGGAGCTGCTGGCCCATTGGAAACCGCCTGGCGTGGCCAGCTTGCTGACCGCTTACGCCCGCCGCGCCGCGGCTCACCCGGCCGAACCGAATCTCTTCAGCGACCCCAACATGATGTGGCAGGCCAAGAATTATGTCCACTTATTTATGATTTTTCGACCTGCGGCGGCGGTTCCTTTCCTGCTGCGCCTGACCGCGCTGCCGCCGCGGAATGTGGTCAGCACCATTTTTAACCGCCAACCAACGTATTGGGACAGCCGCACCACCGCGCTGTATCTGCTGATCCTGGCGGCTGGGCAGGATCCGCGCCGCTACCATTTTTTCCACAGCCCCTGGTACGGCGGACGTTGGCTGGTGCCCGCTGCGGCGGACGAAACCAAGGCCATCACCGCCCTGACCGCGTGGTGCCGCAGCCATGCTGTGGCGCCCGCCGCGACCGAGCCGGTGGGGCGACCCGCCACCGCGCCTTAGGTTCGCGCCTGGATGCGGCTACAACGCGCCCGGCATTCGCGCCGGGAGCCGCCGCCGGCGGGCAATGCGGCACCCTAAATGGGCCGGCTAATGGGTGGTCGGTCTTGAACGAACCGGCAGTTCCGGTATCATCATGGTCGGTCCTGGCCGCGCGCTGCTTTCCGGGTGGCCGGAAAGGGGACGGACGCCCCCTAAACCACTGGAAAACCGCATGATTCATCCCGACATTATGATCGTCACCGAATCCCAGTTGCCGGTGATTATCGAGCTGTACAACCAGATTTTCCGCCCGCCGGAAAATGAAAGTTATTTTCGCCGCCGCTTCCAGGGGCGCTACAATGTGCTGGTGATGCTGGCCTCGCTGGATCGGCAACCGGTCGGATTCTGCATCGGTTTCGAACTGAAGCCGCACGTCTTTTATAACTGGCTGATCGGCGTGCAAAACGATTACCGCCGCAAGAGCATCGCCCGCCATTTACTGGCGGCGCAGCATGAATGGGCGAAAACGCACGGCTATGACTACATCCGCTTGGAAACGCTCAACCGCCATCGCGCCATGCTGCATCTGGCGCTGGACCTGGAATACGACCTGGTTGGCACACGCTGGGATTCCATGCGCAGCGATCTGTTGATTCAGTTTGAAAAACCCCTGTCCGATGACATTCATGCGCGGTGAACAAAATAACGCCCGGGATCTGTTTATTACCGCCATTCTTCTTCTGATACTCCTGACGCCGTGCTGGAATCGTACGGCTGGCGCCGTTTCCGTCACCGACTATTCACGGCCGAGCCTCGGGGTAACCCGCCGCGCGTCATCCGCAACCCGCAGCGCCGCCTTGCAACAGGCTTATCAGCGGGTGCTCACCGTGCTGCGTGAGCCGCCCGCGACGGGCCTGGCGATTGTGAGTCTGCAATTGCCGCCCGCCGCGTTGCGCAGCGGATTGCAACCTGGTGATATTATTGTGCGCGTCGGTTCCACCGCCGCTTTAAGCCCTGGCGCCTTGCGTCGGGCGATTCGCCGCAATACCCACTCGGTTCTGGCGCTTACCGTGGCCCGCGGTCAGCGCCTTAAGCATCTGACGCTGCCGCTGTCGCGAGCTTCGCCGGGGGCCAGTCTCAGCGCGACGGGATCGCTTGGCCACGCGGTTGCTCTGGGACGGACCGCGGGGCTGCATCTGGCCACGCTGGCCGTCATTGCCGGCGCTCCGGCGCCGCTGAATCCGCCGGCGACCCCCCGCGGGCGCTACACGCTGCATTGGCGCCAGGTCCCCACACTGCAGCCGCAACCCGGCCAGGTTCTCGGCCACGATATGTGGCTGCTGGTTTTGGACCGGCATTTCGCGTGCGGGGCTTGGCATGTTCAAATCGCCAGCCGCGGCGGGCGTTGGATGGTGCGGTGGAATATTCAGGGTATCCGTGGCGGCCCGTTGGCGCCGAACGCTTGGCGCTTAACTCTTGGCCGCCGCGCCGGTTTGCCGGTGTTACGCCGCGGGCGGCGTTGGTCCCTGTCGCCGCCGGCCAGGGCCATCCGGCCGGCCGTCAAGTCGGTCAAGTCGCCACAGTTTACCCGCTGCCGCGGGGCGACTCGCTGCGGCGAGCTGACCGCTCCCCGGACACCGTCGCCATTGCTGGACGCTGAGGCAGCTCGACCAGGCCCGTGGCGGCGCACCAGCGTGTGGTGTCGCGGTCCAGTGCTGATCGGTCGGACGGACCGCGGCGGCCAGCACTTTTTCTGGCGGCGTGAAACGGTGCCGGGTGCCCTGCCTTTGCCGGGTCTGATGGTGCTGGCCGCGGCCTTGCCGCATCGCCGGGGCATTGTGCTGCCGGTAGCCGAACTTTCCGGGGAGCCATTGGCCACGCAACTGGGCTGCGTGCTACAAACCCTGGGCCGTATGCCAACCACTGTGGGCGGGGTAAGAGTTAAGGCCTGGGCGGTCCGAGAACTGCTTTTTGACGTGCCCCAGGCTACGTTTTGGTTCGCGGATCAGGGCGCCTTGCTTAAGCTGCAGTGGGGCCGGCGCTTCACGGCGTTAATGGTGGCTTCGCCCGCGGTGATTCGCCGGGTTTTTGCCCATACGCCGCTGGTATCGGCACCTGCGCGCTGATCGCGTTGTGCTGCGGGTCTCCCGCTTGTGGTGCAGGTCTCCAGACCTGCCGTGCTCCAGCTTGATCACCTGGCAGACCTGGAGGTCTGCACCACAGGCATCCACAGTGGGTCTTCCGCTTGTGGTGCAGGTCTCCAGACCTGCCGTGCCTCAGCTTGATTATCCGGCAGACCTGGAGGTCTGCACCACAGGCATCCACAGTGGGTCTCCCGCTTGTGGTGCAGGTGTCGAG
>JAJYFE010000211.1 GCA_021785435.1 Planctomycetota bacterium
CGGCTCGAAAGCAGTTGATGCAGAATCCGCAAAAGCAGGAGCCTGGCTTCCAGTCGAGCCAGCGCCTCACCGCGGGCATAGGCTTCCACCAAATGTGTGAACATGGTCCTTACCGGATCCAAGGCGGCCAGCTTGATGCTGCGGGGCAGTGCTAAACCACCTTCCAAAACAACTTCATAAGCGCTGCGGCGATCCAGCCGCTCCCCACCGGGTACGAGGCCCGGCGCGAAATCGAAATGGACCGCCAGGTGTTCACAAGGGCTGTCATCCTGCGAATCGAAGCGGTGGCTAACGAAGGGGGCCAACAGGAACAGTTGATTCGGTTCAAAGATTTCCCGGCCCCGGCGGTAGCCGATAACGCCATGGCCGCGCAAGAATAAAACGAACTCGTAATCAAAAATAAGCCGCGGGGGGATATGCAGTGGACCGGTGATGCGATGGGCGATACGGATCACGGGGTTAAGCCGCTCCAGCGACAGGGTAAGCGCCCGCCGCGGGCGTGCCGCTTCCAGCGCCGCACTGCGTTGGATTACCGGCGGGACAGCTTGGGTCCGGACAGACCGAGCGCCCGGCGCAAGAGGAGAGGGGAATTTTGTTCCAACCTCCGTCCGTTCAACCGTTCGCTGCTGGTGTTCCATTTTCCGTCCGCATCTTTTTCACTGTCGCCTCGCCCCAGGTTCTGTCTAAGCAGGAAGTCAGCAGGAGTCATGGGATCGCCGGTAACGCCCGGTGGCCAGCCCCAAACGCAGGTCGAAGATCCGCCCTCGTGGACACAGCCCAAAGTGCCATGGCGGGTTCGACGACACATCGGAGTGTGCCTACTACGGTTCGACGGCACATCGGTGTGGGGCCACCGGGGCGGATCCTCGATCTGCTATGGATTCATTTTCATTCCGCATTCCGACTTAGCCGTCTGGTACGCCGGTCGCTGCCCCGCCTGGGTTTAGCTATCGGTTCCAAATTCGCGTCCAGCGCAGTACAAAGTATCAATATTTTCCAACGGGGTGTGAGGAGCCAGGTTGTTGCCTTCGCGCAAAACGAACATCCCCCCTTGGCGGACGCCGGAGTGCATAATTCGGCGGACTTCCTGGCGCACCTGCTGGGGCGTGGAGGTCCGGAGCAGTTCAATGTGCGGCCCACCCAGGATGCGCACGGCGGGACCCAATTGCCGCCGCAGCGCGCTGAAATCGACGGGGAAGCCGGTATCAAAAGTCTGCACATTCAGCGCATCGCGAATGGTCACGAAGTGCCGCGTGGCGTCACCACATAAATGGATTGCCCGCGGCCCGGGTCCAGCCAGTTCCTGACACAAGCGGCGATGATGCGGCAATACGTGCTGCCGATACATGGGCGTGGAGATCAGCGCGATGCTATCGTCGGCGAAGCCAAAGTCCGGCGGTTTCATCGGCAAGCCCAGGCGTTGACGAAACGCCTGGATACGGGCGATGGTGGCCTGGGTTATAAACTCAAACAGCCGGTGCAAACGTTCGGGTTCTTCCACCATGGCCGTACAGACGAAATCGGCGCCGAAGAGGTTACAGGCGACCGTCATCACGCCGTCGGTTCCCAGCCCGGTCATGGCCACGTCGATCGGACGGTCGAGAAAGGTCTCGTGCGCAGCGCGTTGCCGGAAATATTCGTAATAGCGCCAGGCCCGGGCCATTACGCCGCCGAAGGGATCTGGCAGACCTCCTGCGAGGATTCGTTCCGGGCAATCCGCGAACACCGGCTGGGTGTCCGGTACCTGCCCGTCAAAATACCGGATCGGGCACCCGAACCAGGCCGCCTCATAGTAGTTCTGGAAATCCACCCCGATCGACCAGCGGGGCGGCAACCCCAGCGCGGCGTCCTGCAGAACATTGAAGCGCAGCCAGCGCTGGAAGCGCAGCTGCATTTCAAACATAACCGCCGGATCTTCCGAATACTGCTTAAAGGTGATGCCCTGCGGATTGGCCTGGTGGTTGAACATAAAGTAGCGGGTATTGGTACCCACAATGATAGGCGTGCGGGTCGGCTGCCCCCGACGATACGCCTGCCAAACCTGCTCCACCTCGGCATTGTGGGTCGGAAAATCCAAGCCCATCAGGTGATCCGCTCCCGAGGGAAAATCGACAGCAGTTGGTCGCATGGATTGACTCCCCTTGGGAAGCTATGCTCCGCTGGCGGCCGGGCGGGGGACGGTGGAATCGGCGGTTAGCCCGGCCTGTTCCAAGGCGGCGCGAATGATTTCACGATTGGCGGGCAGCGGCTCGCACAAGGGCAGGCGCAGTTCGCCCGTGTCGCGGCCCAGCATCGCCATGGCGGTTTTTATGGGTATCGGATTCGTTTCGATGAACAGAGTTTTCCAAAGGGCGAACAGGCTCAGGTGAATGTCACGGGCCGCGGCAAAGTGACCCGCCAAGGCCGCATCCACCATGACCCGCACTGGCAGCGGAACCAGATTCGACGCCACGCTGATTACGCCGCGGGCGCCCACCGCCAGCATGGGCAGGGTCAGCGAGTCATCACCGGATAAAATGGGCACCCCCGCGGCAACCGCTTCGCTGGTCAGGTCCAAATTGCCGGCCGCGTCCTTGATGGCCACGATATTCGGACAAACCTTTCTGAGCCGGCACATCGTGGCCACGGTCATCGTGATATTGGTGCGGCCGGGAATATTGTAAGGCACCAGCGGAATGTCCACGGCGTCGGCGATGGCTTTAAAATGACGGTACAGTCCCTCTTGGGTGGGCTTGTTGTAATAGGGATTGACCAGGAGCACGGCATCGGCGCCCGCTTGTTTCGCGTGGCGGGTTAAATCCAGGGCCTCGGCGGTGGAATTAGAGCCAGCTCCAGCGATGACCTTCAACTTAGTGCCGCGTGCGGCGCCAACCGCCGCCTCCACGACCCGATGGTGTTCCTCATGGGAAAGCGTCGGCGATTCACCCGTAGTGCCGACCGGCACGATGCCTTGTACGCGATGTTCAGCTTGAAACGCGATCTGACGCTCGTACGTTGCGGCGTCAAAAATGCCCTGGGTAAACGGTGTAACCAGAGCGGTATAAGTACCCTGGAACATTATCACGCCCTCACCATAGCTGCTTTCATTTCCGCCACTGCCCGGCGCAGGCCGATGAAAACCGCCCGGCTGATGATGGCGTGACCGATATGCAACTCTTCTATCCCCGGCAGCGATGCCACCGGGGTTACATTTTGATAGTTAAGACCATGGCCGGCATTGAACTGCATGCCTAAATTTAAAACCTCTTCGCCGGCCGTCCGGATTTTTTCCAATTCGGCCTGTTGCTTGCTCCGCCGCGCGGCATTGGCGTACGGGCCCGTATGAATTTCGCAAATAGCGCAGCCCAATCGCCGTGCCGCCAGAACCTGCCGCCGCTCAGCGTCAATGAAAGCGCTGACCGCGATGCCGTAACGGTGGAAGCGCCGCACGACACCGCGCAGCCGGCGCCAGCCGGTGGCGACATTCAAACCACCCTCGGTGGTAACTTCGGTACGCTTTTCCGGAACCAGGGTGACCATCGCCGGTCGCAAGCGGAGCGCGATGGCGACGATTTCGTTCACCGCCGCCATTTCCAAATTGAGTGGTACGGTAACGGTTTCCCGAAGCCTCTCCACATCCCGGTCCTGAATGTGCCGGCGGTCTTCGCGCAAATGCACGGTAATCAAGTCCGCTCCGCCCAACTGGGCCTGAACCGCCGCCCATACGGGATCGGGTTCATAACCATGGCGGGCCTGGCGCAAGGTGGCCACATGGTCGATATTGACACCGAGTTTGTTCATACCCGCTCACGGAAACCGGTCTGGCTTCAGCCCAGCCCCAAGCACATTGTAATGCCACCGCCGCCCCTTGGAAATGGCACGATCGGCTGGCCGACGGTTTCGGAAGGTGATAGCAGAGTCGGTCGTGGGAGCCTGGCCTGGAGGTGGGCGGCGGGCTGCGTAAACTGTCACAGGTCCGGACCTGGGTGCGTCCTTCGTCGCGCTGCATCTGGGGCGGGGTTGAGTTAGATTCTGAACGTGTAACTTCTCCGCGCCGTGCGGAGAAGTTAGAGGCGTTTAAGCGGCCAGTGGATCCACAATATAACGGGTGAAAACATGGTGGGCCTGAAGCAGTTGGGTAAAGAG
>JAJYFE010000212.1 GCA_021785435.1 Planctomycetota bacterium
GGGAGGCAGGGCGGGGCGTTGGGGGGGCTGGCCGACCTGGAGGTCTGCACCACAAGCATTTGCCGCGGGTCTGCGGCTTGTGGTGCAGGTCTCCCGACCTGCGGCCTTTTCATTTGCAGCCGGCGCGGGCGTCGGCTCTGCCACGTGGCGTATCGGCCTCGCGGACTCGGCGTCCTCCGCGGTGAATCCGTGGATCAGGCGTCGTCGCCCTCGAGGATGGCCAATAGTTGCTCCGCGCGGCGTTGCCAGGTGTTGGCCTCGATATACCGCCGCCGGGCATCCAGATCCATTTCATATTTTCCGGAGCAGACCCGCTCGATGACCGCAGCCATTTCCCCCGCACCGCGGCAGAGGCTGAGGTGCGGCAAGTGGCAATGGGCCTCCGCGATTGCCGTGGAAAGGATGGGCTTGTCGGTGGCGAGGTAGTCGTAAAGGCGCAACGGGGAGCGGCGGTCGTTGGCGGGGTTCACGGCCAGTGGATTAAGGCAGATGTCAAGGTGTTTCAAATACTTGGGTAGGTCATCGTGTGGACGGGGGCCGAGCCAATGGACGTTGGGCCGGGCGAAAACGCGCTCGATGGCGGCGCGTTTATCGGGGTCGCCTTCGATGTCGGGCCCTATGAAAACGAACTGCTCGGTTGGCCGCAGGCGGGCCAGTTCCTCGATAAGATTCCAATCGTAAGAGGAGGCGTTGATCTGGCCGATGCAGCCGATGATTTTTCCGCGGTCCGGCGCGGGCAGGTCCGCGGGGCGGTCTGCGGGAAGCCGCATGCGCCGCAGGAAATCGGCGGAAACGGCGTTGGGCAGGTAGTGTGCCTTGCGTCCCGACAGCGACTCGAAATCCTGCCGAAGCGCCTCGGAAATCGTGATAATTTTGTCGCATACCGCGAAAAGGCTTCGTTCCCAGGCACGCACCTTGTCGGCGCCCCAGCCCTCGTATTCCGTATAGGGATCGTAGGCGTAATAGGCCTGGCGAACGCCGCGAAAGCCCCGCAGCCTGTCGGCAACGCCCGCGTACTGGGGAACGGTGTAAATGACCCAGGTTCGCCCCGGCCCGCCCGTAGTAGGCACACTCCGATGTGCCGTCCCTGCTCCGTGGGGGGCAGGACCTGCCCCGGAATCCGAAACGCGAAAAGACCCTCGGGGCTCCGATGTGTGACCGCCCCAACCCGTGGGGTGGAGAACCTGCCGGCGGATCCAGCGGGCCACGATGGAGCACGACAACCCGTACGCCCGCGTCCAGCCGGGGATGATACGCAGGTGTTCCCACTGGTTCGGACGAAGCCGCCCGGGGCGGGCGCGGCGCAGCAGCGCGCCGGCGAAACCAGGCCGCAGCCGGCCCAGGCTTTCCAGCCGCAGGCCGTGGACGGTCACCGCCGGCGGCAACGCGGCAATGAGCGAGCGCGTCCACGAGGCGTTGGCGTCGACGGCAAGCAGCCGGGCGGATTCCGTGGCCATTCTGTGGTGGTCCTTCTCGATCCTTCGTGGCAAGGATACCGCCGCCGGCGAAGGCGGCAAGCGGGGAGGGCGGCCGGCGCCTGCTGCCCAAGGCGGGCGAATCAGTGTAACCTGTGCAGTCTGTGGATCCGCAGGATTCCTGGATTGACCGGAACATGACGCAGGCTGAGTCGGAAACCGCCGCCCCCGAGGTCTCCCTGTCCGAGCGCACTTCGCGCGGCTTCGCGTGGATGCTGGCGCAAACGCTTGGCTCGAAGGTGGTGGGCATCGTCAACCAGATATTCTTGGCCAGGTTGCTCGCGCCGGCGGACTATGGCTTGGTCGCCATTGCCTACATGGCCGCCTCACTCCCCGCCGTTCTTCGGCAGACCGGCATTCCTACGATACTGGTCCAGAAGGGCGACCGCTTCGACCGCTGGGCCAACGCCGCCTTCTGGATGGAGCTGGCGTTAGGTGCGCTGGCGACGCTACTGATGCTGGCGGCGGCGCCCGTCGCCGCCTGGTTCTACCACGCGCCGATCCTTTCCGGATTGATAGCGCTGATCGCAATCAGCGCCGTCCCCAACGCGTTGCAGAGCGTTCCGGGCGCCCGCCTGACGCGGGACCTGTGCTTCCGGGAACTGGCGGCGATTGGCCTGGGCTACAACCTGCTTTCGGCGAGCATCAGTGTGGGCGCGGCATTTTGGGGCTGCGGAGCCTACAGCTTCCTGCTGCCCCTGCCCCTCTGCGTCACGCTTCGCGGGGGCTGCTACTGGCGGCTGCGGCCCGTGCGGGTTCGCCTTAACCCGCAGTTCCACCGCTGGCGAGCGATGGCCGCGGACAGCGGCCGGCTTATGGCTGGGGGCATTTTCGGCATAGCGCCCGGGTTGCTTAAGATTTTCGCCCTGGGGCTGTTTTACTCCCAAGCCGTCGTCGGCTGGTACTCGTTCGCCGGCAATCTTTCCGGCCAGGTGCTCGTGCTGCTTTCCGCCAATCTCGCCGGCGTGCTGTTCCCAGTGTTAAGCAAGCTTAAAGAAGACCCGCCACGGCAGGTGGCGGCATTTTTCCGGTCGGCCCGGGCTTTGGCGTTGGCGGGGGTGCCGCTGTGCCTGGCGGAGGCGGTGCTCGCCCGGCCGCTGCTGCTGGCGGTATTCAGTGCGAAATGGCTGCCAGCGGTGCCGCTGTTAACGCTTCTTGCGCTGGCCGCGGCGATTAACATTGTCGGCGGGCCCGCGGGCAACCTGATGCAGGCCCAGGGGCGGTTCCATTTGGGCATGAAATGGTCGATGGCTTCGGCCGTCCTTTTCGCGGGGTTGGTTTTCGCGGGGGTGAAATGGGGCGGGCCGGCTTGGGTGGCCACGGCAGATTTGGCCTGTGCGTTGATGCTTACGCCGGTGTTCCTGCTTTCGGCGACGCGCCCGGGCGGTGGATCGGTTTCCGCGATCGCGAAAATTTATTTACTGCCGCTTCTTTTTTCCGCATTGGCCTTGGCACCAGCAGCGTTAGGCGAATTTTTTTGCCCTTGCCTGTGGGCGCATCCCTGGGCGGAGCTCGCCTTGTCCGCCATTACCGCGCCGCCGATTTATGTTATACTTGTGCGGCGGTTCCGGCGGGCCGATGTTGATGAATTGGCCGAGCGCTTCGGTAAGCTGTTGCGCCGAGCCGTGGCTTGACCCCTTGAGGTGGGACCAGCGCTCCGTGTGGCGTGGTGTATGCTGCGGAAACTTGGTTCTCGTATCGCCCCGCGGATGCCGCAGGCCTCCAGTGCCCCGTGCGGTGGAGGTGCGCCGCAGAAACTTAGCTACCTGGTGGCGTGCGTGAAGAAGCGGTGCATGGGCAGGTGCTCCTCGTGCCCGTCCTGCGGGTGGCCTGGTTCCGTGGTTGTTGACAGGAAGTTCCTGGTGACATCGCTGCGCAGATGTCGCAGCTGCCAGCTCCTTTTCAGAGCCCCCACGACCACGCCGGAGGAAAACGCGGCCTTTTACCAACGGTCCTACAGTTCGGGCTTCGCGACGGACATGCCGGGCGACGGGGAGCTGAGGGAGTATATCGATTCTGGTTGGGCTGGTACCGGGGGAGACTACTCGGTTTACATCGCCGTTCTGCAGGCGCTGGCTCGCCCGAGCGGGAGCAGGGTGCTAGATTTTGGGTGTTCGTGGGGTTACGGAACCTGGCAGCTGCGACGGAGCGGATTCGACGCGGAGGGTTTAGAGGTTTCCGTTCCGCGTGCGGAGTTTGCCCGCAATAAGCTCGGCCTAACGGTTCACACCTCGTCGGGAGGCGTCTCCGGCCTCTTTGACGTTTTCTTTTCGTCCCACGTGCTCGAGCACGTCCCCTCGGTCCGAAAGGCCATCGACTTTGGTATGGGTCTCCTCAAGCCCGGCGGCCTGTTTGTGGCGGCTACGCCGAACGGATCAGCCGTCTTCCGGGAGCTGTCGCCGACGGCGTGGCATAAGCGGTGGGGCTTGGTGCACCCGAACATGCTCGACGACGTCTTCTACAGGTCGTATTTTACCGGCGTCCCGATATTTCTAGCATCCGACCCGTACCCGATCGGCAAGATTCGGGCTTGGGAGGCTGGTTCGGAGGATGTGTGTGTCGCCGACCGGCTTGAGGGCGCGGAACTGCTGTTACTGGCCAGGAAGAAGTAGCCGACAGCCTGCGCAACCGGGTGCCTACCGGAGTTC
>JAJYFE010000085.1 GCA_021785435.1 Planctomycetota bacterium
TTTAAAGCGTGTAGCCATGTTGAACCGCCAAGCCTCACGCTGCTGGATCAGCTTTGCCGGGCCGCGTGAGACTCCAAAAATCGGCAAAAGTCGAGCTAAGAAGGCGCCCAATCCAGGCTTTGGCGTCACCGCAAATCCTCACCGGACATTTTCGCCATCACGCCGATCGCTTCTCGGCCTCCGACGCGACAGGCACGAGGCTTGACGGCGGCCCACGCCGGGACATAATGGTGCTGTCACCATTCTGTTGAAAGGAGCGCAAGATGGCGAAGGTACTGTGTGTTCTGTACGCGGATCCCGTTGATGGTTATCCGACGTCGTATGCCCGGGATGATCTTCCCAAGTTGGACCATTACCCCGGCGGGCAGACGTTGCCCACGCCGCGGGCGATTGATTTTAAACCGGGCGCCCTGCTCGGCAGCGTTTCCGGCGAGTTGGGTCTGCGGAAATTCCTGGAGGCTGGCGGGCACAAACTTGTGGTGACGGCCGACAAAGACGGGCCTAACTGCCGTTTCGAACGCGAACTGCCGGATACGGATATCGTGATTTCCCAGCCCTTTTGGCCGGCCTATTTGACGCGCCAGCGGATCGCCAAAGCACCCCGGCTAAAGCTGGCCATCACCGCGGGCATTGGTTCGGATCACGTGGACCTGCAGGCAGCGATGGAGCGGGGCATCACGGTGGCGGAGGTAACCTACAGTAACTCGATCAGCGTGGCCGAGCACGCGGTGATGATGATCCTGGCCTTGGTTCGCAATTATATTCCTTCGTATCAGTGGGTGATCAAAGGGGGCTGGAATATCGCGGACTGCGTGGCCCGTGCTTATGATCTGGAAGGCATGCACGTTGGCACGGTGGCCGCGGGCCGCATCGGATCGGCGATTCTGCGTCGCCTGGCGCCGTTTGACGTGAAGCTGCATTACACCGACCGCCACCGCTTGTCGCCGGCCCTGGAAAAAGAGCTTCATCTCACCTGGCATCCCACCGTGCGGGACATGCTGCCGGTTTGTGACGTCGTCACCATCAACTGCCCGCTGCATCCGGAAACGGAGCATCTCTTCAACGAGGCGTTGATCCGCACCATGAAACGCGGGGCCTACCTGGTGGATACCGCCCGCGGAAAAATCTGTGATGCCGAGGCCGTGGCCCGGGCGCTGAAGAGCGGCCAGTTGGCCGGTTACGCCGGCGATGTCTGGTTCCCCCAACCGGCGCCACAGGACCACCCGTGGCGCCACATGCCGCACCACGGCATGACGCCGCATGTTTCCGGCACGACGCTGTCCGCCCAGGCTCGCTACGCCGCCGGCACGCGGGAAATTCTGGAGTGCTGGTTCGACCGCCGGCCCATCCGCGAGGAATACCTGATTGTGGACGGCGGCAAACTAGCCGGCGCCGGCGCCCATTCCTACAGTCCAGGCGATGCCACCGGTGGCTCCGCCCAGGCGGCGCGCTTTAAGCAGGCCAGATGATCCGCGGGCCGCGTGCCATTGGCCAGTTGCGTGAATAGCTTGGTTGCAACATAGGTGGTGTTCGTGCGTATAATAATAAGGCGGGGGTGCGGAGGTTTGAGCCCCCCAGAGAATCGGTGCCGCCGGCCGGAAGGCAAGGCGGTACCAGGAGGACGGTTATGACAACGGCTATCTTGGGCAAGAAATTGCTTGGCGTGAAGGTATTGGCGGTGACCGCGGCGTCGGCATTGGCGTTGGCCGCAGCCGCGCCCGCCCAGGCGCACGTGGCGGTTGGATTTGGCATCAGCGTAGGCGTACCGGTGTATTGCCCGCCGCCGGTGGTTTATACCCCGCCGGTGTACGTGCCAGCTCCGGCTCCTGTTTATGCCCCGCCGGCTTATGCCCCAGCGGCGGTCCCCACCTATGCTCCTCCGCCGGTGACATATGCCCCGCCGGTTTACGCTCCGGCACCGGTTTACATCCCACCGCCGGTGGTCTATGCCCCTCCAGAGCCGTACTATGCCCCGCCGGTGTACCGCCCTTGGTGCTGGCATCCGTATTATTATCACCCCTACTGGCCGGCGTATAGCGGGTTCCACGTGGGAGTGTTTTTCCCGCACTTCGGCTTTATGTACCGAGGTGGATTTGACCGGGACGGGTGGGGCGGCTGGCGACGTGACGGCTGGCGGCGTTGATGACCGATGGCAGCACCTCGACGCTGCTGATCCCAACGTTTCGCCACGAGAGGTCCAGCGTGGTCCGTCGTGAGCAGGTGAACGGCCGGACAACCATGTTGCCCTTGCCTGAGGCGGTGTGCATTCGCAATTTCTCCGCGCCGGGCCTATTGAAATCGGCCTTAGGCTACGTAACTCCTTGCACTGCAATCAGTTACGTATTTCAGCACGAAAATATGTAAGTGCTTATATTTCCTATAATTATGTCTTTTGACGGGCATTAAATCAACGGGCCCCGCACCGGGACTCATTAGTTTATTGCAAACAGCTTAGACGGGTGTGGCCGGATTTTGGGGCGGGGACATACCCACGGGCGGCATGAATGCCGCCGCTAAGACGTGGGGGGCTTGGCGCTATCGCTGCGGGCCGACGTTCGCCAAAAAATCCGGCCACACCCGCTTAGACCTCAATCTGTGGCCGCTGCGGGTCCGGCCAATTCACATGGAAAAATTTGCCCCGTGGCGCATCGACGCGTTCATAGGTATGGGCGCCGAAATAATCGCGCTGACCTTGGAGCAAATTCGCCGGGAGCACCGCGGCGCGATAAGCATCGTAATACGCCAGAGCGGACATAAATGCGGGTGCGGGAAGACCGTGCCGGGCCGCCAGCATCACCACTTGCCGCCAGGAATCCTGTCCCACTCGCACTTGCCGGCGAAAATACGGATCCAGCAGCAGATTAACCAGCTCTGGCTGGCGCTGGTAGGCTTCGGTGATTTTCTGTAAAAAGCGAGCTCGGATGATACAGCCGCCGCGCCAGATGGAGGCGATGGTTCCGAAATCCAGCTTCCAGTGGTAGTCCTGTTGGGCCTGACGCATCAGTTGAAACCCCTGGGCGTACGCACATATTTTCGAGCAATACAGCGCCTGGCGAATGGCTTCGATGATCTTGCGGGGATATTTTCTCTTGCCCGGCACTGGACCGCGTAGTTTCTTCGCCGCCACCACGCGTTCCTCTTTGACGGCGCTCATGCAGCGGGCGAATACTGCCTCGGCGATGGAGTTGGCGGGCACGCCCAGGTCCAAAGCGCTGCCTGCGGTCCATTGGCCTGTGCCTTTCTGTCCCGCGGCGTCCAGGATGCAGTCCACCAGGAATTTTTTCGGATTCGTCGGATCGCGCTGTCGGAGCACATCCGCGGTAATTTCGATCAGATAGGAATCCAGCTCACCCTCATTCCACCGGGTGAAGATATCGGCCAGTTCGTCCGGGGCCAGCTGCAGCAGATGCCGCAGTAAATAATAGGCCTCGCTGATCAACTGCATATCCACATATTCGATGCCGTTGTGCACCATTTTCACATAATGGCCGGCGCCGTTGGGGCCTAGATACGCCGTACACGCCACCCCGCCGGTGACGGGATGGCCTGGAGCCGCCCCGGGGATCGGCTTTCCCGTTGCCGGATCAATCTTGGCGGCGATGGCTTCCCAGATCGGCTTGAGATGTCGCCAGGAATCGGGATCACCGCCCGGCATGAGCGACGGGCCGAAGCGGGCGCCCAATTCGCCTCCAGAAACACCGGAGCCGAAAAATTTAAGCCGCTGGGCATACTGCTTTTCGCGCCGGATGGTGTCGTTCCAGTTGCTGTTGCCGGCATCCACCACGACGTCCTCTGGTTGCAGCCCGGCGGCGAGCAGTTGTTCGACCACATCGTCCACCGCCGGCCCGGCTTTGACCAGCACAATAATCACCCGCGGCGATTTAAGCGCCGCCAAAAAAACGCCTAAACTTTCGCAGCCGATCAGCGCCCCTGGCGTTTGTGAATTTTCCGCCACGAATTGTTGCATCACGCTGGTGGTGCGATTGAAGACCGCAATGGAGAAGCCATGATCGGCGATGTTCAGCGCTAAATTCCGCCCCATCACCGCCAGGCCGATCAAACCCACATCCGCCGCTTGTCCATTATTCGCCATGAAGATTCTCCCGTAGTCAAAGAGCATAGCACAGCCGAGTCGCCGTGGCGACTAAACTGCGACGCGAAGGCGCGAAGGGATGTGGCCACAATTTTGCGCTGCTGGCGACACCATCTTATCCCGACCGCCCATTGGGATGGCGTTACCACGGCGCCAAGCGTTGCCGGAAGAGAATAGGATGGCATCTCGAAGCGGATCCACTGGAGCGGATCATCGGCCTACAGCGTATCATAGACCACCCACTTTTTACTTACGGCAAATTGCACCGCCGACAAGCCGGCAATCATCAGCAGCAGAATCCAAGCTAGCGCCGAGGCGTACCCCATGCGGAAATATTTGAACGCTTCCACGAACAAATAATAACCCAAAAAGGCGGTGGAATTCGCCGGGCCGCCACCGGTCATAATGTAGGCTTGGGTGAAGATCTGCATGGTGCCGATAGTGCCCATGATCAGATTGAAGAAAATATACGGCGTCAGCATGGGAATGGTGACATGACGAAACCGGCGGAGCACGCCGGCACCGTCAATTTCCGCGGCTTCATACAAATGCCGGGGAATACCCTTCAACCCCGCCAGCCAGATAATCATCCCCCCGCCGGCGCCCCATAAGCCCATCAAAATAATCGCCGCTTTGGACCCCAGCAGCCAGGAAGGGCTGGCCAGCCACAGCGGCGGATGATGCACCCCCAGCAGACGCAGAAACGAATTGATCAAACCATCAATCGGACTAAGCACCCACATCCATAAGACCGAACTGGCCACCACCGGCACAATAGCCGGCAGATAAAACAAGGTGCGATAAATTTTCATGCCCCGAATTTCGGTGTTCAGCAGCAGGGCGATGGCCAGCCCCGCCGCCATCCCCAGGGGCAGGCCGATCAGCATGTAGGCGGTGTTTTCCAAAGACAGCCAAAAGCGATTGTGACCCAGAAAAACCGCCCGGTAGTTGTATAATCCCACCCATTGCGCCGGACGCAGAACATCATACCGGCAGAAGCTGTAAACTAAAGACATGAACATCGGCCCGGCCTGCAGCAGCAGAAAGCCCAGCAGCCAGGGGGAAGCGAACAGCAGCGCGGCGCCAACCTGGCGGTTTAAGAAATAGCGCCACCCCTTGCGCCTGGCTGTGACCGCGACGCCGATGGCCGCCAGCGGCAGCACCAGCCCCGCTACAGCCAGAGTAAACCACCGCCAAGGCACCGGTTGGGCTGGCGGGGGATGCAACATTCGATCCAATCGCTGTTGCACTTTTTGCGTGGCCTGCCGCAGCGCCACTGCGGCGGGGACGCCATCGCGGAAGGTTTCGTTCATCGCCTGCACCTGCTGATTCCACATATATTGGCCCACCGGCGTGATCGGACGAATATGACTTACCGCCATCATCCGATACGCCACGCGTACGGCCTGAATCACCTGTGGTGACAGGTTGGGATTGCGGGCAATGTAGCGACGAAATACCGCCCGGTTAATCGCCGGCTGGGCGGTCATTTGCGGCACAAACGGATGACCCTGGGCGGCATAGTAACGGGCATTCACGGCCATCTGAATACGCCAGCCCTCCGGACTGACCAGAAAACGAATCAATTGGAACGCCGCGCGGGGGTGTCTGGACCCCGCCGGAATGCAATAGGCAAAGCCGCCCGACCAAGTCGCGGGATGCCGCCCGGTAGGGGTGGGCGCCGGGGCCACGCCGAAACGCAGGTACGGCTTGTACTGCGCAATGGCCTGCATGAACCAGTCGCCATCAATCTTCATCGCAATCCTGCCGGTGAGAAATGGGTCCAGTTCCGGCGCCGAGGTGGAGGTCAGAAAGGCATCCGCCCGGCTGATGCCGCCGACCAGATGGTACAGGTGGGCCATGAACGCCAGCGCCCGGACCACGGCGGGAGAATCCATGGTCACGCGGGTGCCAGCACGATTCATGAAGCGTCCGCCATTGAGAAAGGCGAACATATAAAGCCAACTATTGCCGTAGTTGGGGGCGAATCCCAACTGAGTCAGGTTGCCGTAGGCGTCCCGGTGGGTCAGCGCTATCGCGTACTGTTCCAGCTGCTTCCAGGTTTTCGGCGGGACGGCATGCCCTGCTGGATTGACCAAGCCGGCCCGTTGAAGCAGATCCGAGTTATAAAACAACAGGCGGTCGTCGGTGTTCAGGGGAATCCCATAAACCTGGCCGCGGTAGGTGGCCTCCTGCCAACAAGCGCGGTAAAAATTTCGGGCATAAATTCCCGTTCGTCCCCCTGGCTGTGTCCCTTCGGCCCGGGGGCTGCTTCCACCTTGCGCCTTCATCTCGCCGCGGCGAGTCGCCTCCGGAGATCCTCCGCCTCGGGTATCCCTCTGGCTGGCGGCGATAAATTTATCCAGCGGCAGATACACGTGGCGCTGGACCCAACTGGCAATGGAAAACCGCCCCGCCATAATCAGATCCGGCGGCGCTCCTCCCGCAATTGCGGTCGTCAGGCGCTGGGCGCCCAGCGTTGTGCCCGGATACAGCGACTCATGGATTTTGATATGGGGATGCCGGGCTTCAAAGGCCGTGATCGCCGCCTCGCGCCCCCGGTCCGGCCAAATAATCCAAAAATGAATTATTTTGGGGCGTACGGGCGGCGCCGGGCTGGCCGCAGCGGATATCGGCACGCCCATCCCGACGAACGCCGCCGTCAGCAGACGGGGCCAGGCGTGCCAGCGGAAGAATCGGCGATAGGTGAAGACCTTCATGGGCTTTTTCTCGAACCGTTTTTCCGCCGGGCTTACGGTCCGATCAGTTAGCCGCCGGATCCGGCGCCTTCATCCACGGGGTTTCGTCATGCCAGCGGAGCAGTTCCGCGTGGAGCGCGCGGGCGGCCTCACCGCGGCCGTCCGTAGCGGCAAGATTGCGTAGCTGGTAGGGATCTGCGTGGATATCATAAAAAAAAGTCGGCGTTTCGTTGGGGATACGCCGGGCTTTTTGCCAGCGCAGGTAATACAGATAGCGGGGTGTGCGGATGCCAATTCCATCGTGAATTTCCAGAAAGGCGCGGTTCTGAGGAAGCTCCAGCTTCTGGCCGCGCAGGATCGGCGCCAGGCTGTTACCCTGCACATGCCCCGGCACCCCGATCGCAGCGAGATCCAAGACCGTGGCCGTCAGATCCACCAGGCTGGCCACCTGCCCCGTCACCACGCGGGCGCGGCCAAGCCGCGCCGGCCAGCGCACGATCAGCGGGATACGGATGGCTTCTTCATTCGGTGAGTCCTTTTGCACCAGCCCATGACTGCCCAGATTGTCGCCGTGATCCGACGTGAAAAGGAGCAGAGTGTTGTCAGTTAGGCCGGCCTCATCCAGGACGGCCAGCATTTTCCCCAGCGTCGCGTCCATCCAGGTGGCGGCGCCGTAATATTCCGCGATCAGGCGGCGTAAATCATAGCCAGCCGGTAATTGATTGGCATACGGCAGATGCAGGCTGTAATGCCGAAAGTCATAGCGGTAGATCTTAAACCACCGTTCCTGATTCGGCAGCGGTGTGCGCAGATCCACGTTGGGCCGGATAGGTATGGTTGGCGGCGCATACAGGGTGCGGTACTCTTCCGGCACATCCGCCAGCGGACAATGCGGCGGCGAAAGGTTGTAATAGAGAAAAAAGGGGCGGGTTGAGTTGCGATGAGCATCGAGGAACTGCGCCACGCGCGCGGCCTCGAAATCCAAGCTCCATCCCGCCGGTGAAAATTCCGGTCCGCCATTTTCCGTGAAGTTTTGCCCGCTGTGGCAGTGGTGCACGCGCGGAATCACGTAAGAATCAAAACCGATATCCGACGGCCAGGAATGGATGTGCCATTTGCCAATAGCGGCGGTTTCGTAGCCCTGGGCGTGCAGTAACTCCGGCAGTGTGGGGTCTTTCAGATGCGGCCTTCCGAAATCGGGATATTCCGGCATGTGGAATTCGCCCGGTCGGCCGGGATAAGCCACGTTCGCCACGCCGCCGGTGCAGGTGCGATTGTATTGCCCGGAAAGCAGCACGGACCGCGCCGCCATACAGACCGGGTAGTTCGTGACCGCTGTTTCAAAACGCACCCCTTCGGCCGCCAGGCGGTCAAGAGCGGGCGTGCGGATAACCTTATTGCCATAGCAGCCCACTTCGAATGCCCGCAGTTGATCGCATAGACAGAGAATAATATTAGGCCGCCCGGCCATCGGAACTTCTCCTGGCTGTTAGCCTTCCTCGCCAGAACTTACACCGGGGCCGCCTCGTTGCCAAATTCAGCTATGCCCGTCGGTCCCCGGCAATAAAGAATGAACCTGGCCAGGGCTTGGAGGGCTATGGCTGGAGCTCGTTAGTGCCGCGATTTGCGTCTGCAATTGTTGGATGCGCTTGGATATCCTCCGGCGCTCCCGCCGCAGGGATTTCATGCGCTTCGCCGAAGCATACCCCTGATCTTCGGCGATGTGGAAATTAACCTGCACCAGGTCCACGCGCTGCGCCGCCAAGGATTCTTTCAGCAACGCCAGCAGATAAGCCCGCCGGCGGGCGGCGATGGCGGGAGGGCGGCCGGCGGCCAGGGCGGCGGCGTAGCGCAAGCCGACCTGGGCAAAGCGCTTGCGGGCGACGGCCAGTGCCAGATGAGCCCGCACCGTGGCCACCCATGTGTGGCGCGGATCGTGGGGCGAAAGGCGTTTTTCCTTCCGTCGCCAGAACCGCAGAGCTTGAATATTGCCATCGCGCAGCGCCCGGCAGCGTGCCGCCAGCGCCTGCGCCTGCCACCGCCGGATCTGCGGCGAGGGGGCCGGTGCGCCTGGGTGGGGCCAGGCCCGCAAGTGGTCTTGCGCCACCATGGCCAACCAGCGCTGGTGATATTGCGCCCGCTTCTGGTCCAGATGTTCTTTGAAGGACCAAGCCAACCGGCGCAGGCGGCGAAGTTCCGCCGGGGACCCGGCGCGAAAGCGCGCCGCGGCGTAATCCTCATCCACCCACGCCGCATCCAGCGCGCTGTAGCAGCGCTGCACTTGCGCCAGATCGCGGCCGATGCGCCAATCACTCCAAGGTCGGCGCCCGGCGTGTTCGAGGCGCCAGATCTGTCGGCGGGCCTGGTCCAGCCGGGCCGCCACCGGCAATTGTCGGCGAATGTACGCCGCCTCCCGCGGGTCATGCCAATATTTCGCCGCCGCCTGTAAAAACTGAACTTCCGACACCCGTCGGAACGTCACCGTCACGGGGATTTTGCCATTGCTGTTGAATACGCTCCATGGCAGCACGGCGGTGTTGCGGTAGTAGCGGAGGTTGGGATAAATCCAGTTATCGAAACAGAGCGGATGCTCCAGCAGCGCCTGCGAGCGATGAATAATGCCGCGAAACTGCAGGGCGATCTGGGGATCGTCCAGCAGGATGGCGTCGGGGGCAATGCGTTGTCCACCGTGCGCGGTGCGGATTCGGGCCGGCACTTCAAACGGGCTGGGCGTGCCCAGGTATACCCAGCCAAAGGGGCCGATGGAGGTATGCCAACCGCGAAAGCTGATCAACTCATCAAGCAGAAAAACACGCCGCTTTCCGCGCCAGGTGAACCGTACGAGGATCAGCACGGGTTGGCCGCGAAGCGCGGAAAAATCTTCCGGATTGGGCGCCCATTGGGTGGCGGGATGATAACCGATGCGGGCGAACGCCCGGCGCATAATGCGACGCGTGGTCTGAACGCTTAAAACCGTTTCATGCAGGAAGTTACTGGGCCGCCCGCAGAGCGCGACATCCAGCCAGTTGGTTAAGTGCTCGTTCCAGAATGCGGCGGGAAGGGAGAATTCGTGCCGGGCCATATTTAGCGTCGGCGCAGCCAGCCTGATTGTCAGCGTGGGCCGCGTCGCCGGTGAGGCGGTGGCGGCCACCACGGGAGCCATTCCCAGCACGACCCACAACCCCACCGCGGTTAGCCACTCGCCCAAGCCTGGGGGCGTGCCACCCGCCCGCGACCGGTAAGTCGTCATCCTAGCGGGATACTTAGCACCGGGCATATTCATTATTGGCCGCTACGGTATTGCTATCGTAAGAATTTGGGGCGGGATGCTTCATCGCCCGCAGTGTAAGCGACGGGCGGTGGGCGTCCGCAGCAAGCCATAGCCCCGCGCTCATCCCGATGACTATCGAGAGGGCTATGAAATCCACACGCCCCCCAAGCATAGCCGGGAGGCTGCCCGTGCGCGGAAAGTTCAGCTACCCAAACTCGACGCCGTTGATCGTCGGCGCCAAGGGGATGCTTAAGCGCGATTCGTGTGGATTATACACCCGGCCGGTGGAATAGCGCACCGGCACGCCGTCCTTGGTATGCAGCAGGTGGTACCCGCCCTCATCCGGCAGGGGATCATAGGGGCCGATCACGCACTTGCCCATCGGAGTGGGCACGGTGAGCAGCGGCACGCGGGTTCCCGGCGCCGCGGCCAGTTCGCGGAGAATCCGCTGGCTTTCCCGCAAGGTCAGCCGGTGCTGGGGCAGCGTGCCATCGGGGAAGGGATGAATCAGGTAATAGGGTTTCACGACCACAGGCCCGGAGTCGAGGCGGTCGTACAGATCGGTGATGATAGCGGCGTCGGCGTTGACGCCCCGAAATAGCGGGTGCTGCGTGAGCATCAACGGGCGCCGCGCGCCGCCAAGTTCGCTGAGTAGTTGCAGCGCCGCGTGCAGTTGCGGGGTGACTTCCCGCGGATGCACCACGTGCAGGATGTAGGAACTCGGCGCCAGGCGCCGTAGCGCTTCCCGCAGCGCGGCCGATTGCAAGATTCGCCCCGGATACCAGACCGGATCGCGGGTGTGGATGCACACGGTGATCCGCCGCGGCACGGTGCGATTGAGTCGGTCGATGCGCTCGGCGAAATGCCCGAGAATGGCCCCCGGCGCCGCCAGGGGGTCGCCCCCGCTTAGAATCAGTTCGCGCAGTTCGCCGCGCTGCGGCGATTGCTCCGCGGCATCGAAGATCTCATCGATTTCACCATGCGAAATGCAGCCGGGCGCCACGTCCCGGTTCTTCAGGTAACAATAGCGGCAAAGGCCGCTGCAAAAATCCGTCACGCGTAACAAAGCTTCATAGCGGTATTTTTGAATCCAGCGCGGATGATCCACCACCCGCCGGGGCAGTTGAAAAGCGTCCCACCGCTCTTCGCCGGCATCCTGCAACTCGACCTGTCCTGGAATGGCCAGCGGCCATAAGGGATCTGCCGGATCGTTACGCAGAACATTCTCCACATAGAACCGCGGCACGCGGAACGCATACCGGCTGGCGACACGTTCAATTTCCTCGGCCTGGGTTGCGTCGATGCGTGTTAAAACCGCGCGCAGTTCTTCCAGGGAAGTGATAAGTTCTCCCGGCATGGCGGCAGTCGCGGGCATATACCCTTGCTTCCGAACGAGATCAGGGACGCGACAATCGTAACGGCGCAAGCGGTTGATTTCAATGGGCTTGTCGCCCCCGGATCCGCGGGCTGTGGCGATGGTTAAAGGCCAGGCGGGTAGTGGCAGCGGGCGTCGCGCCACAATCGGCCCACCTCGGGCTGGGCCCTCCGCCCCGCGGCGGGGCGTTAACAGCGGGGACGGACCGCCCCCCCGCCGGGATTCCCACGGCGGGCAACCTGTCGGCGCTGCACGAAAGCGGCGCGGACGGCGGCACTATCTAAAAAGCTGTCACGAGCGGTCAGGGCAACGGGTAATATTGGAACTGTTGCCCCCCGATCGCCGCCTGAGCCATCAGCCCCACCCTTGGTTTCACATAGACGATTACCCCCGGCTGGTAATTGATTGCGCTGCCCGCGCCGGCGACAGCGGCCACGGCGCTGGCCCGGGCGTCGAATGATGCCTCGTTGTGTTCGAAATCGTCGAGGGCCAGGCGGCTCTGGAAGAAGATATATTCGGTATATTCCTGTCCACCGATCTGGCCACCGATGGATCCTTGCTCGAGTTGGCACGTGCCGATCATATTCCCATCAGCAAACACCTCTCCATATCCACCGGCACCCCCGATGATCAGGCCGAAATTGATCACGTTCGGCAGAACCGCATAGCCGACGGAGCTGTTAAACAACGAAGCGGCCGCGGGATTGGCCTGCTTGAAGTAGGCAACCGCCGCCGCGACCTGATCGTTCAGCAACGGCCGACCGTCGGGTGTCGCTGGATTATCCAGTTCGTCAGCGCACCCGCTTAACCCCACCGCCAGAGATGCCGCCAGAAAGGCCGTGGCGAAATGTCGCCACACTTTGTTGCGCATCGTCGGCTCCTTCCGTTCCGTAAGTCATGCAGTATTTTATGCCGTCGGGGACCACAGGCAAAGTTTTCATCGTCCGCGGGTTGAAAACCCGCCTCAGCGAATGCCCGCAGGAACAGGATGGCTACCCGGCCTTAGTTGGCGGCTATTGGCATTCCGCAAAATCAGCGGCAATCGAGCTTGGCGCAGGCCGCGTCAAGTCGGAGAATAGGTGTATGGCAGTACGCTTCGTGATCGGTCGGGCGGGGACGGGTAAGACCCAGTACGGTCTGGAGCAGCTGGTGCAGGAGGCCGTGGCGAACCCCTTGGGGCCGCCATTGTATTGGCTGACCCCGGAGCAGGCGTCTTTCATGTCGCAGCGCCGCCTGCTGGCGGACCCTCGCCTGACCGGAACTTTTCGCGTGCGCGTCACCGGTTTTCGCCGCTTGTGCCGGCTGTTAGCTACGGACCTGGGCCTGCCTATTCACAACGAATTGACGCCCGTATCGCGGCTATTGCTGCTGGCGCAGGCGGTGCGGCAATGCCGTTGTGAGTTGACCATTTTTCGCGCCCCCGCGGCACGGCCCGATTTTGTGGGAGCCTTGGACAGTATCCTGGCGGAACTGGTATCCAGCGGCCACACGCCCGAATCGCTGCGGGCGTTGGCCAACCGGCTGAGCCAGAATTCCACGGACGATCCGGCGCTGGAAAACAAGCTGCGCGACCTGGCCGCCATCCTGCAAAAATTCACCGACCGGGCCGCGTCCCAAGGCCTGGATCCGAACGTCTTGCCAAGACTGCTCACGGCGCGGCTTAAAACGCAGCGGATCCTGGAGGAAAGCCTTTTTTTCGTGGATGGTTTCAGTTCCCTTAGCATGCTGGAAATCGAGTTGCTCGCTCAAATTGCCCGCCAGAGCCCTGCGGTCATCATCACCTTGCTGGCCGACCCCGCCGCCGCCGCCATGATGAATCCCACTCTTGCGCCCGATGAAATGAGCATATTCTATCGCACGGAAACGCTCTACCAACGGTTACTTAAGGCCTTTCGGCAGGCCGGTGCGGCTGTTGCGCCGCCCGTTTATCTGGCCGAGTTCCATCGGTTTCAGCGGCCGGTCCTGGCGGAACTGGAACGCCGGCTTTTCGACGCGGACGGCGCCGGGTCCGGGGAAGCCCGGTCCGCTGCCCAATCTCACCTGTCAACTCGCCATTCGCCACCCGCCATGGAAACCGAGGCGGTTGAAATCTGGTCTTGCGAAAGTCCGGAAGCGGAAGTGCTCGCCGCCGCCCGGTATATCCAGCGGCTGACGTTCCGCGGTCTGCGCTACCGGGATATCGGCCTGGTCCTTACGGATCCCGGTGCTTACGAAGAGCCATTGCGACGCATCTTTGACGCCCGTAAGATTCCATTCTTCCTGGATCGCCGCCGTTCGCTGGCCCATCATCCGCTGGTGGAGTTGCTGCGTAGCGCGGTCACCCTGGTGGCAGGGCGCTACGCCCGCCAGGATGTTCTGGCCTTCGTTAAAACTTCCCTGGCGGGTATTACAGCCGAGGACGGCTGGGCGTTGGAAAATTACATGCTGGGCCATGGCGTCGACGGTGACGATCTTAGCCGATCCTGGTCCTGGCGGGTTTGGCCCAGTGATCCCGAGGCGGAGGAAGCGAATCCGCGGCAGGTGGAGGAAATGACCGCGGCGAACCGGGCTCGCATGGCTTTGCACGCGGCGTTAGGAGCGTGGATACGGCCCGGCGAACAGGCGGCGTCAGCGGCCGGCCCCAGCCGGACCGCCGGCGAATTCGCCGCCGGCCTGCTGGATTTGCTGACGCGCCTCCGGGTCCGCGCAACGCTGCAGGCTTGGATGAACGCGGCCCGGGTCGAAGGCCGCAGTGAATTGGCGCAAATTCACGAACAAGCCTATCGGCAATGTCTGGAATTGCTCACCGCCATCAGGCATTTCCTGCCCCATGAAACCATGACCGCCGCCGAGTTCGGCGACCTGTTGCGTCATACCCTCTCCGCCATCACGCTGGGCTTGATTCCACCCGTTCTCGATCAGGTGCTCATCAGCTCGGCGGATCGTTCGCGACATCCCGAATTGCAGGTGGTCATTCTGCTGGGCGCAGTGGAAACCAGGTTGCCGCACCTGGCGCCGGAAGATCCCATGTTTGATGATGAACAACGCCGGCGGATAAACCTGCACACGCCGGGCGGTGTTCATCCCGACAGCGCCGCGGCGCTGCTGGAAAATCGCTTCTTTGACTATGTGGCCCTCACGCGCGCCAGTCGGGCGTTGGTGGTCAGCTGGCCGGCCACGGACGGACAAGGCCGCCGCCACACGCCTTCGCCGTACCTGGAGCGGTTAAAACAGCTTCCCGGTGTAGCGTCGAAGAATTTGTTCGCCACGCGGTTTGATCTGCGTTATGCCGCGGACGTGCGCGACGTGGTTGAAGCGGTGCTCGTCGCCGAAGCCGGTGAAGGACCGGCGGGGGGCGTGTCGCCGCCTTGGGGAGGGCGCCAGGGCATTGCCGGCGCCGGCCACGACGCTGTCCCGCCCGTATCCGCCGGCGCAACGGAGCGGGAAATAAACCGTCGCCAGATCGCCACGGCGCGCCAATGGCTGCAGGCGCAAAGCCATCCGCTGGTCCGGCCGTGGCGACAGTATGTGGGGCCGGCAGGGCCGCAACCCGCCGGGCCGGATCGAAGGACCGCGGCGGATCCAGTTCTGGCGGCGGACACCATTGCCGCCATGACCACGGGGCCGCTATCGCTGTCGGTAAGCCAACTGCAAACTTTCGCAGCCTGTCCCCTGCAACATTTTTTCTCCTACCAATTGGCTCTGCGTGAGCGCTGCGAATTAGCTCTGGATCCCCGCGGCCTGGGCCAGCTTTATCATCGCATCCTGGAACGGTTCTATGCGGGTGTAATCCGCGACCTGCAGCAGGACCAGGTCACCGCGGCGCCACGAACCAAAAGTTCCAATCTGAAATCGGATAGCTCAAAGGTCAAATTGGAAATTCCAGATCTCCAAACTCCCATCAAAAATCCCCAGCCCTCCCCCCGGGCCGGCCCGACGGTTGCCCCCCTCTGGCCACACTGGCCGAGCGCCGCGGATGGCAGCCCACCGCCAGAACTTTCCGCCCGGTTAAGCGCGATGATTGATGGCGAGGCGCAAGCTCTGCCCTCGGAACTTTTCGCGAGTCAGCCGGAGACACAGGCGATGTTGCGCCCGCTGCGGCGTCAATTGGAGGTGGTCCTGGAAGCCCAGCGCCGCGCCGCCGCGGGCAACGCCCTGCGTCCAGTGGGCGTGGAAATACCGTTCGGGGAACCCCGGCATCGCCCACCTCAGGCCGGCCGCATGGCGTTGCCCGCCTGGCGTGTCGAACTCGGCGGCGGCCGCCAGGCCGAGCTTAACGGCAAAATCGACCGTCTCGACGCCGACCCGGCCGGCTACGCCGTCGTCATCGATTACAAGCGCGCCGCCACGCCGCGTTTTAACGCCGTCCAGATGCAAGCGGGTCTGGATTTGCAGTTGGTCAGCTATCTGCTGGCGGTGCGCCGGGGGCCGGCGCCGGCTATGGGGCCGCTGGTCCCCTGCGGTGCCTTTTATCAAACCGTTACGCCCCAAGACAATGACGCCCCGGATGCCTCGCCCGCCGATGACGCCTTCTACAAGGCCTGTAAGCCCGCCGGCTTGTTCGATGACGAGCAACTGAACCGGCTCGACCCGGCTCTGGGCAGCGGCGGCACCAGCGCCTGGTTCCATGCCCGTCTGAAAAAGGATGGCACACCGCATCCCAGCGGCCACGACGGGGTGCCGCCGGAAGCCTTTCGCCAGCTGCTGGAACTCGCCGAAACCGTGATCGCCAGCCTGGCCCGACAAATCGTCAGCGGCGTGATTGCCCCGAACCCCTACCGCCTGAACTCTGTGACTGCCTGTCGCTTTTGCGCCTTCAAAAGCCTTTGTCCATTCGACCGATTGTACGGCCCGTGGCGCAAAAAAATTCCCGCCCTTAGCGGCCGCCGCGCGCTGAATTTTGTCCTGGAAACCACCTGACCTACCGTGTTGCGCTGCCCAGGCCCACGGCGCAAAAGCCCGGTCCGGGGACACGCAGGTGCAGTTTTCCATCCTGCAGCCGGGCCGAGGCCCTGGTTGGCGTGACCGCCTTCGGATTCTCCCAGGTGTTGGCTTGCTTGGAATCCGGCCCACTTAGCAACCGGCCTTCCTTCATCTCCGTAAGCCGCCGGTCGGCGCAAATAACCTCGACCTCCAGTTCACCTTCCACAGCGCGGTTGACAACGAAGACTCCTATGGCGCCAGTTTCCGGATCCAAGGTCGCAGCCGCATCACACTGCGGTACTTCGCCGCGCGATCCGGCCTTATAAACGGGGGAATCAATCGCCGGCTGAAGCGCCACGCCATGGGCCAGCCGGGAAATCATCTCAAACGGATGATAGATGGACTGAATCAGGAGGCCGTTCGGCCGCGTCAGTATCGGTGCGATGACGTTCGTAATCTGCGCCAGGCACGCGATTTTTACCAAATCGGCATGGCGTAAGAAACTCATCAGATACTGGGCGCAGACGAGCGCATCTTCCAAATTGTAAATCTCTTCCAAAAGGTGCGGAGCCACGGTCCAGCGACCGTCCATTTCCCGGTTTTTATACCAGACATTCCATTCATCGAAGGACAGATAAATCCGCTTTTGGCTGTGTTTCAGACCACGGACAAAATCGAGCAAACCTCGATAGTCAGCCAGAATCCGGTCAATTTCCACGCCTTCCGCCAGGAAATGCGCCGGGCCTTCCCGATTGTCCGAATAACGATGCGCGGAAATGAAATCCACCGCATCCCAGCAGAATTCCAGCACTTCGCGGTCCCATTGCAGATAGGTTGGCATGCCGCGTCCCGACGAGCCGCACGCCACCGTGAGAATATCCCGATCGATTCCCTTCATCAACCGGGCGGCCTGCAAGGCCCGCTGGGCATAAACCGCCGCTGGAACATGGCCAGCCTGCCAGGGCCCGTCCATTTCATTGCCCAGACACCAGAGCTTGATCCGGTGCGGTTCGGCGTGGCCGTTCGCTCGTCGCCGATCCGCCCAGTAGGTTCCGCCGGGCAGGTTGGCGTATTCCACCAGTCCCGCCGCCGCCGCGATGGTTCCCGTGCCGAGGTTCACCGCCAACATGGGCTCCGTTTTAAGTTCCCGACACCACTGGACAAACTCATCGGTGCCAAACTGATTGGTTTCAATCGAGCGCCAGGCGAATTCCGGCCGGCGGGGCCGCTGTTCTTTAGGCCCGATACCGTCCGTCCAGTCATAGGCGCTGACAAAATTCCCGCCGGGATAGCGGATGCACGGCATCCGCAAATGGACCAAGGCCTCGATCACATCCCGCCGGAATCCGTTGCGGTCGGCATGGGGACTGGCCGGATCATACACCCCTTCATACACCGCCCGCCCCAGATGTTCCAGGAATCCCCCGAAAATGCGCCGATCAATCGAGCCGACGTTCCAATGGCTATCCAGATAAATTTTGGCCGTCATTTAATATTCCTTTATGTGGGCCACGATCATCGCTGCCGCCAGCGTGTATCCGCACAGGCTTGTACACCCGGCGGCGGGGCATTATTGTAGAGACTGCGAAGGATTTTGGCGAAGGACAAATGACCACTGCAAGCGTTCCCAGGTTCCAAAGCGTTAGCGTCCCTTCCGACGGCCAGCGGATACAGATGGGCGCCGATCAGAAGCTGCAGGTACCGGATCGACCGATCATTCCATTCATCGAAGGCGATGGCACCGGTCCGGACATCTGGCGGGCGGCGAGGCGCGTCATTGACGCGGCGGTGGAAACGGCCTATCGCGGCCAGCGACGCATCGCCTGGATGGAGGTCTATGCCGGCCAAAAGGCGTTCGACCGTTTTAAAACCGGCACCGCGGAAGGCGATGCCCAGGCCTGGCTGCCCGCCGATACCGTCCAGGCCTTTCGATATTTTCTCGTCGGCATCAAGGGGCCGCTGACCACCCCCATCGGTGGCGGCATTCGCTCCCTGAACGTAGCCCTGCGTCAGCAACTTGATCTGTACGTTTGCCTGCGACCGATACGCTATTTCCAGGGCGTTCCCAGCCCGGTGAAACGGCCCCAAGCCGTCGATATGGTTATTTTCCGCGAAAATACGGAGGACATTTACGCCGGCATCGAATGGCCCGCCGAATCCGCTGAGACGCGGAAGTTGCTGGCGTTCCTGAAACAGGAATTTCCCCAGGCTTATGCCAAAATCCGGTTTCCCGAAAGCAGCGGGATCGGCATCAAACCCGTCAGTAAGGAAGGCTCGCAGCGCCTCATCGCCGCCGCCATCGATTATGCCCTAGCCCATAAACGCAAAAGCGTCACCCTGGTGCACAAGGGCAATATCATGAAATTCACCTCCGGCGCTTTTCGTGACTGGGGCTACCAGCTGGCCAGGGAAAAATATGCCGCCACGCCTATCGACGGCGGCCCCTGGTGTCGCCTGCCCGCGGGTCTGGTGATCAAGGACGTGATCGCGGACATCACTCTGCAACAGGTACTCACCCGGCCGGAGGAATTTGACGTCATCGCCACGCTCAATCTCAACGGTGATTATCTAAGCGACGCCCTGGCCGCCCAGGTCGGCGGCATCGGCATCGCCCCCGGCGGCAATATCAACTATCGCACCGGCCACGCCGTTTTCGAAGCCACCCATGGCACCGCACCGAAATACGCCAACCAGGACAAGGTCAATCCAGGCAGCGTCATCCTGTCGGGCGTCATGATGTTGGAGCACCTCGGCTGGGAGGACGCCGCGGACCTGATCGGGCGCGCGCTGGAGCGAACCATTGCGGAAAAAATCGTGACCTATGATTTCGCCCGCCTGATGAGCGGCGCCCGCGAAGTTAAGTGCAGCCAGTTTGCCGACGCTATAATCAAGCATATGCCATGAGTGCGGTATCATCACAAGGATTACTTTTTGCTTAAAGAGGACCTGCCATGACCGGAGCGTTCAAAGACAAAACCATTCTGGTGGTCGATGATGATGCCGATGTGGTCACCATCCTGACCAGTGCCTTGGAAACCACCGGCGCCAGGATTCTGACCGCTTCCGACGGCAACACCGCCGTGGAAGTCGCGGAGCGTGATCAGCCGGATTTGATCATCCTCGACATGATGCTGCCGAAACGCAGTGGTTTCCTGGTGCTGGAACGGATCAAGGCCCGCAAGCCCAAGGGCGCCAAGCCGCGGGTTATTATGATCACGGGCAACCTCGGCACCCGGCACAAAACCTATGCCGAATCGCTCGGGGTGGAGGATTACCTCAATAAACCCTTCCGCATGGACCGCCTGTTTTCCTCGGTGGAACGGCTACTTAGCGAGCCGGCCAGCCCACCGGCCGGTAGAGAGTCCACAGCCGCCAGCTAAGCCGCCACGCGGAATGACTTTGCTGGAAGGTAGCCCGACGCACGGAATTGTCGGCCTTTCCAGCGGTGAAACCACGGTGCTTGGGGCTCTGCCTGCGCGAAGGAAGGCCCCCCTGCTTGCAAAGTAGCGGGGGCAGGATTCGAACCTGCGGCCTCCGGGTTATGAGCGTAGTACACCCGTTCCCGGCAGGTGTCAGCGGGTAGGCAAATGCAGCCACTTATGGGCGGGTGAAAACCAGCCACTTTTAGGATGGTGCCAGGCGTTTGTAGGCTCTTCGCTTTTCTTACGGAAAGCGAGGAACCAACGGATGTCCAATC
>JAJYFE010000213.1 GCA_021785435.1 Planctomycetota bacterium
GAAAAACGCCCCTGCGAATCTGCCTCTGGCCTCAAAACCGCCCAACCCGCTGTCCTGTCGGTTTTAGCGACCCGCCCTGCGGAATCGCTGGGCGCGCCCGGGGAGCGCTACTGGTTCACGGTGCGGATGGTATAATCCATGGGAGTAGCATGGCCAGCCGCGATCGGCATCATCGGAGATAAGGCTATGGCCGCGAAAATTGGAGGGCTAATTGACCAGGCGGCGCATGCACTGAAGGCTGCTGGGGCCGAGGAGGTGTACGTGTTTGGCTCGGCGGCCATGGGAAACCTCCGCCCTGGCTCTGATGGGGACCTCGCTGTTGTCGGGCTTCCGCCAGCCGTTTTTTTCGCGCGATGGGGCAAGCGGAACGCGTTCTGCCCCGCTCCTTGGATCGGGTCATTTTGGATCACGAGAACCCGTTTACGCGCTACCTGAAAGGGGCGAGGGAATTGCGGCGTGTGGGGTAAGCTTCTTGAACAGGTGGGGATTGAGTTTGCGCAGTTGGAGCACTGGTTGGAGACGCATTGTGCGCTTGCGAAAAAATCGCTCGAATTACATCCAGAGCCGGTCGAACTTTCCGCGCTCGCCGCCATGCTCCACCCATTTTACAACGGTGCCGAGAATATCCTAAAGCGCCTCGCCATGGAGATTGAAGGTGGAGCACCATCAGGGGAGTTCTGGCACCGCGACTTGCTGGACGTGGCTACGAAGCCCGGCTTTCCACGGCCACCGGTGATATCGGCCGAATGGGGTGAGCGGCTTGGCCAATACCGGTGTTTCCGACATCTGTTTCGCCATGCCTGCACGTTCGACCTGCGTTGGGAAAGCAGGCGTCCGTTGGGGCGGGACAGTGAATCAATATTCCTGCGGTTCAAGGCGGATATACAAGCGTTTTTCGCGGTTACAGAGTCGGCGTAGGCTTTGCCGGCAAACAGATCCCCGCCTTGAAAATCGCCGGGATGGGTGCCTTCGGAGACGTCACCCTCGATCCCGATGCGGGGCTATGCAGGGGCTCGCCGTTTTCATCATCCGCAGGTCGAAGACGCGCCTCGCTGAGCGAAGACTCGCCTCTGGCGAGTGTCCACAGGGCATGGACGAGTGTTCTTTCGGTGAAAAGGCGTCCGTGAGATCCGTATGTGGCGTGGTCAGCGGATAACGGCGCCACTGGCGGTCGTGGCTTTATATGGAGGCGTGCTATATGCAACTTTCGCAACGTCTTGAGGTTATTGCCGAATCCATCACCTTGGCGGTGACGGCCCGAGCCAAGCAGCTGCGCCGCCAGGGCGTGGACGTGGTCAGTTTCGGCGCTGGTGAACCGGATTTTGACACGCCGGCGGCGATTAAGCAGGCGGCTATCACCGCCTTGCATGCCGGAAAAACTAAATATGAACCAACCGTCGGAACACCGGAAGCGCGGCAGGCCATTGCCGCGAAACTCGCCCGCCACAATCGGCTGCCTTATCCACCCGAACAAATCATTGTTTCCGTCGGCGGAAAACATTCGTTGTATGTGGCCATGATGGCCGTGCTCAATCCCGGCGACGACGTGATTCTGCCGGCGCCTTATTGGGTAAGCTATCCAGAGATGATCAAACTGGCCGGGGCTAAGCCGGTAATCGTCCGGGGCGATCCGGCCCGCGATTTCAAAATCACGCCGCCGCAACTGGCCGCCGCGCTTACCCCACGCACCAGAATGTTCATCATCAATTCGCCGAGCAATCCCGGTGGACATACCTACCATCCGCGGGAGCTGGCGGCCCTGGCGCAGGTACTGGCGCCGCACGGGGAAATTTGGGTGTGCAGCGATGAAATTTATGAACGGCTTCTTTTCGGCGGTCAAGAGACGTGTTCATGGGCGGCGCTGGATTTTGCGCGCTGGAAAGATCGCACCATTACCTGCAACTGCCTGAGCAAAACCTACGCCATGACCGGATGGCGCATCGGCTATACGGCGGGGCCTGCGCCGCTAATCGCGGCGATGAACAAGCTGCAAAGCCAGATGACCAGCAATATCACCAGCTTTTGTATGCCTGCCATTGTCGAAGCGCTGGAGAATCCCGCCTTGGAGCAGGAGGTGGAAACGATGCGGAGCGCCTTTGAACAACGCGGCGAGTTGATGTGGCGGCGGCTTAACGCCATCCCGGGTATTTCGTGCGTGCGGCCCACCGGTGCCTTTTACACTTTTCCCGGCATCGCGGGTCTGCTGGGGCGTCCGTTGGGTAAAGCCCAGGTGAAGGCCAAAGACGCCGTGGAATTTTGTCGCGTGCTGTTGGAAGAGGCCCACGTGGCGGTGGTGCCAGGTAACGACTTCGGCTTCCCCGATCATGTGCGCTTAAGCTTCGCGACCAGTTTGGACAACATCAACCAAGGCTTGGATCGCCTGGCCGCGTTTGCCGGCGTCGGTGCGTGACACTATCGGAATCCGTAAGTTCGCAGCGGAAATTTGCAGCACTTGACACGGCGATGAAGCGGTGCTAACATGCCGACTTCTGGATGGCGGAGGACGTGAAGTAAAGGTCGCTGCGGCTCGCTTGACAGCTGCGGCGGGATGTGTATAATAAAAAGTAGGTGGAGACGGATGGGCTTATTTCCGCCCTGACCTGAGCGGAACAAGCAAGCAGGGGCGGCCAGGTGGCCGTAGCGAAGGAGACGGTTGTTGCCGAACGTGGTTGTGGTGGCTGGCCTCGGTTAAATCCCGCCGGATCGGATTCCCAACTCCAAGGGGCCGTCGGCGGTGCTCCGATGGCCGAACCCCAAAAACAAAAATACGGATTTCAACGCCCACTCAGCGGTGGAGGGCCATGTTGACCCAGGACCGCGCTGATGGGGCGCCGCAATCCGATTTTTGGATCGCGGTGTTCTTTGACAAGTGAAGATTGCGTGATGTGGTTAAAAATAACTCCACATCGAAGCTCAAACGCGCAATGCGGGCGGCGGGAGTTGCTCTGATTTTCCGGGAATCCTTCCAGGAAAATCGGCGGTTCCTATTCGCTGGTATTGCGCGGTCAAGAGTGCCAAACCATAAGCATCCACGCCGAAGTGGATGCGAAAAGTTACTCAGGTGGCTTGGCCCGCCGCATTGGCGGCGGGAACTTGGCGCAACAACTTTTCCGGCTTTGTCGTCCGGTGGGTAAAGGTTGCAAAACCTTTTTCGTACCGCGGCGCAGAGTTGGCGACGGTGTAAAGTCAAGGTGGCCAAGCTACTAAGGGTGTACGGTGGATGACTTGGCGTGCAGAGGCGAAGAAGGTCGGTGCAGCCTCCGATATGCTTCGGGGAGCCGGCAAGCAGGCTATGATCCGGAGATGACCGAATGGGGAAACCCAGATACGGCCCGCTGAATGCATAGGCGGGTGCGAGCGAACGCAGGGAACTGAAACATCTAAGTACCTGCAGGAAAAGAAAGAGAAATCGATTCCGTCAGTAGCGGCGAGCGAACGCGGAAAAGCCCAAACCGGGGGTAACTCCGGGGTTGCGGGCCTCAAGGTGAGAGCCGCGCGGTTATTCGAAGCGCCTGGAAAGGCGAGCCATAGCGGGTGAAAGCCCCTTAGAAGAAAACCGCAGAGCCTCTAGAGGTTCCAGAGTAGCGCGGGACTCGTGAAATCCCGCGTGAATCCGGGCGGACCACCGCCCAAGGCTAAATACTCCTGCACGACCGATAGTGAACCAGTAGGGCGATTGAATGTTGAAAAGCACCGCTGCTAGCGGAGTTAAAAGCACCTGAACCCGTATACCTACAGACCGTGGGAGGGCGACTGGGTTGTTCCCGCAAGGGGATAATCCTGGCCTGACCGCGTACCTTTTGCATAATGGGCCGACGAGTTATCGTGCACGGCAAGCCTAAGGTCTTCCGGACCGGAGGCGCAGGGAAACCGAGGCTGAACAGGCCGTTTAAGTCGTGCGGGATAGACCCGAAACCACGTGATCTACCCATGGGCAGGTTGAATGAAGCTTAACCGCTTCAGGAGGACCGCTAGACGTGACCGTTGAAAAGGTCTGTCGTGACCTGTGGGGAGGAGTAAAAGTCTAATCAAACGTGGAGATATCTGGTACTCCTCGAAATACCTTTTGGGGTAG
>JAJYFE010000086.1 GCA_021785435.1 Planctomycetota bacterium
CGATCTCGCACGGCGGCCTGGTTGGGGGGCGGGCGTCCCGCCCGCCGCACGGCGGCCTGGTTGGGGGGCGGGCGTCCCGCCCGCCGCACGACGGCCTGGTTGGGGGGCGGGCGTCCCCCCCGCCGCGAAGGCGGTGCTGGCAGGCCGCCCCCCGTGGTGAGGATTCCCGGTGGAGAAAGTGGTTGGCGTTGTTCCTGTGGATCGCGCGAGCTGCCAAGTTCGCCGGCGCGCGGCGGGCAAGCCGGTGGGCGAAAAGCGAGCGACCGCTGGCCGCGAAGCGGCGGAAAAGAAGGCCGCTGGACGCCCCTACGAGCCGCGCGGCGCCGCGGAACAACTCTTTTATGTCCGCGACCGGGAGGTGCTTCTGGCAGGCCCCGCCGGCACCGGCAAAACCCGCGCCGCCCTGGAAAAACTGTTTTTGTGTCTGGCCAAGTATCGCGGCATGCGGGGCTTGCTGGTGCGCCAGACCCGGGCCAGTCTTAGCCAATCCATTTTGGTCACGCTGGAAGACAAGGTGATACCGGCGGGCCATCCGATGCTTTCCGGCGCCAGCCGCGGCTATCGCCACAGTTATGTGCTGGCCAATGGATCCGAACTGGTGCTGGGCGGTTTGGACAACCCGGACCGCGTCATGTCCAGCGAATACGACATGCTTCTGGCCTGCGAAGCCACCGAGCTGAGCCTGGAGGGGTGGGAAAAGTTACTGACCCGTCTGCGCAACGGCGTGATGCCGTACCAACAGGCCATCGCCGAATGCAATCCGGCCCATCCCGGCCACTGGTTAAACCGCCGCGCCGAAGCCGGTTTGATGGTGCGGCTGATCAGCCGGCATCAGGACAATCCGCAATTCTTTGATGCCCCAAGCGGCCTCTGGACACCCGCCGGTCGGAACTACCTGGCCACGCTGGAGTGTCTTTCCGGGGTGCGGCGCCAGCGGCTGCTGGAGGGTCGGTGGGCGGCGCCGGAGGGCCTGGTCTACCCCAGCTTTTCCGAGCACGTTCTGGCCGACGCAGAGGCGCTGCGGCGATTAGATGGGCCGGCGGCGGGCGCCGGGCCAGGCGGCGCGGAACCGGCGTGGCGCGGTTTCGCCGGCATTGATTACGGCTGGGTTGAGCCGCTGGCGGCGGTGATCGGGCTGCTGGATGCAAAGGGCTGCCTGTACGTGGTGCGGGAGTTTTACGAAACCCGCGCGTTCACGGCCGACCTGGTGCGCTGGCTGCGGCCCATGACCCAACGCTGGCGCGTGGAAATGTGTTATGCCGACCCCAGCGCTGCGAAGCTTATCCATGAACTTCGCTATGCCGATATTCCCTGCCGCCCCGCGCGGTCCGGCGGCGTGATGGAGGGCATCGCCCGGGTGGAGGCGCGCCTGCTGACCGGACGGTTGCAAATTTCCAGCGCCTGCCGGCAACTGTTGGACGAAGCACAAAGGTATCAATATGTGCCGCGAACGGACGGCGCTCCGGCGCGGCCGCGCTGCGCCGACGATCACGCCCTCGACGCGCTGCGTTACCTGGTGGTGGGACTGGCCCTGGACCGCCAGGCGGACGATCCCGAACTCCTCCCGCCCGCCGAACCGGCGGGGCCGGCCGGCGGAAACCGGAACATTGAACTGGCGTCTCCCGGCCCGGATCACCCGCCCCCGCGGCCGTGTGAACGTTTCAACTCTGCACTGGTTTGGGGGGAATAGAAGCCGGGGTTAAATGGGTCAGGTGTTGTCAAGAGGAAACCACGCCTGAAGGGTCTTCTTGAATTTCAGAAACGCGCGATCGACGCAACGGTCCAGGCTCACCGCTCTGGCCAAGTCTCCGTAGATAACGGAACTGCGCGGCCGCCTGAGCTCAAACAACGCGGCTTCCAGGGCTTCCTTGGGACGTGCTGGTTTGAGTTGCCCCGTCGATAGGAACCCCCTCCCCTCGAGCCAGACGCGTAGTGCCGGTTCTTTGCCTGGCCAACCCAGGATTGCAGCGGGCCAGGGTGAGTCAGACCATATCCATGCCTCAAGCTCGGGTTCGATTACCACTGCCGCCCCCCGGCTCGCCCACCCCTCCTTGGATAGTTCGCCCTCGACCGTCGCCTCCAGCTCTTCCACACCCAGCTTCGTTCCGGAGCCTTCATAGTCAAACATCACGATGGCGTGAGCGAATTGTTTCGCCAAAGCGCGGAGAAATTTTGCCCCATCAACCCGACAACCCGGATCACGTCGTGGATGACGGTACAGTGTGAATTGGATGCCCCGAATGCTCAATGCCCGTGGCCTGTTTAAGGCGCCACGGATGGCGGCTTCCATGTCTCTGTCCGCCACCAAAACCACAAGATCGTCCATGCCTCACCGCCCCGGCTCAGCCCAGCACTCCACCGGCGAAAAGCGTTCCCAGGTCCACTTCGCCCTTCCAGTCACGCAGCCGTGCATGCTGGTTTCCCCGCACAATTGCCGCACCTTGCTGAACATCGCGGGAAAAGACCAGCACCCGACCCGGATCGGTCAGCGCGAGAACCGCCGGCGAATGCGTGGTGAGAAGAACCTGCCCGTCGTAAACGGAGGACAGGGCCTGCATGACGGCTTCAATGTTGAGGGGGTGAAGGTGCGATTCCGGCTCCTCGACCATAAAGCTGCTGATCCCCGGCCTCGGAGGAAGGTACGCCAGAATCGTCAACGCCAGAAGATGCAGCGTCCCATCGGAAAGCAGCCAGGATGGAAATTCAGCGCCGTCCTTCATTCGCAACGCCACATACCGTTTCCGATCTTCTGGGCGCATGTGGACCTGAACCGAGTCCAATCCGGGAAAAACCGTTCGCAGATGAGCCTGCCAATAGGGCCATTTCCCGCCGCCGAATTTTCTCAGGTGCTCCACCATATTGGCCAATCCTGCACCACTCCATCGCGTGCCCATCCCCTCCCCGGGCGGGCTGGCCTTGCGCAACTCCGCCGCTTCCAGGTATACAAGGGATATAAATGCTTCCATGATTGGTCTGATGTAGTTCACCGTGGACGGTAAAAATGGAATCCCCATGAGCTGCCGGAAGAAGGTGTCCGGGCGTGCCCGGTGGTCCGGGCTGAGCTGCAGGTGGGCATCTGGAAAGATCAGTTCCCCTTCCGCGCGGAAAATGCTGGCAGGTACGGCGACATCCGTTGTCCCCGGGAAGGATTGCAGTATCCGCACCTCCTCCCGTAGAACTCCGACGGCGTCGTGCTGGTCCAGCCCGACCGCCACGCAGTAACGCACCGCACGTTGGTCCGGCAGCGCCAGTTCGATCGCCAGCTCGAACCGCCTCAAGGCCGGCGCGTCACCGGTGTCGTTGTCGGAGCTGCGCCAGAGCAGATCAAGAATGTTGTCCGTTCGGTCTTTTATGGCCTTGTCCAAACCGAACTGGAACATCGTGTAGATAAAATTGGGCACGTCAAGAAACGTTGATTTTCCACTTGCGTTCGGCCCCACCAGCACGTGGAATGCGTCGAGAGGCTGGCGAATATAACGCAGGCATCGATAGTTCAGTGCTTCAATCAAACGAATCATCTTGGGGCCCTGTCTTCGCAGCGTGAACATTGTCGCATAAACAAGTTTTTCTGTCGCCTCTGGGCGTGTGGCCCAGCCGATGCGCAACGGTTCCCACCTACGTCGCCGGCACTTCCCCGGCATCCCAGAGCCGCAGCGCCCCGGCGGCGTCCACGAAGGCCAGGCCAAAGGCAGGCTCGCCGGTCTGGTAGATCATGCTTCCGACGGGCCGCGGCCTCGCCAGCGGCACCTGCGTGCCCAAAGTCACGGATCGATCCAAAACGTAAACGGCGTAGGTCCAACTGGCCGGATAGGCCGCCGCGCCGTCACTGCCGCCGTCCTGTGTTACCTGGACCGGAAAGATGACGGGGCCTGGGTCATTGATCAGCACGATCGCCCGCGGCGTGGACTCGCTGGTCACGCCCACGTGCACCCCCACATGATACGAGCCATACAGCAGGCGGTTCGGTAAGGCCAGGCCGTTTTCCGCCAAGTTCAGAACCAGCGCATTGTTGTTGGCGCTGTCGATCATGCCCTCGGGCATAAACAGAGCTGTGCTCGCCTGGGCCGTGCAGTTCGGTGAAAAAATGTGCCCGGCGTACTTTCCCGCCCCAGCCTCGGCCGCGGTGATGCGCACCACCAACATCCGCAGCCCCGGCGGACAGTCGCCCCGGGCCGCCGTGAGCGCGGCACCGGTTCCGGCCAAACGGGTTGCCTTCAGGCCGCGACCCGCCAGGAGGGCGGCGTCGGTGTTCACCTGGCGAACGATGCGATTGATTTGCCCGGCGATTTCCCGCCACGGTTCGTCCCGGGCCGACCATTCGGGTAAGGGCGTTTGGGGCATGACTATTTTTCCCCGTCCAAAAACCGCGGTATCAATTGGCGGGCCTTGTTTCTTCGCTCCGTCCGGCCCGACGGATCGAAGGGATCACTTGATATTAGGAAACGCGGTGTTGAAATCGGTCTGGCCAAAGACAATAAAACGGCCCCACCCGTTGCCGTTCATGCTCGATCCGTCGGTGACGATGTTGCCGGCCACGCCGGGCGGAATGCGTCCATCCACGTTGCGGAACACCGCGTATTCATCCCAGGTTTCCGGGTTGTAGGCGAAGCTGTAGGTGTTGCGGTACCACGCGCCATCATGCGTGCTGCCGGTGATGGGCAGACACAGCCAGGTGCGCGGCGGATAATTCCGCCACACGGCGGAATTCACCAGGCCGGCATACGCCAGGGTTAACGCCTCCGGATCCGCGGTCTCCAAAAAATGAAACGAAACGGTGGCGTTAAGAATCAGGCGTTGCAGATCGGCGACTTCCGTCTGCGGCGTGCCGCCCGGGGGCGTATACGTGACGGTGGCGAGGTTGTTGGAGGCGTCGTAATGCCGCAACACCTGGACCAGGGAGGCGTCGAAACTTTTCAGATACGCGCTGGGGTACAAGTCCCATTGGTATTCGCAGAGCACGTCGAAGCAATCGAAACCCTGGCACAGGCCGCGCACATGCCGGACCACGGCCTCGGGCCGGTCCGGGTGCGCCGCGCCGATGGCGGGAATGCTGAATCCGGTGGTGGCGTCGGTGGCCGCCACCGCCATCAGGGGCCGGAGGGTGGGGGAATATGCGGCCAGCCCGGTGACCTGGAACTTGCGGGTGATGCGGTAACCCGTGGCGTTCCACTGCACCGGCTCCGGCGACAGCAGGTCTTCCTTGATGCAGATAGCCATGCCCAAGCTATAGCCGCCCGGCCGGGCGGATAAGGTTCCGCCCGCGACGGTTTATCTTTGCGTGGCCGTGCCGGTGGGGCTGAAGCGATAATAATACAGGGTTTTGCGCGGGCCGCCCGCATGGGCCGGCGCCGGGGCGGGCCGGTGCGCGCCTGGCGGCGCAGCCACGTCGATGGAGACCTCGGTCCGCAGCCGCGGATAGAGTCGCCGGGCGTAGTCGGTATCCTCGCCGCGCCGCAGTGGAGCGAAACCCACCGCCAGGGCCAATTCACGCCGCACCGGGCACAAATGGTTCGGCGTGCGGAAATAGTTTTGGCCGATCTGGTGGTAATAGCGGTGGGCCAGGGAGTAATCGAATGGCCCGACGTATCGCCCCTCCACCTCCAACCGACCGGCGAAGACCACGCAATCCGCACCGGGCCGCGCGCTCAGGGCGGACAGAATATCATGGATGTACGTTGGCGCGACCATGTCGTCGTCATCGATAAAGCAGAGGTAGCGCCCCCGCGCCCGGCGCAGCAGGGCCTGCCGTTTGGCGCCGATGGGCCGGGCGCCGTCATCGCGGTCGATGCGCAGCTCCACCGCCCACGGATCGGCGTGTGCGAAAATCTGCCGATGCAGTTCGTGGACCAGGCCCGCCAGCAGCGCGCGCCGTTTTTCCAGCGAGGCGATGAGAAGGCTTAGCAGCGGCGGGGATTGCCCAAAACCGGCGGCCCGCCGCTGAGCATAAGTGGCCTGGTCGGCCGCCCAGTCGCCGGCATTGCGTTGATAAAGCGGGTCCGGGTGCCGGCCGATGTGGGCATGGCGGATTAACACCCGCGGATCGTAATGATATTGGCCGATCCGCCGCACCACGTCCGTAAATTCATTGTCGCAGAAGAAGCTGCGGTAGGCGGGATGGTAAAGATATCCGAAGCGGCGGAACAGGTTCCAACCCAGCATGGAAAGCGTGATGAGTCGGTCCTGGCCCAGATAGCCGTCATTGAAATGCAGCGCCCCATCCAGGGCGGGGAACCACGTGTCCATTTGCGCTGCGATCAGGTCATCCCAGCCGGGCTGTTGCGGCAGCATATCATCGCTGGCCAGCACCAACACGTCAGGCTGAAAGCCCAGGCGGGCGGCTACATCGGCCGGGCCGGCGGACGGCGCCGGCAAATCGGCGTTGCAGGCCTGGATTTTGGTCCGCCCCGCGGGTCCTACGGCGACGGTTACGTCGGGCCACCCCGCCAGGGCTTCGCGCACCGCGGGGGCCTGCATCGTGGCGTCATCGGCGTCCGTGGAAACGAGATAACGCACCTGATGCCGGCCGGAGGTCAGCCGCCGCCACAGCGCCAGCGCCGCCAGGAATAGTCTGGGGCGCTGGCGGGTGGGCCATTTGACGAGAATATTCATCACCGCCGCTCACGAATGCATCGTGAGTTTGCGAATCTCGGCGAGCACCTGGTCGATCAGCCGCTGCGTCTGCGCGCTGAGGGCGCGTACGTCCTCACCGGCCACTGTTCCGTAGCGTTTGTGCTCCACCAGCGCCTGCACGGCCAACACGCCGGCGACGCCGGCGCAGACCCCCAGGGCGATGCCTACGATAAACATACGTGACTCCTTCAACTTACAACTATCCAATGACCCGAGAGCGGCGCTCTAGCAGCTCCAACGCCGCCCGCAGGGATTGGACGGTTCATGCGTGCCGCTTCCCACTTCGTTTCTGGTGCCTGTTTTTCGGTTTTCAGCAACCGCGGCGGCGATCCTGGCTCAACCGTCAGGCCTGAGCGCCTGGCACGGAGAGCACTTTCCAAACGCGGGATGGATCACGGTCAGCCGGCGTCAGCTATGGGCGGCTGGAGCCAGGCGGGCCAGACCAAAGAGCCATTCCAACGGATTAAATCCCACCCCCAGAAAGGCGGAGGCCAGGAAATCCAGCACCAGCAGCAGCAGCCCCAGGCCGATGATCCAGTTGATCAAGCGATGCATCTTTCCGCCGAGCCAGGCGTTCTGATAGCGTTGCCGGGCCTGGTCGCGGGCGGTCCGCGCCGCCTGAACCGCGGCCTGCAGCGCGGTGATTTTCGCCTGGCCGGCGGCCAGGGCGGATTGCATGGCCGCGGCGGCGGTTTGGTTCTGCTGCAGTAGCCGGGACAACTGGGCCACCGATGACTGGGCCGCGGTTAGCACTTGGTGCTGTCGATGCAAGGTGGTGTGCAGGGCCGGAACGGCCTGGCGCCAGGTCGGCGGCGCCAACGTACGCGCCAGGCGCCGCGCCTGAAGGTTCAGCGTCTGGGCGTGGCCGAGTTGCCCCGCCAGGGTGTGGGCAGTCGGGGTCACATCGGCCAGGCCGACGAGAACCGGCGCGCGGCTGCAGGCCGCCACGCCGAGGCACAAAGCCAGACCGATTGTGGGTGTCTTCAACAGCATGTTTTGCCCCTTTTCCATCCTTTCGGTTTCACGTACGGTCGGCACCCGCAACGATGGTTCATCCTTTCACCTTCTGTTTTCGTCCTTGATCCTTCCGCCTCCGACCTTGGGGTTGGGCGGTTCGCTCCAACAGCGCGGCAATGCCACGGGCCATACGTTCCATTTTCAAGGCCGCCTCACCCTGGGAGTTTTCCAACTGGACCAGGCGGCGGGCGTGATCATGCTGGGTAACCTTCAGCGTGACCACGAAGCCGATGACCGTGACCACACTGCCGGCCAAGGCCAGGCAAAAGCCGCCGATCACCGCCCAGTCGATCAACAGGTTCATCCAGCCGTCGGCGTGCAGGCGCGAAGCCAGGGCTAAGGTGTGCAACATGGGGTTCCATTGTTCCGGGTTTCTGGTTTATGGTTTCCAGCTTTTGGTTCATGGTTTTGAGTTTGTGATTCATGGTTCGCGGTGTCTGCGGCAGCGTCCAAACCGGGGGACGATTATCGATGCGTGCGCCGCGGCACGCGGTTGAGCCGGGGATTCGCCCGGCGGGCCGCGGGCGAGGCGAGTCGGGTCCGGGCCGCCAGAATCGCCGAGGCGGCGGCGACCGAAATTCCCTCGTGGCGGGCGATATGTCGCGCCGCCGCCGAAAAGCCGGGATGCAATTGGCGGCTCATGACTGGTTCTCTTCTTTGACCAGGGGGCGGGGGTTGGGGAGCTTCGGAGCCCAGCGCCAGCCCGGTGTCTCGTTTAGCCCGCGTCGCCGAGCCCCGCCCCGTCGCAGCCGCGTGGATCGCAATCCCGCGGCCGTTACCCCCGCGTGGATCGCAATTCTGTGGTGCAGGTCTCCAGACCTGCCGCCTTTGCTACCGAGCCGCGCCCCGCTACCCCCGCGCCGACCGCAATCCCGTCGCCGCCGCAAAAAAGATGGGCCAGCGCCGCCAAGGAGGAAGCAGCGCCAGCCCGGTGTCTCGTTTAGCCCGCGTCGCCGAGCCGCGCCCCGTCACAGCCGCGTGGATCGCAATCCCGCGGCCGTTACCCGCTAGGGATCGCAATTCTGTGGTGCAGGTCTCCAGACCTGCCGCCTCCGCTACCGAGCCCCGCCCCCGTTACCCCCGCGTGGATCGCAATCCCGCGGCCGTTACCCGCGTGGACCGCAATCCCGCAGCCGTTACAACGCCCCCAAATTACCGAGCCGCGCCCGTAAGGAAGCGCCTCCTGCTTCCCGCCCGCACCAACCCTGGCCCCGTTAACTGAGGACCCCGCGCGCCGCCAGCTCCACGAATCCACTGCGGGTATTCACACTGTTCGGCACCTGCAATACCGCCGTCCGGGCCACCTTCCCGTCCACGCGGTAGATGATCCGGTACGCCACCTCCGCCGCGTCGAAGTACAGGTGCATCGACATCGCCGTTTCGATCCCCCCGGCCGCCTTCGTCGAAACGAAATACTGCCCCAGGTCCGCCAGGATAATGTCGCCCGCGTTGCCCACCTGCGGGCAGTGGTAGCTGTACACCACCGGCAACCCGAACAGCCGCGCCTGCGGCGACTGCTGGATCGTGCCCGCGGCGTAGTACAGATTACGACCCGCCGCGTCCTTGAGCTGCTCGAACTGCGCCTCCGCATCCGGGTTCGCGATCCACACCACCCCCGTCATGTCCCCTGGCCGCGGCGTCCAGAGCCGGGCCTTCATGTTCACCAGGTTGTCGTAGTTGATCGTCCCCGCCGGCTGGTTCGCATCCGCCGGAGCCGTCACCAGGGCGGTGCTGTTCAGAATGCCCTGCGGCTGCCCCACCCCGGTGCCATTGATGAAGGCATCGTTCAAGTCCCACGCCAGGGCGATCCCACCTTCGTCGAAGATGAAATTCCCCAACGCTACGTTGTTGTCCGCCAGCAATTCATCCGTCACCGGCAAAATCGTGCCCCAGCGGTTCAGCGTCATCTGCACCCGGCTGTACACCGGCTTCTGCGGCGTAATCGCCACCCCATCCCCGTTCAGCCACGCCCCCAGCGAGCCCCCCGCAGCCGCCGTCTTGCCCAGCTCCGTCATGTTGCGCACCGGGATGAACAGCGAGTTGCCCAGGTTGATCGGATACTTCCGCGCCTTCTCGAACAGCACCGATTCCTGCAGCACATCGCGATACAGCTGATCCGCGTATTCCGTCGGCACCAGGGCGCCGCCATCCGCCAGAACGGATTCATCCATCCCGTCGGCTTTCGTCACCATCCGCTTGATCCGCTCGTCGGTGGCCTTGTACGCGAAATGCTTGCGCACCGCCTGCGCGAAGTCGCCCAGATTCCGGAATCCCCCCGTCGGGTCCAACTCCGCCCGGTCCGCACCGACCACCAAGTCTCCACTGCCAACCTGCCCGGACAAGCTGGGCCGCACGTTTTTCAGTCCTTGCGAAACCTGCTCGATCACGCGGCCGGTGATTTTCTGGACAGCCGCTTCCAGTTGCTCATTCATCGATTTTTGAATTGCCGCCACGGCTTCCTCCAGTTCCGCCGGTGGGGCGGCGACCGCCTCGGCTGCCTGGGAATCCAGTAGCGGACGAGCTTGCTCGTCGGGCAAGTCGATCACCGTGTCTTTGGGGTGACCGACGTAGTCTTTCAGAAATTTCACTTTCATGACCAATCCTCGGAAACTTCAGGTTTGCCAATTCCGCCGGCCGCACGCTAAAGGCTGCGGCAACGGCGCCATCACGTCTCGGTCCCACCGCCCAGGCCGGGGTCGTTCTACGCCGCCGGTCACGGGCTTATGCCGAGCCATGCCCAAGTTGTAGCCAGCGTCCTGCGGGATAATGGCAATGCGGCGACCTCCGGGCTAGGTAGGGCCGATGCCACCATCGGCCAAGGCATGTAGGGCCGATGCCCTCATCGGCCAAGCGACCAGCCGACGAGGGCGTCGGCTCTACGATCAGGTCGGCGCTATGCGGGCGTCGGCTCTACGAGGGCGTCGGCGCTACGGGCGATCCTGATCCGTCGCGCGGTTCAGTCGCCGCAGGCGACCTCCGGGCTACGGAAAGGACCGGTCCGATAGCCCAGCACGCGAGACGGGCGGGTACCACACCTACGCGGACCTGCCAAAGCCGCACGGGAGAGGTGCCTTGGTTGAACCAGAAAGCTTCCAGTTGGCGCTGCGCAAGATTATCGAACCATTTCTTTCAGAGTCTTTCGGACCTTGAGTTTGGTGACGGTGGTGGCGCCGCGTGCTGGTGGCCGCTGGGCAAGAAGGATAAATCGGTGGTCATCGATCCCCGGCGCGCCTTGGGCCGCCCGATTATTACTTCGGCGGGCGTGCCGACCGCGGTGTGGGCCGCGGCATACCAGGCGGAGGGCCAGGACGCGGACGTCGTCGCGCATTGGTACGATCGGCCGAAAGCCGCGGTGCTGAAGGCAGTCGCATTCGAGAGGCGGCTGGCGGCGTGAGGTTCTTCCTGGATAACTGCTTGTCGCCCCGCTGGGCTCCGGCCCTTTCGGCACTTGTGCCAGACGACGGCCATCAAGTCATCCACTCGCCTTGTCGAGTCGCCTCCTCCGGCGACCGATTCGACACATTCCCCCGCCAACGCCCCCGCCAGGGCCTTGCGGCTCCGGCCGGTCTTCAGGCGATACCGCACGATTGGTGTCGCAACCGCACCGCCCACACTCAGCAAGCCGCCGACGAGCACCGAGATAAGATTGGGCCAAGATAGAGCGCCTGCTCGACGGTGGGCGGATCAAAAAGGAATCTCATGCTCCCGCGAGGGCGGCAGCGGCGGGACATAATGATCCGGACCGCCGTGACGCTTCCAGTCACGGTAAACCCAAACCATCGGCACGATGGCCGCGGCAAGGAAAATAAAAGACAGCAGGAAAGCCATCCGGTAACTGCCGCCCAGCCAGCCGATGGCCAGTCCGTTGAACAGGCTCGTCACCACCATGCTGCCATAGCCAATGGCATTTAAGCTCGACGAAAACTGACCGAAGCTGTCGGCCGGAAACAGCTCCATCATCACCAGAAACGACGCCAACCCCCAGCCCACCCCGGGAATCGCCGCGGCCAGCGAATACACCAGCCAGCCGGTCTGGTTCCACACCAGGAAAAAACACGCCGCCTGGCCCAGCGCCATAAGTATCAGCGCCACCAGGCTCACCCCTACCGCATGCCAATGTTTACACACGTATCCCATCGGCAGATAGGTCACGCCGCTGACCAGCGTGCCTAAGGCGGCGATCTTTCCATACGCGCCGGCGCTGATCCCCAGCGTCTTGATGCCGAACAACACGCCGAAGGCCCCGGCCGCGGCGCTGCCCGCCAGCAGTAGAATAAACACGAAAATGTAGTTGCGATATATTCTAATGGACAGGCATTCCCGGAAATAACGCCGATAGGAAGACAGCGCGTTGCGCACAACACTGCCCGCGGCGCGCGCCGGTGGCGGCGGATAGTCGCCCTCCCGCACCCGCCAACATATCAGCAGGAACGAGGTCAAAAACAGTAACCCCACCCCGATGCAAAGCACTTTGGGATGGGCCACAATATAGCGGAAGAAGAAGAACTGAAATAAAAATCCAGACAGCACCCCCACGACCCGGAACAACATCAGAAACCAGGGCATCACCTCCTGCGGAACCACATCCCGCAGTAAGAAGTTGTAGGCGTTAATCAGAACCATCTGTAGAGCGGCCGCCACCAGCACCAGCGCTGAAAACACCGCCAGGGCAATGGCCGTTGGGGAAATCCCGTGTAAGGGACCGATCACGCCGTGCAGCCAGTTGGCGATGCCCGGCGTATACCCCATGCCGATCAGGTCGACCGTGAGGATGGGCGCCGACCAGAACAAAAATGGTATCCGCCGTCCCCAGCGCCCCCGGTGTCGGTCGCTCCAGATGCTGATATTGGGCAGCAGAAGGATGTTGGTTGCGCCGCCGACGCCATTGCTAAGAAATGCGATCAGCGTGTTGGATGCTTTTAGCCCGTGCAAAAACAGCGGCAGAAAGTTACCGAACAGGGTTCCATAGATGGTGTTGCAAAAGTCACCCCAGAGCAGCCACGTGAAAACAACGGCCAGCGTGCCTAAGGTGTAACGCAGGGTGCCGACGCGGTAAAATTTAACCTCCAGCGTCTGGGTTTTTGTTTCCATCGGGTGTGGGGACCTCGCATGTTGCGGACCGAACGGCGTTGCAGCCAGCACCAACAGCTTCGGGTTACACCCCTGTCAGCGCACCACTGGAATCTGGTTCTCCACTCTGGCGAGTTAGGCTACGGCGCAAAATCGCGACGGATGCGTGTCTTGAATATTCCCGGAAGTGAATCCGGTATCTCCACCGCGCCTACGGCCTTGCGGTAAAACTCAAGGACGGTTCCCCCCGTCATCCCGATAATGGCCTAACCGTAACCCTTGAGCCTCATATCCAGCAGCGCCGCCAGAAGCAGCGCTTTGCCGGTTCCCATACCCCGCGCGGATTCCACCACGCCAATGGGGCCGAAGTAACCCAGGCCGCTGGCGTCCTAACAGGCGAAACCAATGGGCACGCCTTCCCGCACGGCCACAAAACAGGTGACCAGACGGTTGCCCAGGGCCATAGCCACCTCGCTGCCCCAAGTGCGGCTGAAAGTTTTCGCCACCCATTCCACCAGCACGCATTTTTCCACGCCAATGGGCTTACGTATCGCAATGCCCAGTTTTTCCCGCTGCCCACAAAATACCAGTCATGTGCCAGGTCGTAAAGTTTCACCAGCATGTCTGTTCCACTGCTCATCGCTATCCCCTTCTCAGGCTTAGCCGCACCATTCCTCGGCGGGTCGCCAATTCCGGCCGCCGCACCGCCCGGGCGAAGTCAGCAGCGCCGCCCAAATGCGCCCAGGAAGAATCGTCCCGCAAAACGGCCGCCGCCTGGGCGACCGGTCCGTGTACGGCCTCAATGGCCGCGGGAACCAGCCGTGCTGAAGCGTTTTTCGCCTCCACGAAGCAGACCCCCTGCCTGCCGTAGCCGTAGCCCTCCAGCACCACCCCGTCCGGGGCCCGCTTGGACGCGAACGGCATAAACAGATCGTAGTGGCCGCCGATGCGGCCGCGAGGCGCGTAGAGCGCCTCCCGGTCACCCAGTCCCCAAGCCGAGCAGACTTGCTCGCGGCAGGGACAGCCGACCATCGCGCGGCCCAAATAAACCGGGAAAACGGCGAGTCCATTGACGGTTCGCCTGGGGCGTGAACTGGGGGGAATTAAGCTCGACGCCGTTGAGGGTCGGAACGTATGCGGCGAACAGGCCGGCGTGCACAGCGGCCAACCCCGGATTGGTCAAGTCCTGCAGCGACAGGCAAAGGCCCTGTTGGGAGGCCCAGGCCGCCGCCACGAGTGCGAAGCTATGGCCCTTACAGGTTTTCAAGGCGAAACCGGACCAACCCTGCCGCTTCGCCACAGCCATTACCTCCAAAGCCAGCAAGCCCTCGTCGAGCAGGACCGGTTTTCGGGCCGCCACCGCATGCCAGTCATGCGGATGCGCGGTGATGTCACGCGCGGTGGGTTGCTCGATCAGCACCAGGGCGTCGTAGGCCGCCGGATCCAACCGTTTAAGCTCCGCCAGATACGCCAGCACGCTGGCCGCGTCCGGATTGGCCTCATTCGAATCAATGCTGAGCAGCAGGCGGGGCAGGCCCCACCGGCGCGCGGCTTGGGCCAGCTGGGCGGTACGTTCTGCGTCGGCGTGGGCGTCCTGCCCCATGATTTTAACCTTGAACGCGAAATAGCCGCCGTGTTCCACGGCCGGCCGCACCCCCTTTTCCAGATCATCATTCCTGCCCACGATCCACCAGGCCGGGCTGGTGGTGCGCGGGGGACGGAGCACCAGCCGCTGAATGGCCCGGCACACGCCACCCTGAAAATAGGCATCCGCCTCGGGAATCGGGCACGCTGACTCGTATAACTGAAACGCATTAAGGCCCAGGGCACGGCCTGCCGCGTCGTGGATGGCCGCATCAAAAGGGCTGGCGCAAACCGCCCGGGCCAGCGCGGAAGGCTGGGGTTCTGCGTTGGCCTTCAAGCCGACGGTCTCTCCGCCACCGACCACCGCATGGTGAAGACGCAGGCCCAGGGAGAGCGGGTGAGCCGCGGCGCCGGTGATCGCCGCAAGCCGGGCGGCCAGGAAGCGGCAGTACTCGCGCATGGCCGTATCACGAACTTCATGGGCAAGTGCAGGGTCGGGCCAGGACCACAGGTCGCTCAGATAGATGCAGCCGCGCCCGTCCGCGGCACGGCCGTCGGTCACCGCACGCACCACAACGTCGGCCTGGGTGGCAAACTGGATTGCGCCGGTGCTCAAAAGCAACGGCTTGGCGAAAGCCTGACGCTTAAACGTCACCCGGGCTGCTATGATATGGGTTTGCATGGGTCAAACGCCTATTTCGCGCGGCGGCATACGGCCAGGAAAGCGGCAAACCGGGCCGTGGAAAGTTAGCGGCGGCTGTGGCGTGAACCATTCCGAGGCTCCCCCTAAGCTCGACTTTTGCCGTTTTTCGGGGGCGTAAATGGTCGAATCCTTCGGAATTCGCGGTAGCAGGGCGAGTTTTTGCACACCCCGTCTCCTATGCGGGTGTGCAAAAAGTCCACGCCCTCCTAGAAGGCCAGTGAAATCACGCTTTCCGGTTCCTCCGAAATCGGCAAAAGTCGAGCTAAGAGTCAGCTGGGTCCTTTTCACGCCGAAAGCTTTTCCTTTAAAAATCCAAACGCCCGCGCGGTCGCGGAAACGTGCCCTTCGGCGTGCGGAATGAATTCTGTCTGCTCCGCTCGGCCTAACTTCTCGTAATGAACTTTCGCACGCGCGAATTCCGCCTGGGATTTTTCAAAATCCACGGAGGAGTCCCTAACGCCGGCCTCCACCGCGAAGGCGCGAGGGGCAATAAGGGATACCAGGTCGCTATCGGAAAAATGTGAGACTACCCGGCTGAAGAATTTATCCTCCTCCGAGGAATCCAGGTAACAGAGTGCCCGATGTGGGCCAATCAGCTTAAGCAGGCGGGTGTTAAAATAAGCGCTGCACACCGAAGCCTGGATACGCTCATCCAACGCCGGCAAGAACAAGGCGGTTTGGCCCCCTTGCGAAAGGCCGTAGATGCCAACACGGCCGGGCAGTATACCCGGCGTTTGCAGCAAGACGTCCACCGCCCGCGAGGTAGCCAGCATATCCAGTCCGAAAAGAGTTCCTCCGCCCATAATCGCCAGCCGATGCAAGCGGTTTTTGCCATAGGTCTGGCCATCGGCCTCGTGCCCCGGAATACAGCCCTCCACTTCGGCGCAGGTTCCATAACCGCTCGGATGGTGAATGGCCACCACGTGAAAACCATGTCGCACGGCGCGGATGCCCAGGGAACGATAGCTGTAGTCCTCTGCGTTGGCCTCGGCGGTGAAGCCGCAGACCAGCTCCGGAGTACCGCCGTAACCATGCTGGAGGACCAGACCGGGGCGCGGCACCGCCAGCCGCGGGATCATTTCGATTCCGTAGGTCGCCAGTCCCGGCAGAACCTCGAGCTGGAACCAGCGCGCCTGAAATTCCGGGGTTTCCAGGCGGGTCCGCAGAGGCTGCCTTTTCAGCGGCCCGCGAGCGCCAGGCTCTGCCCAGAATCCCAGCATCGCTTTCAGGCGAGCGCGCTGCGGGGCCACGGATTCCCGGTACGCCGCCACGCTGGAATAGTCGCGCCCCCACTGTTGCGGGCGCTCCTGATCGAGAACGGCCAGGCGCTGGCGCAGGAAGGCTTCATACGACAGATAGACCGCCCGCCGATGCTGGTCCACCTGCGCGGGCGCCACCGGTGTCACTTCCGGCGAACCCGCCGGCCGTTCGATTTCGGCGAATGGCGCATCGGTCATGGGAATATTGGGTGCCACGAGCTACCCTTCAACCTCAGAACTCTCCGCGGGCTGTTGATCCGTCACGATCAAAACGATGTTTTGCCTCAGCGTATCCGTCTTTATACTCATGGCCAGCCCCAATAGGGCTCGGCGCCAAATGCTATCAGGTTCGCCGCGGTGGAGCACGTTCTTGGTTACTGATCGCGAAGGATGCTGAGAAAATTAGGCGGGTCCAATTTCACCTAACCGGCCCGGAGACCGCCGCCGGAAAACTCGAGCTTTTCCCGCCCTCGCTTGAGGTTGGAGGGCGGCACACACACCACATCTTACGCCGCAACCGCCGGGAAGGTCGCCCTGGCACCGAGCGAACGGCACCACCGCGCGGGGAGGTGGGGAACGCAGCATGGGGGCATGGCAGAGCCACCCCCGATTGCGACGCCCGCCGCCTAGCTGCGGTCAAAAACGAAAACCTCGCGTTGGTAAGGCCCGAACCGGAACCGGAAACTCCCACCCTTTGCGCCGATCCTGCGGCCGCTGAACAGCAGGCGAATTCCAGCCCCGCCGATTTCCCCGCCCAGTTTTACCGTGGTGCCGACGCTGCGGGGCAGCGGATTCACGGCGAGGAGATAATACCTGGTCCCAGCACGGCGCAGCAGGTGCTGCACACCGTTGCCGGTCGGGGCCACCTGCACATTCTGCGGCGGCAGCGGAGAGAACAGCGCCGGTCTGAGCATTTCCACCTCCCGGGCTAACCGTTTCAGCGCGGGCCAAAGTTCATCGAACGAACCGTTCGCACGGTGGATGTAGGTGATGCTGTCGTTCGGGTGCTGGTTGTCCTCGTCGAACACGAAATAGACAATCCCGTTAACCCGGTGCACCAGGGCCACGTAGGTTTCCGCCGCGAGCTGGTCGGCGGTCGGCTTCGCCAGGAAAGTTTTGCCCTTTTTTTTATCGCCGAACCAGTGCGCCTGCAATATTGTCCAGACAGGGTAATTATCCGCGCCGGCGAACCGGCGCAGCCGATCGATCGCCGCGCCGGGCAACGTGGCCGGAGAATCCGGCGTCTTGAAGCAATACGGATCGCAGCTTCCGAAGTCACCGATCGTGCCGAATGCTGGAAAATCCAGGAAGTTATTGACCAGCACTGTCGTCGGAAGATTCGGCGCCACCCTTCCCACCAAACCCCTCTCCCGCTTGATGTAGGTGCTGTCGAAGGGCGGCACCGGCAGGTTGCTTGGCTCCTCGGCGAGGCACACCGCGACCCCCGCGGGGGCACCGGCCTCCGCGGCGAGTTCCCGCTCCGCGGTCCGGATGTCCCAGGACATGACTTCAATTCCGTGCAGGCCGGATTTTTGCGCCGCCGCGGCGTCCGCCAGCCCCCACACGAAATTGAATCCGTTCGCGGCAAGGATTGGATAGCTTGACGGGTGGACCGCATAGAATCCGAATGGGAAGAAAGGCTTTCCACCGACGAGGGCATTTCCCAGCGGGTCGAAAGGTCTGGAATTCCTTTGGTAGGCTGGTCGCGGTCGGGGCATTACCAGCCCAACCTTCCCCGGGAACGCGAGGTGGTGCTCTCGGCAGGCGTAAAACAATAGGTTCGTCAGGAAGAAGGCATCGATGCCGCGGCCCGCGGCCAAGGTGGTTGCCACCAGAAGCCCCGCTCCAATCGCGTGGGCCACCATCACAGGGTGGCCAGCTGGGCTCTTTGCCAGCACCGACCATCCCGGCCCGAACTCCGCGAAGTACGCCCAGGTGTAAGTTCCGCCGAGGCGCCGGCCGATCGCCCACGGGTTGTAGGAAAGCTCGCGTCCGGGCAAGCGGTCCAGCGGGTACGGGCGTGCGCACACGGGCGAGGCCGCCGTGTAGCCGCCCACCAGTCCCGTAAGGGACGCCGCGAGCTTCACGCCGAGGCGGGGAGAGACCTGCGCAAGGCTGTAGCCGTCCGCGTCCTCGGCCACGTCGGTGAGAAGGACCGTCCCGCCGGCGCTGAGGTACCGCCCCAGCGCGGCACCATGCCTCGACAGGTCCAGAGTGTTGTGCGCCGGGCCGCCCCGCCGCAAGCACATCGACGAGAAAATCACCGCGGCGTACCGCTCCAGGGGCCGCGCCCCAAATTGGGCGAGGGGAAGCCGCGCGGGCGCCAGGGCCGCCGCCTTGAAGGACAGATCGAATTCGTGGCGTGCGCAAAAGCCACCGTACTCGTAGTCGCTGTAGACAAAAAGGAGAGCATTGCCGTCGGTGCGCCCCCCTCCGGGGGTAGCCCGCTCCGGGTGGCCCAGGGGCCGAGTCTGTGGCCGCAGGGTGACCGCCGCGTTGCCGCCTCTGGCGCTCCCGGCCAGCAGAAGGGCCGTTAGGGACAAAAAACGCCGCCGGTCGACTCGCCCGACCGCCGCATCTTTCCCGGCGCCCCGCACGCCTCCCACCATCTGGAAGCGCTCCATCTCACCTAAGCCGCTTCTGGAGGGCGGCGGGGGGATGGCGTCCAGGGCCTCCGGTTTCCGCTTCATCATTTCAGGTAAGCTGGGGTCTAGGCCAGTTTCCATCACGAGCTCCTGCAAAAAAGGGAATCGCCGACGACAACTCCGCTCCTTGCCGGGCGGACCGCAAACCTCCGCCCATGCGACCGGGCGGCCATGCACGGCTGTTGGCGCACCAGCGAGGGGCCGGGGTCGGCCCCCCTGCGCCGGCCGGCGCCCGGAACGTGGCGGCTTCACCAGGCGCCGGGGAGGCCGCTGCTCGCGTTGCTGCCGAGCGCGGCTTGGCTCGGGTTGACCGTCCGCTCCGGCGTCATAGCGGTGTCGAACGGAGCGGCCAGCGTCCTAATCTCGGGTCCGTCAAGACTGGCGTCCCACCCACCGACCGTGGCACCCACCTGATTTGTGTCCGTCGTTCCATTGACCACACCGGTAGCCGTGGTGTAGGTGAAGATGTTGTCACCGTTCTGGCCCACGTAGGGCGAGGTTTCCCAAGTCACGTGGTCATCGCCGAAGCCCACGTTCTGGCCGTCGCCGGCATGGTTGCCGGAGTTGTAGATATATGGGCCGAAGGTGTTGGCTGTCGGAAGCGTGGTGGTGATCCGCTGATATACACCCATGCCAAGACCATCGCCGTTGGCGTAGGTGGTGCTCCCATCCGCCGGCGCCATGTCGCTGACCAAGGGAACTTGCGTGTTAGCCCCGGTGGTGGTCCACCAAAGTCCAGGCGGGGGGGGATTGGTCGAAGAATAGGGAGCTGGATTCCTCCACGGCCACGGAAAGGCCACGGAGTAACTTTCGCCCTGTCCAAGGGAGTTATACCCACCCCATCGAAAGGTCGGCGTCAAATCCCCGAAGTCACCGGCATAGGTCGTATAGGTGCTGTTATTCAGCAGAAAGTACTCCAGCGACGGCCCGGCGGCGATC
>JAJYFE010000214.1 GCA_021785435.1 Planctomycetota bacterium
GAAATGGGAATCATCGGCGATAAGGGCCTGCTGCAAACACAGCTGGGCCGGCACGCTCTCACCGTCTGGCCGCGTGACCGCAAGGGCTTACAGGGGAACGTTGTCGAATTTGAAGCCGATCCCCTGGGCGGCCATGCCGGTTTTATTCAGGAACACCAGGCATTCTTGGCGGCGGTTCGCGACGGCATCCGGGCGCCCACCAACGTGCGGCAGTGCGTTGGCGGCACCTTGCTGGCGATCGCCGCGGAAGCAGCCATCAAGCGGGGCGGCGTAGTCGAGGTGCCACGGGAATGCTGATGGAAAACGGCCGGGCCAAAGGCCCGATGACGAAGTAGGAACGCGGAATGAATGCGGTTGCAGCAGGCACGCTCCGCGTGCCGTCGCTTTAAGCGGAGAGGCCACGGCAGGGGGCCGTGCCTGTTACTACGGACGACTGGAAGTGGGGGTTCTTTCGCCGCATTCATTCTGCCTTCCTGCCTAAGAGGGGTAATAGCGTGGACGATTTCAATCCTTCCGAACCGCCTGATTTTAAGCCCGCTTTGGCGCGGACGGGCGGCGCCGGACCGCATCGTTCGGCCAGCCGTCCAGCGGCGGCCGAAGTCACGCGGCGCGGGATACTGCAATCGGCCTTGGCGGGCCTGGTCGCGGCGGGAACACTGGATTTACCCGCACGGGCGGCCCCGGCGGCGCCCCAGGCCGGGCCAGCACCGGTGAACTTACTGCGTAACGGCAGCTTTGAATTATCCGCGCGTTTCAACGGCGAACCGATGCGGCACGGCGAAGATTTCTACATGGTGTTCGTGAAGGGGTCTGGCGGAAAAAAGAGCTTCACGGAATTGCCCGTTGCTGGCTGGTGGGCGGTAGGCGCGGACGCCAACGGTATCGAGGTAGCCGCGGCGGCGGCGCACTCGGGACGGCAGGGGCTTCGCATCCGTGCCGACCACGGCGGGAGCCGAACGATAGTGTCGTCCCTTAGCGGCCCGCGGGTTGACCCGGGGCCGGTGACGCTAAGCGCCTATTTCAAGACCAGCGGTGCGCGCGGGCGGCTGGAGCTGGATCTGCTGTCGCTCGAGAATAGAGATAGCGCCAGGTTGTCCGAGGCGCAGGGCAGGGCGCCGGTTAACGGGAGCGTGGCGCTGCCCGCGGATGCCGCGAACTGGGTCCGGGTCTCGGTAACGGTGCGGAATCCTTCGCGACTTGTCGGCATGGTGCGACTGAGCGTCACCTCGGGAACCGTATGGGTGGACGACGTACAATTGGAGCAGGGCGTCGCGGCCACACCGTTTAACTTGCGGCCCGCGGAGTGGCTGCGCCTGGCCTTCATGGGATGCGATGAAGCGGTTCTGCCCAAGTGGGCGGCTTCCGACACAACCCCGCGGCGAATCATCATCCACAACGATTCCCGCACGCCGCTGGCGGGCCGGATCGTGTTGCGCTATGGCCCGTGGAACGCGGTGACGCGACACACCCTCGCCGCCATGGATGCCGCGGATCTGAAACCAGGCCAGTCCAGATCATTTCGCCTGTCCGCGCAAGGCCTGCCTCCGAACGCCTATGTCGCATGCCTAAGCCTGGAGGGAAGAACGCCGGTCCCGCTGGACGGAGCGCGTGAATTTGATCCGCGTATACCAATCGGTGGTGAGGTCTCGAACAGCATGCTGCTTTCCCGCGGCGCGATCCGATTCGCCATCGCACCGGATGTTGCACCGGCGAAAATTTTCGGCGTCGGCAACGACCTCTTGTTTGAAGGGGGCGGAGGCTGGTTCGGAGGCTACACGATCGAGCGATGTGATTTGGTCCTCGCCCGGAAGCTCGGCATGAGTTGCGCGCACGCGGGCGGCGACGACGAGTCGGCGTTTTTATTGGCGGTGGGCGCGCTCCCAGCCGTAGTGACGTACTCGTATAGTTCAATTCCCGCCGGCAGCCCGCCGGGCAGCGGCGGTCTGTTGAATCCAGGAGTGGTTGACCTGTTTAGCCCAATGGGAATGAAAGTGTTTCGGGAAACGTGCGGAGAAATAGGGCGACAGTGCGCCCCCAATCCCTTTGTGGCCGCGGCCACAGTGGCAGGTGAAAAGCCCTATCTCCACGCCGGCGTTTTTTGCGCATCCCCGTATGCCGATGAGGACTTTCGTCAATGGTGTCGAAGAAAATACGGCACTCTGGACATACTCAACGGACACTGGAATACTAATTATGCCTCCTGGGCGGAAGTGGAACCGATTGTTTCCTATCGGTTTGTCAATCAGCTTAAACCGCAGGAAGAACCGCTGGGCGCCGCGGCGATCAACAGCTTGAGGGAGCGTTGGGGCGGCTTTTCCGCGGACGTTCTCAAACGTATGCGCGCTAACCCTGGTGGCACTATGGATTGGCTGCGCTGGCAGACGGACTCATCGTTGCGGATGTTCGCGGCCTACCGTCATTACGCGCACAAGTGCGATCACAAGTCGCTCTACGGTTCGCAGCAGTCTTTTCCGGGCTTTTGGCCGCAGGTATTCATGCCGCTTGTCCGCCAGATGGACGTTACGCTGCTGGATACACAGTACACCACGGGCTTTCCACGCCCCTGGGGCACCCCGTATGAACGGATGGACATCTTGGAAATGGCTGAGTCGGTGGCGCCTGACAAGCCGCTGTGGGGCGTTGAGATCTATTATCAGCCGCAGTGGCCGGCCGGCTTTATGGCCCTGCAGAACTGGGGGATGGTCGCTCATGGTATGAACAACAACTTGGTATTCGCGTGGAAGCCCCACGTCGATGGCGCCATGGTGACCGCGCCACGCGCCTGGGACAAACCCAACGCGCCGAAGATGTGGGCCATCATTGACGTCGATGGAACACGCCTGCCGGCGTACTATGCCTACGTTCAATCCATGCGCGAAATTCAACGGTACCACAAGCGATTTGACGGGTTATCCATCCACCGGGCGCCCAGCGACATTGCGTTTTACGTGTCCGCTGATACCAACGAGTATGTCCGACTGGAAACGGCTGACCAACCATGGCAATCCATCTGGCAACACACACGCAACGTGTTGAACTACACGTTGCGGATGAGCGGCATCCGTGCGGACTACGTGGATGATGGGACTTTGCCGGCGTCGCCCGGGCGGTACCAGACCATCGTGGTTCCCGCGTCTTACGTTCTTAGCCAGGAGGCGGCCGAGAAGCTGGCGCATTTTGCCAGGCAGGGCGGCACGGTGATCCTGGCAGGGCCGGTGGGGCTGCGAGATCCGTGGCTCCAAGCATACGCAAACCTCGGCGGTCCGGCCTGGGTGGAACTGGATTGGCGTGCCCCGGATTTCAAGACCGATTTTGGCCCGGGCTCGATTTTTCGGGGTATAAACATCGGCCAAATGCGCGACGCCGAGCCCGTCCGGGACGCCCAAGGCCACCCAGTGGGCTGGACGCGCCGCTGGGGAAAGGGGCAATTGGTCGCCTACGGCATTTTCCCGGATTTGTATACGGCCGATCCACACCTCCCGGCGGCGCTAGCCGCGTGGGGGCGGCAGCTCATACAGCTCGGCGGGATGCAATCCACCGGGGGTTGGTTCAGTGCGCGAATGGCCGGGGCAAAATCCGCAACGCCGCCGCCGGCCCCCCGCGAGGGGCAGGCCGCGCCCTCGCCTGTGGGATTTCAGGGCGAAACGGGGGCGGGCGACCCCGTGGTCGAAATCGTCACGCGGATAAAAACGGACCACGAAAAATTCGTGTTTTGCCTGAATCAAGGCGGCGCGGGCCACGGTGTGGTGAACGTGCCAGTCGGCGAAGGTTCTTGGAGCGCGGAAGATGTGGTCGCGGGGCGCCCGATCAGAACTGCCCGTATCAAGAATGGGGTGTGGCGGCTCCCCCTGCACATCGAACCGTGGGGCTATCGGGTTATTCGGCTGACCCGCTAAAATGATTTGCGGAGGTGCGAGCGTTTTTATGCCCGGAGAGGATGGAAATAGGGCTGACCGCGCCTAGTAGTCCGTCACTCTTGAAGTTTCGGGTATAATTTCTCCTTGGCAAGGATGTCCAACCGGTCAAGGAGAAAGGATGGCCAAGAAATACGTTATAAAG
>JAJYFE010000087.1 GCA_021785435.1 Planctomycetota bacterium
CGAATGCGAATCTGCTCCCGGAAAGACCGGCCCCCACCAACCGCCCGCCCCCGGCGGCTCAGCTCAACGCGCGGTTACCCTCTTTGCGGAATCGCTGTAACCGTCGAGGTGAAATACCTGCCCGAGGTGCGGGCCGCGCTGCAGGGGCTGGAGGTTGACGCCCGGAACCGGCTCCTGCGCCGCATCCTGCGCCGGGCCATGGCGCCGGTGGTCGCCGCGGCGAAAGCCAATGTCCATGATTTTGGGCGCGGCGGCAAAAGTCCGCGCCAAGCCGGGAACTTCAAGTCGCACATCAAGGTGGCCACGCGGGCAAGGGGTGAAACGGTGGAGGCGGTTCTGGGGGTCCAGACGGGCGGAAAAAAAGCCAAAAATCTTCCGTTCTACGCCGGGTTTGTCGAGCACGGACACCTGGTCGGCCGGCGGCTTCGCGGTCGCTATAGGTCGGGCGGTCGTTACAGCGCGGAGGCTTACCACCGGGCCAGGGACTTCGCGGTGAGGTTCCTGGGGCGGCGCATGGTGCCGGCGCACCCGTTCCTGGCCCCCGCCGCCGAGGGGAGCCAGGGCCGCCGGGCCCGAGCACCACGGGCGGCAGCTCCAGGGGGATCGGCGGGGCGTTGCCGCAGCCCTCGCGGCTGGCCCGCTCGCGTCGCCATAGGGCGACCAGAGCCTGGTCGCCAGTCGGCGACCTTTGTCGAGTCGCCCTCTGTCGCCGCAGCGACTCCCGGATCGGCGACTGGCCAGCCCATAGCGGCCTGCTGGGAGTTCCGCCCAGGCTAGCCGGTTATGGGCAATAGGCTATAGGGAATAGAACGTAGGAGGTGGGGCCGTGGGGCCGCGGCTATTCCCTGTTCCCTATAACCTATTCCCTATTCCCTATTCCCTTTAGCCTATGGCCTGGGCGTCCCGAAGCCGACCTCTTTATCGCGCCCATCGGCGCAATAGTTATCCGCGGCGCATTGGGCGCTGATAACGTGCGCGTGCATCGGCGCTGTGGGGCCGTTGAACCAGGCGATAGGCCGCCCGTTCTGGTAGACAACCGCTTTGTAGTGTCCCGGCAGACGCAGGTTGCGCACCTCGATGCGCCGGGCCAGGACGATGTACCACTCGTATTGCCGCCCCATATAACATCCCATCATCCACCACTTGCGGCCTCCCACAGCCATGCGGCGCGCCAGCGTCGCATCATTCCGGTGGAAGAGCCACGGTGAGAGCGCCAGGGACGCCAGAGGCCATGTAAGCTGGATCACCGCCGTGACGCCAGGGCGGCGCAGGCAGCCGGCCACAGACCCGCCCCAGCTCTGCCGGCCGCCGTAGGGCTTCCTTAAGACGGGCCGGGTGGCGATCTCGTGGGCCTCGATTCGAGGAGCGGCGCGCCTTTGTATCCAATAGCTCCAATGGCGTGCAACGAGGATGGCCGCGCCTCCCAGTATCAGCGCGGCGGCCCACGGGAGCACCGCCCGGTTACGGATAATCCAGCGTTTCGCTTGGCACCATCTTTTCAGCATGACAGGTTCTAAGCCAGTAAAGACACGAACCGAGCCACCTTTTAAATCATAACGTCTTGGCATTTTGCTGCCACGTGCTCAGAGCGCCGAGCGCGGTCGGAGATGAATGCTCCCGCCGCGCTTGATTCTGCGCCCAAGCCGCCGTAAAGTCATTCACTGTCGGCGTTTATACCGTGCGTGTGCGGCGTCCTCTATCGCCCAGTTTGACGCCGTTCGGAGTGCTCAACACCGGTTCACGCCTGGGGTTGTGCTGCTTCTTATTTTGATCGATCCGGGCCGCTATGCCAAGCCGGCGCTATATATTGACGTTATCCTGCCCTGACCGGGTGGGAATTGTAGCCGCGGTCAGCGGATTTCTGGCGGAACACAAGGGGTGGATTGTCGAAGCGCATCACCACGCGGACCCCGAAGCACAGCGTTTCTTCATGCGGCAGGAGGTGCTGACGGACTCGCTGCCCTTCGGCATAGATGAATTCCGGCGGCGCTTTAGCGCGATCGCGGCAAAATTCGGGATGGATTGGCGCCTTAGCGACACCGGCGTCCTGAAGCGGGTGGTGATCATGGTAGGTAAGCAGACGCATTGCCTGGACGATCTGCTGTATCGGTGGCGAAGCGGGGAGATGCCGTTCGAGCTTAAGGCCGTGATATCAAATCACGAGGACAGCCGGGAGTTTGTGGAGTTTCACAAGGTGCGGTTTGAGCATGTGGGGATGGAAGCGGGCCAGCGGGAGGAGGGCCTGGGAAGAATCGCGGCACTGCTGGAAAAACATGTACCAGATGTGATCGTCCTGGCGCGGTTTATGCAGATTTTACCGGCGCGGATATGCGCGAAATACCCCTACCGCATTCTGAATATTCACCACAGCTTCCTGCCTTCGTTCGTGGGGGCGAAGCCGTATCATCAGGCGTATGCGCGCGGGGTGAAATTCGTGGGCGCCACCTGTCACTACGTCACGGCCCAGTTGGATGATGGGCCGATTATTGAACAGGACGCATTTCGTACGAATCATGCGCACTCGATCGAGGAGTTAATGCGGATCGGGCGCGATATTGAAAAGACCGTGCTGGCACGCGGGTTGCGCTATCACCTGGAGGACCGCGTGCTGATGAATGGAAGCAAGACCGTGGTATTCGCCTGAGCCGGCTGCGGTAGAGCGAATCACGTCCGAGGTGATTCGGTCTGCTGTTAACCACCGGCCTCAGTTTACGTCATTCCAGCAGCGGCAGAGTATTGACCGTCAATAGAGGTATGAGGCAATGCAGTCGGCCGCACAGCGCGACGGGTGACAATTTTTCGGCGAGTGGAATCCCCGACGACACGCAACCGCCAGTTCCCGACACGGCGTATCGTTGGCCCGATGGCCATCGGAATCCCCATTCCGAGGTCTGGGGATTCAGGCGCAGGGTTCCACTACCGCCCCCGGCGTTCCGAAAAATTCCCCCGCCCGGGCGAGAGCCGACTTTGGTTACCCTGGCGGAAAACTAATCGTTGGTATATTGTGGCGTCGCCCTGGGCACAGCCGGCTTGCGGTGGGGTATCGGCAATGGCCACAGGCCCCAGGGGATTTCCCGGAGCTTAACAGATGCAGGAGATACCGCTAGCCGCCCTGCGGCAGGATCAGGGCGCCGTTACGGCGCTGATCGCCAACGCGCACGCGCGAGCCTGGCTGCGGGAATGTGTCGAACTCTGCCAGCCCCACAACGTGGTTCTCTGCGGTGGCGGCGAAACGGAGCGCCAGGAACTCTTGGCGCAAGGCGTGCAGGCGGGCGTGTTTGTTCGTCTCCACCCGCAAAAACTTCCGCGATGTTATTTGCACCGGTCTCATCCGAATGACGTGGCACGCACCGAATCGTGCACCTTCATCTGTTCACCACAACAGGAACTGGCCGGTCCGACCAACCATTGGATGGACTCCGCGACCGCGTACAAAAAATTACGCGGACTGTTCCACGGCTGCATGGCGGGGCGCACCCTGTACGTGCTGCCTTTTGTCATGGGGCCGCCTGGTTCACCGTTGGCCCGGGTGGGAATTCAACTCACCGACAGCCTTTATGTGGCGGCCAGCATGGGAATTATGACGCGGTTGGGCACGGCGGCGTTTAAGCAGCTGGGCGAGAGTAACGCCTTCACGCGCTGCCTGCACAGTGTGGCCGACTGCAATCCGGAACGCCGCTATATCTGCCACTTTCCCCTGGACAATGCCGTCTGGAGCTTCGGATCTGGTTATGGCGGCAACGCCCTGCTCGGCAAGAAATGTCTGGCCCTGCGTCTGGCCAGCTATCTGGGCTACCAGGAAGGGTGGATGGCGGAACATATGCTCATCAGCGGCGTGCAATGGAACGGGGAAAAATCGTATGTGGCCGCCGCCTTCCCCAGCGCCTGCGGCAAGACCAATTTCGCCATGTTGGTCCCACCGGAACGCTACCGCCGGGCGGGCTGGCAGATCACCACCGTCGGCGACGATATCGCCTGGCTATGGGTGGATAAACAGGAGAACCGGCTGCGGGCCATTAACCCCGAGGCCGGCTATTTCGGTGTACTGCCGGGCACCAACTGGAAAACCAACCCCAACGCCATGCAGACCATGGCCCATGACACCATTTATACCAATGTCGCGCTGTTGCCGGATGGCGATGTCTGGTGGGAGGGCAAAACCGATACGCCCCCGGACGCGTGCCTGGATTGGACCGGCCAGCCGTGGACGCCCCATTGCGGCCGTCCCGCCGCCCATCCCAACAGCCGCTTCACCGCGCCCATGCGCAATAATCCAGCGCTGGACCCGGCGGCGGAAGATCCGAATGGCGTGCCGATCACGGCGATCATCTTCGGTGGCCGGCGGGCCACGGGCGTGCCCCTGGTCTACCAGAGCTTCAATTGGATGCATGGCGTCTACGCCGGCGCCACCTTAAGCAGTGAAACCACGGCCGCAGCGACCGGCGAAACCGGGGTGGTGCGCCGCGATCCCATGGCCATGCTCCCGTTTATCGGGTACAACATCAGCGAATACTTCCACCACTGGTTCGCCATGCGCAAACAAATGTACGATTGCCCCGGTATCTTTCACGTGAATTGGTTCCGGCGCAACGAACATGGTGAGTTTATCTGGCCTGGCTACGGCGAAAATCTGCGCATCCTGGAATGGATTCTGAAACGCTGTTCCGGCCAGGCCTATGGCCGGGAAACCCGGCTGGGGTGGATGCCCCGGCTGGAGGACCTGAATCTTGCGGACTTGAACGTTAACCAGCAGGAATTAGAAGCGGCGCTGCGCGTCGACCCCGAGGGATTCAAGAATGAAATCTTAACCGCCGGGGAGCTATTCATTCAATTGGCCGGCGAAATGCCTAAGGAGATGATCTTCATTCGCGAATTGCTGGTCAGCCGCCTGTAATCGTCTCCACCCGCCGGTCGCTGCTTCGGGGTGCCGAAAGTGTTCTCGCCAGCCCCTTCGTGTCCCGCCCGTCCCACCGCGTTGCCGCATCGGCGCAACCGCATTTTACTGCTGATTGCCCTGTTTAAGTTCCTGAAGGCGGCTCTGGTGCTCGGAGGCGGGGTTCTAGCCCTGGCGTTCCGCAAGGTAGACTTAACGAGTCTTACGCTGGCTTGGGTGCGCCAACTCCGGCTGGATCCGGATAATCTTTATGTAAGTTGGGTGCTCCGGCATGTCGCTCTGATCCACGAAAGCCAGCTACGCTTGTTAGCCTGGGCTGCTTTTTTCTACGCGCTGCTGTTTGGGATTGAAGGAGTCGGGCTGCTGATGGAAAAGGCCTGGGCCGAATACCTGGTCATAGTGGAGATCGTAGCCCTTATCCCGATAGAAATATATGGGATAGTTCACAAGCCCGATCTATTGCGCTGGACATTGCTGGCGATTAATCTGCTGATCCTGATCTATCTGGTGCGCCTGCGCCTGACGGCGCATCGTGCGACGCGCGTCGCCCCCCGGAAATGACCTCAGTTGCGCCGAGCCGGCGTGCGACGGGCGGCCCAGGGTGTGACCGGATTTGGGAGCGATGGCGCCGGGCGGCCGGTTCGTGGTGGCCAGGTGCGGGCGCAATTGCAGCGGCCATCGGGATACCCAAAGCCCGCTCCCTGCGCCGTCGAAATTTCACCCCTCCCATTTTTAAACATGGCCGGCTAAGGGACCTGCGGTCTGCGCCGGGATGCGCTGCCAACTGCGGAACCCGTTTGTGTCCCGCGACCGCCGTCGTCCCGCTGGTTATCGGAACCAACACCCATGGGTGCGGGCCCGGGTGGGGCTGGATCGCGTCTGCCGGATCACGCCCAGCGACCATCGGAGAAGGGCCGCTAGGTAGCGGACTAATCAACAAACCGCTGGCCACCGGTGTGGAGCGGGTGGCGGATGCTGTACCGGCCCAAGCGCAGCAGCCCGGTCAACCCCAGGTGCCAAGCCCGGCGCCAAGTGCGGGTTGGGGCGAACGCAGCCATGCACGAACTCCCAAAGAGTCTCCAGGGGGCCTACGACCGGTAGCATTTTTTAGCCGCGTCGGCGGCGTGGTCGGCCCGCCGCTCGTCCCGCCAGCGGGTGGGCAGGACTTTGTCGAGTCGCCTTCTTCGGCGACAGGACGAGGGTGCCCTTGTCCTGCACGCGCCGTTCGATTCCCTCGCCGTTTTGCAGTTCCAGGGTCCGGGCCGCCAGGAAATGGATGCACCACTGGGTCAGCCGACGAGGGCGTCGGCCCTACCTACGGTGCGGGCCAGGACGGCAGCGTTACGCGAGTGTCTTGGCAAAAAGTCGCAGCAGCCGCGGCAAGAAAGCAGGCGGCAAACGGTTTGGAATCCCCCGGTGGCCAGCGCTCAGATGGCTCCGCACACCCGGGAAAATCCGATTGGGTAACGGCAAGCTCACAACAGCGGCTGAGCGCCATGCGTAGTCTATCGGGGGCTCCGCTATTGGTGACGCGGTTTAAGCCGCCCCACCAGCAGCACATTGGCGAAGGGCACGCCCTGGTTCATCGGCAAGGTCTGGACGATGAAGCCCAGGGATTCCAAAAGCTCGATCCAACGGGCCAAGGGGCGGCAATAGAGGCGCCGCAGGCAGTGGCCGCGCGCCGCCACCACGGCCAGATCCATCCAGTAGCTCAAGGCGAAGCGCCAGCCGCCGGCGGCGTCGCCGATGCGCAGCAGCAACAGGCCTTGAGGCTCGAGCGCTGTGCGCACGCGCCGCAAGACCTGCTCTTGAAGTTTAAAGCCCAGGTAATGCAGCACATCAAAAATGACGACCACATCGGTGGTCGAGAAATCGCATTGCGCGATATCGCCCTGGACAAATTCCGCGCGGCCGGCAAGCGCCTTCCTGGCACGCCAGACTTCCCGCGGCATCAGTTCAATGCCGTGGATGGACACCGGGTGCGGCGGCGGGGGCCAGCCGGCAGGCCACTCGCCGGTGGTGTGACAGCTTTGTGCGGCCAGGAGCCACGCCGCCAAAAGGCCTTGCCCACAACCTAAATCCAAAATCCGTCCTTGCGGCGGAAGCAATCCCCGCTCCAGAATGGCGGCAAAGATCGGATCGTAGCGCAACTTACCGCGGGCGAAATGCCACGCGAAAGGACCCGCGGTCCGGTATGGCGTCACGGCCGCGGCAATCAGTTGGGATAAACCACTCGAAGATCCTGCCATAGACGTTTTGTAGCACGAAACAGTCGATTTGGCGAACGACGACTAGACATGGTATATTTGAGCATTACCTGCTTTGTCCCGGTGGACGCCGGGATGCGGGGGCATAGCTCAGTTGGGAGAGCGTCTCGATGGCATCGAGAAGGTCAGGGGTTCGAGCCCCCTTGCCTCCATGGCCGCTTTCGCGGCTATAACGTGGGAGACAGCGCAACCGGCGAGCCAATAAAGTTGGGGCTACAAGACTACATTGGCGTCGAGTCGCAGCCGTTCCCGCGGTCTACGGTTCGCTGGCTCTACCGTGGGTAATCCCAAATCTAAAATCTTGAGAGCCGCGTTGCAGGTGGCGCCTTGGCCAGTCTGGCGATGCTCGAATAATTCAGCCGCCCGGTCGTGCGCAGCAGGTCCAGCATGTCGACCCGCACGGTATAACGGGCCTGCTCATAAGCCAACTGAGAGGCCAGGGCGCGATCCTCGGCGGTAATGACATCCAAATTGGTCGCCAGACCCACCCCATAAGAGTGGCGGGCCTGCTCGAAGGCCGCCTGGGCCGCCGCCCATTCCGTGCGCAGGTTGCGCACCATGCGTACAGCCGTATGCCAATTGTCACGCGCCACGCGAACCTGCTCCCGGATTTGGCGTTGCAGACGCAGCTCTTCCAGGCGGGCCTGTCGCCACTGGGAGTAGGCGGTGCGCACATCGGCGTAAATCATCCCGCCTTCAAATAGCGGCAGATTCACACTGAACAGGCCGCTCCACCAACTGTCGGAAGGAAAACTTTGTTTGGACAGGAAGGTGTCCAGATTCACCGAGACCGACGGGAAATATTCTCCGACGGCCGCGGTCACCTGCTGGCGGGCCGCCACCACCGCATAAGCGGCAGCGCGCAAATCCTGCCGCCGCCGCATGGCCATTTGATCCAACCGTACGAGGCTGGGAACCTTCGCGGGGGGATTGAATTGATTGCGCAGCCGGGCGCCGTCGAGGCTGGGTACACCTATTTGAAACGCCAGGGTGGCCCGACCATTCTCGAGGCGGTTGCGGGTTGCGGTCAGCTGCACGCGCGTCGCCGCGGTATCCGCGGCGGACTGCAGCACGTCCAGCCGAATTGCGATTCCGGCTTTTTCTTTGCGCCGCATGGAGGCCAAATTGGCCTGCTGGACCCGCAGCGTGGTGCGCAGCACCCGCACCGCCCGCTGGTCGCTTAAAATCTGGTAATAGGTCTGGGCCACTTCCAGCAACAGCGTCGATTGCAGGTCCAGCAGCAGCGCCCGGCGCTGCCGAGCCGTGGTACCCGCCGCCTGAATCAGCGCCGCATCGTGCAGGGCATTGATGTTCAGATTGGTCTGCAGAGGCAGATTGAAGTAGTGCGTCTGGAAGAATTGGCTGAAATCCGGCGGCAGGCCCGTGGTATTGAATTCTTTCTGTTGAAAATCCTGCACGCTTAAGCCGACGTGCGGCAAAAAGGTCGCAAACGCCCGGTTCTTGGCGATCAGCGCCTGCAGATAATTCTCGCCGGAAATAGCGAGCTGTTCATTGTTGTCATTGGCCAGGCGCATGGCGACAGCGAGTGTCAGGCGATGCGGCACCCGCAGCGCCGCCGGGGCCGTGGCAGGATGCGAATGCAGCACGCGGCGATAGTGCGCCACTTCCTGGCGCTGGTTGACACACCCCCCCGCCAGAGCCACCAGGGTTAAGGCGGCCCCCAGCGCCACCCGGCCCGGTTCCGCCCACGGCGGCCGGATGGGGTAGGCCGGCATCGGGTTTACCCAGTCGGTTTTCCGGTTTTTCGTTGACATGTCCAGCTCCTTTTCAGGCTTCGGCTTTCTTAAAGTTCGGCGTGCGCATCAGCATGGCCACGGGAATCACCAGCAGGAAGGCGACCGCCAACAGATGGTACGCATCCACATAGCCCAGCATATGCGACTGCTGTTGAATCATCCGATAAAGCACGGCCTCGGCGGCACGCTGCGCAGCGGCGGCCGTCGCACCGCCGGTGCGCAAGGCGCCGGCCACAGCCGCCAGAGCCTGATGGTACCAGGGGTTGAAATCATTGGCGTGGGCGGCCAGAAAGTTCTGTTGGGCTTGCGATTCATTTTTGATGTACGCCACCGCCGCCGCGATGCCGATGCTGCCACCGATATTGCGGAACAGATTTAAAATACCGGAGGCGTCGGCGATGCGCTGGCGGCTGATGAAGCCGAAAGCGGCCGTATTAAACGGCACAAACAGGAAGGCTAAACCCAGCCCCTGCACAGCACGGCAAACGACCACCGACAGGAAACTCGCCTGCAACGACAGCGCCCCCATCATCATCAGGGCCACCATATTGCCCAACACGCCAACCGTGATCAGCCAGCGCGTGGGAACCCGCGGCACGAGAACCCCTCCCACCAGCGGCAAGAGGCAGAAAATCACCACCCCGCCCGGCGCTAAAACCATGCCCGCGTGCCAAGCGTCGTAGCCCATCAGCGTCTGCACCATCAGCGGCAGTAAGGCCGTGGTGGAATACAATACAACCCCAAAAATAAGCATACCCAGCGTCGCCAGGCCCAGATTGCGGTCTTTAAGCATCCGAAAGTCAACCATGGGGTGTGGCTGATACCATTCCCAGATAAACGCGCTGACCAGACCGAGCAGAGCCACCAGCGCGCAGCCACGGATAAACGGCGAGGCAAACCAGGCGGCATCCTCGCCACGGTCGAGCATGATCTGCAAGGCGGCAATGCCCAGGGTTAACAGGCCCAGCCCCAGGTAATCGATGCCGGTTTCGCGCAGCTTGATGCGCCGCTGGTGTACTGCTTCCGGTAGCAGGACGGATAACAGGAACAGCGTGGTAATTCCCACCGGCACGTTGATCAAAAAGCACCAGCGCCACGAGTAGCTGTCGGTGATCCACCCCCCCAGCAGTGGGCCGATCACCGGCCCCACCACCACCACCACGCCGTAGAGCGCCATGGCCATGCCGATTTGGCGATTGGGAAAAATATCCCGCATAATCGCCTGGGCGCCCGGCTGCAAACCACCGCCGCCCAAACCCTGCAGAATGCGAAAAACCAGCAGAGCGTCAAAACTGGGCGCCAGACCGACCAGCAGCGAACTGACGGTAAACAGGCTGATGCAGAACATGAAATAACGCTTACGGCCGAACACGGCGCTCATGAATCCGTTCAGCGGCAGCACAATGGCGTTGGCTACCAGGTAGCTGGTCAAAATCCAGGTGCTGTCGTCGACGGTGACCGCCAGGTTTCCGGCGATATGCGGCAAGGCCACATTGGCAATGGTGGTATCGAGCACTTCCATGAACGCCGCCAGGGCCACGATGGGCGCCACCCCCCACGGGTTGGTGGGATTACGCGCGGGCAATTCCCGGACCGGAGCCAGGGTCAGCGCGGTGGCGCTCATCGCACTTTTACCTCCGGCTCCGCCGACATCCCGTCGGCCAGATAAGGCCGATCCCGGGGCAGCGCCTGGAACAGAATTTTCACCGGAACCCGCTGCACGACTTTCACGTAATTGCCGGTGGCGTTTTCCGGCGGCAGCAGGCTGAACGCGGCGCCGGTGCCGGCCTGAATGCTTTGCACATAACCCTTAAAAGGCACGGATGGATACGCATCCACGGTGATCCAGGCCGGATCGCCGGGCCGCATGTAGGTCAGATCCGTTTCCTTAAAGTTGGCGATCACCCACATTTTGGGTCGCACGATGGCCAGCAAGTCCTGGCCCACGGCCACATAATCGCCGGGTTCCACGCTTTTCTTGGTGACATAACCGGCGGCCGGAGCCCGAATGGTGCAATAGGACAGGTTTAACTCGGCCTGCCGCAGTTCGGCTTTCAGCTGTTCAATTTTGGCGGCGCTGGAACTGTAATTGCTTTGCTTCTGGCCGACCTGCTCCGGCACGATATTGGCCGCGGCGAGCTGGGCCTGGGCTTTAATCCGTTCGGCGCGGGCCTGGTGGAGCTGGGCGTGGGCGGCTAAAACCGCCTGTTGCGCGGCGGCAACATCGGCCACTTTGGCCCGGACATTTTTTTTCGCCGCCGTCACATAGGCCTGGGCGCTGATAGCCGCAGCCCGGTAGCTATCCACCTGATTGGGGGTCACATCGCCCGTTTTTAGCAGGGACGCGTAACGCTGATAGTCGGCGACGGCTTTGACCGCATTGGCTTGATCCGCGCGCAGCCGAGCTTGGGCCTGGGCCACCGCGGCGCGGGCGGCCTGCACCTGGGCCTGGGCTTGGGCCACGGCGGCCTGGGCGGTGGCGATCGTGGTCTGGGCGATGGCCACCTGGGCCCTGGCCTCATCGAGCAAGGCGACGGAATGACGCCGGGTCATAGCCAGGGCATATTGACTGCCCTGCCGGCCGGCCTGGGCCTCCTGTACGAGGGCTTTTATCTTATCCACCTGCGCCTGGTAGTCGCGCGGATCCAATTTCACCAATAGAGCGCCCTTGGGGACAAACTGGTTGTCCAGCACCAGCACCTGGCGCACCTGCGCCGCAACCCGTGGGCTGATGTAAACCACGTGCGCACGAATGAAGGCATCATCCGTGGAAACGTAATGCCGCGCGTGCAAGTACCACGGCAGCCCGACGCCCAGACCGAGCAGCAGGAGGATGGCCCCACCAATCAGGAATATTTTTTTTCGCCGCCCTTCGCTCCCATTACCGTTGCCATTACGCGGGGGTGATTCCGGGGCCGCGCCTGCGGCCGAAGTAAAGTCAGACTGGCTCATGACGACAACACTCTTTCTGGTTCGGCGATCAGGCCCCGTATGGCCGCCAGGGAAAAGGCCGTAATATGGTCGATCCGTTCCTCAATAGCCTGCGGCGTATAGGCGTCTTTCCCATATAAGCGCACGACGATGGCCCGGCAATGGTGGTAATACAGATATTGGCCCACGATACTAAGGCCGATCAGCTCAATTTGCCGCGGCGTGAGCTGGCCCTGGCCTAAACGCTCGATAATGGCGTGCAGACACCGCCGCCGCGTCCGCACCACCTCGCGAATGAAACGGTCCAGGATCGGTGTCGGATCAGCCATTTCGCGGGAGATGATCCGGAAGATCCATTCCGGATTCTTCGTCGACACGAGCACGCGGAGCGACTCGGCGATAAACCGCCGCAGCGCCTGCTCCGGCGGAAGGTCCGCCAGTTCCCGGCCCTGGAGTTCGTCGATGCCGGAGCAGCATTTGCGTCCCCACTTGATGGTCTCATAATATAAGTTTTCCTTCCCGCCAAAGTAGTAATTCACCGCGGCAATATTGGCCCGGGCCTGACGGCAGATACTTTGCACCGTGGTGCGGGCGAAACCCGCGGCGGCAAATTGTTCTCCCGCCGCCTCCAGCAGGCGCTGGCGGGTTGATTCGTCCTGAAACGTGTCCCTCGTGCGGCGCGGCATGCCGCCCCCCGATCCTCAGCGCCAGTTTCGATCGGCGCTGTCTAAATATGATTTTAAAACGTTTATTTTAAATGTCAAGAAGAGATGGAGGGGCAGGCCGTCAGGGTATGGCCAGATTTTGTAGGCGGAGCCTCCAGGCGGCGCTGCGTTCCGGTCCGCGCGGAGGCAAAATAGTTTAGTCGCCCCCCGCGGCCTTCGGCGGACTTGGGCTAAGCCGCGAGTCGCCGCCACAAGACCACTGATGCTTTGTCAAGCGATAAATTTCTGGCTGGCGAAAGAGCCCCGGACCCGCTACTGAAGCCGAAGCACCGGCCTTCAGGCGGGTGATCCTCCGGGGCGCCGTAGCGACTCGCTCGCGGCGACTGGGCCAATGGCTTCCGGCCCATCCACCCCTCACGACAGGTGGAACAGAGCCCCAGGCGACTCGACCAAGCCAGCCCGCCCACGGATGGGGCGAGCGGCTTGGCGGCACCGACCGTGGTTGGACACCGCCGCGGCTTGGCCCCCAACCATGGTCACACCCGGCTGTTAAATCAGGTTGGCCCGTTTGCGGAGAATCCATTCCAGGGTAATCAGCAGGACGAAGAGCAGCAGAAAACTGACGTGCAGTGCACGGGTAACCGCACGGTGCGGATGGACGAAGAATCCGGTTTGCTCCGGGAGGTGTAAAGGCCGCGTCAGAGAAGGAATGCGGCGGGCCAGGAGATTCGCAAATGGCCCCGGAAGCATCAGGCCAGCGCCGGCTTCGGCCAGGCGCGCCAGGGCTTTCGGATCGCTGCGCGGATCGGAAAGTTCCAGGTCCGGCTGCGGTCGCACCCGAACGGTTAAAGCACGCACCACGGCGGTGGGATCGTTTTTCAGGCGGCGGCGCACGCCATCTCCCTGCAACGTGATGGTGTACGTTCCCGGCCTTAAGCCGGCCAGATCCCCCTCGTAATCGCCGGGCGAACCGGGCGTCGCGCGCATGGCAGCGTAGGAGCGGACCACCTGGGCCGGTAAGCCGGCGGGATGGCCTGCGGCCGCGGCCGCCGCCAGCACGCGGAAATGCAGACCCGTCTGCGGCAGCAGGTTGTCCTGGAGCACGCGGGCGCGGACGCGAACCGTCTGCCCGGGCGTGAAGGTGGATTGGTTCGTGCCAAACCGGATGTATTTACCCCCCGCGGGCAATTGCACACCGACGGCCCAGCGCAACACCTGGGCCCAGAAATTATCCTCAATATTGCGGCCATCCACGTAACGCATCCGCCAGGTTCCCTCGCCGGCCAAGTACAAAACGCGGCCGGCACCGACCGCCAGCGTGGCCAGCAAGACCCGTCGCCGCGCCCGGCTAAAAGACCCGAAGGAGGCCCCGCCGGCGGCCGCACTGGAGGGCTCCATACTCCAAAGCACGCGGGCCACCGACCGGGCCTGGGTGTACGGGCTGTGCCAGTACCAATGTGGCATATCCCGCCAGAGCGTGCCGTTGTTCCTGGAATCAAGGGCCAGCTGTGAAAGGGGAGCGTTGACGCCTTCCGGTGTCAGGATGGGCACAAATCCGGTGCGATCCTGCAACGCCAGCATCGGGGTGGCGCCGGGTCGGCTGAGCTTGACCGGCAGCAGCGACTGCAGGGGGGTGTGGCGCCATTGGCCGGGCATATGGTTGGGACCGGCCAGCACCACCAGAGCGGCGCCGTGATTACGCACGGCGGCGGCAAGACCTTGCAGATCCATGGCCGTGAAGGCGTCCGGCGCGACATCGCCGAGGATGATCACATCGTAAGCCGCCCACGCCGCGGGGGTGGCCGGCATTTTCTGAACCACATAGCCACGGTTTTGGGGCGAGGCTCGCACGGGAGCGGGAGGCTTCACCCCCGCGATCCGCGCCGGATGCAACAGCAGCGCTTGGAGATGCACGCGGGGACTGCGGGAAAGAACATCAACGAGATATTGATATTGCCAGGTGGGGTCCGCGGCGATATAGAGCACCTGCAGTTGGTCGCGCCGGACCGCGACATTGAAGCGCTGCTGAACCACGTGCGGATTAAACGTTCCAGCCACGGGCGGGATGCGCAGTGCGTAATGGTATATTCCGGCGCCCGGCGGACGATTGGTGAACGTCACGCGTTGGAGTTGATCGCCGCGGGTCGCGGTCAGGACGTGCGTGTGCAGCAACTTGCCGCCGCGCCAAAACTGCACGGTAATCGTTTTGCCTTTCAGTTGCCGCAGATGAACCAAGGCCACCGCCTTGACCCGCTGCGCTTGGAAAATCCAATGCGGGGCCTGCAGGGCCTGGATAGACAGCGTCGGTGGAGAACGGTTCGAACCGAGGCAAATCGCATACGTGCGCACGCCGCGTTCGGCCAGCCAACGGGCCAGGGGCGAAGGATCTGGCCCCACATTTTGCCGGCCGTCCGATACCAACAGCACGGTGGCGGCCCGCCGCGGGGACACATGCCGGGCCACTGCGGTGATCGCCGCGGCGATATTGGTGGCGTTGCCGGCCGGCCTTAGAGCGTCGGAAATGCGGTCGGAAAGCCCTGCCCGCGGCACCGGCGGCAGCACCACGCCTTTCCCGGCAAAACGGACCAGACGCACGCGCTTCCGCCGCACCAACGCCGCCAGCGCGCCGGCACGACGCGCCGCCGGGCCGCGCCCGGTCAGCAGCGCCACCGCCAGGTCGCTGCGGCTCATACCGGCCACACGGTTAAGCGCCAGGCGCACGTTGCCTTGCGCTTCATGCGCCGCCAGAAACAGCTGATCCCGGTCGCGGGCGGCTGCCGCCAATCGTCTTAGCGCTAAATTCAGCGCGGCCAACAAGCTCGAAAAGGGAGGGGGTTGGCCGTTTTGCCAGCCGTTGATGGCTGAGACGGTGGTGACGGCCAACTCCGCCAGTGCGGAGCGCGCCGGGGCCAGCGGCGCTGCAGCGCCAAGCCGGCCCGTATCCGCGCGCAGGCGCCTGAGCCAAACGCGTAGATCACGCAGCAGCGCTGCGCTGGGACCGCGGCGGGTCAAACTCGAGGCCAGGCGCCGACTCAGCGTGCGATAGCGCCGCAGCTGCTCGCGTAATAGCAGCAGCCTGGCCGCATCACGGTCCCAAGCGTCGGCGAAAAGGTCCTTGGGAATCAGCCCCAGCGCACACGCCCAGCGCAAGCGCTCCACCGCCCCAGCCTGGGGATCCTTAAAGGCCATCGATTGGCTGCCATCGAGCACCAGCCAGAGCTGACCGGGCGAGTCGACGACCCGCACCCAGCGCAGCACCGGGTCGGCCAGCAATACGATGAGCAGTGCGACCAGGGCCAGCCGCAGCAAGGTCAGCCACCGAATGGTCCAGACCGGCGCCAGGGCACGCTGGGCGCGGTAAAGATGCACCACCAAAGCCACCGCCAAGATAAAACCGATGGCGAGCAACCAGGGCGGCAAGGCGGGGCGCCAAGCCAGACCCCAGCCCGTGGTGTGGACGGCATAAAGTGGTGAACCGGGCGACATGGCGTAGCTTTCAGCGATCAGCAATCAGCCCTCGGCGATCAGCGGCCCGCCGGATGGTGCGCTCGCCCCGGCTGCAGCGGCCAGCCGTTCGGCATCGTCGCCGGTGTGCCAATAACTCATCCGACGACACCAGAAGGTCTCCGCCACGAGGAGCAGCAGTACGATCGCGGCAAGTAAAGGCCACAAATTGACACCCCGGCTGATTACACCCAGGGCCGCGGTGATCTGGCGGGGCGTAATCCGAGCGCGGATATACCCATGATGCATCAGCCAGGCCACTTGCGCCCGGGACAGGGTTTGGGAGTTAAGCTGCCGTGGATCAATGCTGACGCTGTAGTAAACCGGTTGGGGGATGGAGGCGGGGACAAATTTCAATTCGTACAAACCTGGCCGGGTGGTGTGATTCCACGCAACCAGATAACGGTTATTGACTGTCAGACGGGGTGAGACCTTATGCACGGCGCCGCGGGGGCCGATGACGGAGGCGGAAAGAATGGTGGGGTGGGTCGGGCCGGTCCAGACGATAGGGTCCGACGGCTGCAAATAGTGCCGATCCAGGAGTCGCCGGCGTCCCAAGGCCAGGGTGTAAACGGTCTGATTCACCACGGGCACAAAGCTGCCGCCTTGCAGGGGCCAGTCATTCCAGCGGCCATCGACGGAGGTGGTCCACAGCACCATCGCCCCGCCCGTGTTGCCGATGGAGCGCTGCAGGACCAGGGGAGCGCCGCGGTTGGTGGTCAACAGGACCCGGGCCCGCGGATCGAGGTCTTGCCAACGCCACCAGTGCGTTAACGTGACATTCAGCAGGGTGTTTTGTTTGAGCCGCGCCAATGGGCGAAAGATAGGATTGTGCGGACGCCGGATTACCAGCCACGGGGAAGGCTTGGTGGCCGTGGCCAGCCGGCCGAGAGCGCCCATTGTAAAACCAGCGTGATCCAGAGCCCGCAGGTACGGAGGCGTGGTGTGCCGTCCCAGGATAAACCAGACCCCGTGGCCCGCGGCGGCATAGGTGTACAGGCGGCGCAGCAAGGTTTCGGGCAGCAGCGGTGGATCATTGACAATCACCGCATCATAAGCGTACAGGTCCACCGTGGCGGCAGCGCTGACGGTCAGCACCGTGGGCACCGCGTGACCAGCTCGCCCCGCCGGCGGGCGGGCAGGCTTGGTCGAGTCGCCTTCTCCGGCGACTTGATCTCCCCCCCCCGCCGCCCACGGTTGAAGCGCCGTCCGCAGGAAGCGGCTGGAATGCAGCGCGGCGGTGGAGCCCAGGGGATTGATCAGGGCGCTGTCAATAATCAACACCGGCATACGCCCCCATACCCGCACCGCCGCCAACGACCAGTTGTCCGCAGCCAGGGCGTCGTGAACCAACGCCACCACCTTGACCCAGTGCGACCCAGCGGAGGTAAAACGGCAATGGAAAACCACATTTCGCGTTTGGTCCGGCGGCAGGCGGGCGAGCCTTTTTACTCCCAGTGGCCTGCCGTCCACAATCAGCCGCAGGGGAACATTGGCCTGCGCGAGCGGCCCGGCATTGGAGACCGGTGCGAGAATACGGACGCGCCGGCCGACGCCGGGAATGGCCGGCTCCACCCGCAGTCCGCCGACCGCGATGTCGTCGGCGCCGCGGCCCGGTGGGGTCGGCAAATCAAACACGGGCGGCGCGGAGGCGCCCGCCGTGGAAGGGCCGAGCATGGCCCGCCACAAGCCGGGTTGATTGATCCGCCACGCCTCCGTGCGATCATCGGAAATAACGAAGATGCTTTTTTGGAAATTATCGCCCCGCCGCGCGTAGCGCCGGGCATAGGCGATGGCGGCGGGAAGGGACGAGCCGGTCAATCCCGGCGCCATCTGGCGCAGCGGCGCCAGCAGACGCCGCCGCAGGGCCGCCTTATCCCGTGCCGGAACCGGCGCTGGGGTCAGCGCGACGGGATGCCGCTGGGCCAACACCACGCCGAGCGTATCCGCCGGGCCCAGGTGGCGGGCAATGCGCCGCACCAGAGCCACGCCGCGCTGAAATACCGTTTTCCCACCGCTGCGCCAACCCGAAGCGAGGGAATGATCCAGCACCACCACCACGTCGCGGGCGGCTCGTCCGACCAGGGGATTGAACTTCCCGGCGGGTAAAATCGGTTCCGCCAGCAGCAGGGCCAGCAGCGCCAGTAGAGCCATGCGCAGCAGCATCAGCAGCCAGTGTTCCAGACGTTGACTGCGCCGTTGCCGGACCGCGCCCGGCTCCAGGAACAACATGGCGCCCCAATCCAGTGGAACCGTACGGTTCCGATGCAGCAGATGAATAACCACCGGAATCAGGGCGGCGCCCAAACCCGTCAGCAGTAGAGGGATGGCGAACATCACAGCCCCCGCTTCTGCATGCGTCTGGCCAGATATCCGGTCAGGGCCTCGTGGAACGGCTGGGCCGTCCGCAGCAGGCGGTAACTGACGTACAGGGAACCGGCGGCCCGGCGCAAAGCCGCCAGATGCGCCGCGACATTTTGCAGGTAGAGCCGGCGCAGCAGAGCCGGATCGCCGCGGACGCGATGCTGCGCCTGTTCCAGATTGCGGAATAGCGTCCAACGGCTAAACGGGAAGGTCAGTTCGTCCTGCGCCATCACCTGCAGCAGAATAACTTCGTGGCGGCGGTGGCGGAAATGATGCAGAGCTTCAATCAGATCATCCGCGGGGGCGAACAGATCGCTGATAATAATGACCATGCCGCGGTGGGCCAATTGTTCCGCGATACGGTGCAGCAAAGCAGCCAGCGGCGCCTCCCCGCCCGGCTGGGTGCGATCGAGCGTCTCGAGGATGTGCAGCAGATGAGCGGGAGTCGAGCGGGCGGGAATAGCCTGCCGGATCGTGCGGTCGAGCGTTACCAATCCCACCGAATCCTGCTGATGCAGAATCAGATAGGCCAGGCACGCCGCCAGAAACTGGGCATAGCGGAACTTGGAAAGTGGATCGGTGCGGCCCTGGTACGCCATGGATCCGCTGGCATCCAAAATAAGGTGCGCCTGCAAGCTGGTGGCCACTTCATACTGCTTCACGTAATAGCGGTCCGCCTTGGCGTAGAGCCGCCAGTCGAGACGTTTGATGTCGTCGCCGGGAGCGTAGGGGCGATGCTGGGCGAAATCGGTGGCAAATCCAAGCTGGCTGGAGCGATGCAGGCCCTGAATGTAACCATCCATGACTTGGCGCGCCACCAGTTCCAGGCGACTGATTTTGGCCAGCGCCTCCGGGGCCAGCAGGTCCAGACCGCGTGGGACCGATGCGACAGCCGGCGTGGGAAGCATGGTGGAAGGCGATGCGGGCATGCGAATAACTTCTAACTTCTAACTTCTAACTTCCAGCCACCACCGCGTGCAAGGCTTCCTGCAGCAGCCGATCGATAATCTTATCACTGGTCATGCCGGCAGCTTCCGCACTGAACGTAGTCAAAATGCGATGCCGCAGCACCGGATGGGCCAC
>JAJYFE010000215.1 GCA_021785435.1 Planctomycetota bacterium
CGCGGCGGTGGTGATGACTATATCCGATTCGGCCACGACCCGGGCCATCAGCTCGCGCTGCCGCCGCTGCTGTTCCCCGGACTGCTCCCTGGCATAACCGCCCTGGGTTTCCGCCGCGGCGGTTTCAATCGGCAATTCGACGAACTTGGCCCCTAAGCTTTGAATCTGTTCTTTGACCGCGGGGCGTACATCATACGCGCTGACCGCCGCACCCAGGCGGCGGGCGGTGGCGATGGCCTGCAAACCCGCCACGCCCGCGCCGATCACCAGAACTTTGGCCGGGGTAATCGTGCCCGCCGCGGTCACCATCATGGGACAGACCTTGGCCAGATGGTTGGCGGCCAGCAGCACCGCTTTATAGCCGGCCAGTGACGCCATGGAGGACAGGGCATCCATATTCTGAGCGCGGCTGATGCGGGGAAGCAATTCCATGGCCAGCAGGATTACGCCGCGCTGCGCCAACGCCACGGTGGCGGCCCGTTCCGTTAGCGGCTCGACGAAGCCAATCAGCAGGGCGCCGGACTTGAAATGTGGCAAATCGGCCTGGCCCGCCACCGGGTTCGCGCCGAGCGTGCGCACCTGCAATAGGATATCCGCGCCGCCGATCAGTTGAGCCCGATCCGACACGATGGCCGCCCCGGCTTGCTGATATTGCGCGTCGGAAAAGCCGGCGCCAGCGCCGGCGCCAGCTTGAATTTCAACTTCCAGACCCGCTTTTTGGCGCAGAACACCAACGCGCGGTGGGGTCAGGGCCACCCGTCGTTCGCCGGGAAAAGTTTCCGTGGGTACCGCCACTTTCATCAGGCACTTTCCGATCCGAAAAACCGGTTATTATGTCATCCGATATCCAGAATGGCAAATCCCCCTCCGCGCTGGGTTAGGCACGCAAGAGTGCATGACACTTTCGGCGGCCCCGCATGGTCCCGACGCATGGGCATTTCGCAGCGCCGCTGAGCCGCAATCAAAATATATAGCCCCCGATCGCAGAGTCGCCTTTGGAGACCTTGTCAGGGGTGGATTCTCCGCCGCAAACCGGCGATTCCCCGCGGGCCAAAATCTTCGCACAGCGCAACGATTTTGAAGCATTGTGATACCAGATTACACGGATGGTTGACACGAAGGCAGCCGCAGCAGCGCCAACTGGGCACGGCCCTCAAGGTATGCCGCCGAATCCGTCATGCACCCGTGGTTGGCGATCTGTAACAAAATGCTTGCCTGAACGTACGTACTTCTGGTACTATACGGAGCGTCAGGCGCGGGGGGAACTGTCCACCTTGGAAAAAGGGGATATCTTGTGCGCATTACCACATTATTCACGGCGGCGGCAGGCACTGCGATCCTGGGGCTGGCGGCGACTTCGGCACCGGGCAAGTTTCTGAATCCCAAGGCTTGGATTCCCCCCCGTGCCCACCACGTGCGCCTGGCCGGCGGCGAAGCCACCGCCCCGCTGCCGTTGCCGGCGACGCCGCAGCGGCGCTCGGAACATCATCGCCAACCCGCCCCCCCGGCCTTGATCGGCATGATGGATCTGAATGTCATCCAAGGTCACCGCGTGGTCAATTACCCCACGGAAATCATCGATATCGAAACCCTGATGCGCTGGACCAACGCCCAACTGGGGCTGCACTACCGTTACGTGCAGGTCGATCCCGCGCGATTCAGTTACAACCCCACCCAATTGCCGGTGCTGTATCTGACCGGCTGGACCCCGTTGCCGAAATTCAGCGCCGCGGTCATGGCCCGTCTGCGCGGTTATATCCTCGCCGGCGGCACGCTGCTGATCAACGCCAGTTGCGGCCGCCCGGAATTTAACGACAGCGTCATCACCCTGGTCCACGCCTTATTCCCCGACCATCCCTTTGCGCCGCTGCCGCTAGACGATCCCCTGTTTCACAATCTGAACCAGATCACTTCCCTGCGGGTTCGCCAGGGCGCCGGAGCATGGAAGCAAATGCCGCCGTACCTGGAGGCCATGTACATCGGCTGCCGGGCGGGTATCATTTTTTCACCGGTGGACTTAAGCTGGGGCTGGAGCGCCGCGAAGCGCCCCATTCCGGGCGGCATCCTCTACGCCCAATCCGACGCCCTGCGCCTGGGGGCCAACATCCTGACCTATGTCCTGGCCAACTTCCAATATGGCCGGGCGTTTCCCATCCAGAACATCTATCAGCAGGCGCATCGGCCCACCCGGGATCAACTGGTCATCGCGCAGATCATCAACAATGGCGACTGGAACCCCACGCCGCATGGCTTGCCCCGCCTGCTGAAATTCATCAATCAAAACACCACGCTGAGCGTCCAGTTCAAACGGGCCACGGTCACACTGGATCATCTAAGGGCGGGGATGTATCCGCTTCTTTACATGACCGGTCTGCGGAATTTCGCCTGGACCAGCACCGAGATCGCCAACCTGCACAACTATCTCCATGCCGGCGGCGTGTTGCTCGCCGATGACGCCATGGGCGCCGCGGCGTTCGATACCGCGTTCCGCAGCCAGCTGAAGCGGGTGTTACCGCACCATGAACTGAAAATGGTTCCGCTGGATTCCCCGCTTTACCACGATGTGTTCCCGCTGAAGCATGTTGAATTTTCACCGGTGGTCGCCAGCGCCGCGCCGGATCTGCACCGCCCCGTGCTGCAGGCGATTTTCATCGATGGTGCGCCCGCGGTCATCTACAGCGGCAGGATTTCGCTTTCCAATGGCTGGGAGGACCTGCCCAATCCCTACGCCAAGGCCTACGCCACCAAGGATTCGCTTCAGCTCGGTGCCAATATTCTGGTGTACGCCTTAACCCATTGAACCCTGGCCGCATGAAACCTTCATCCACCCAAGTACGCCGCCCGAGACGCCCATCCGCGGCAGCATCCTTGGCCGCGCTTAAGCCCGCGGCGCGGCCCGCCGCCCGCCCGGATCCATCCGGCCTGCGGTTGAGGATTTGGCCGGATCCGGTATTGACCACACCCGCCGCACCGGTCGGGCCAATTGATGACTGGTTGCGCGACGTGATCGCCCGCATGATTCAGATTATGGCCGAACACCAAGGCGTGGGACTGGCCGGCCCGCAGGTTGGCCTGCCGCTGCGCGTCTTTGTTATGTCACCCACCGGCAAGGCGGATCCGGCCAAGGCCTTTGTGAATCCCGTTTTAAGCCGGCCGGACGGCCAGGAAGAGGCCCAGGAAGGCTGTCTGTCGTTGCCCGATATTCGCGGCAACATTCTACGTTACACCCGCCTGCAACTGGAAGGCTTAAATCCGCGGGGCGAACCGGTGGTCGAAAATCTGGAAGGGCTTCCCGCCCGCATCGCGCAACACGAAACCGACCATCTGGACGGCATTCTGATCATCGACCGCATGTCGCCTTTGGCGCGGATGGCTAATCGCAAAAAACTTAAGGAATTACAGGCCCGCCGGGCACTTTGACCTGACGGAACATGCGTCACGCTCGCGCTGACCACATCACCGCGCCACAGCACGTCCATTTGGATGCTCGCGCTGATCAGATAGCTGGGGTGGTGAAGCCAAATTGCGAACTGGCCGCCGGCTGACGGGACTCTGTCGATCATGCGGGGCCAAGGCCGCCCGGTAGGCGTCGGCCATCGCGCGGACCCGCCGCATCTCGGTCAGACCGCCGCACTGGGTTATACCGGCTTGCGGAACCGGGCCGCCGGCCGCTGCTATTCGCTTTCCGCCGGAGCTGCGGGGCGGCTCCGGCGCGAGCTGCTCGCCTGAACCTGGCCCACGACAAAGCCGACGATGCGATCGGCGGGAAAGGATTATTTTGCCGAAGACGGCGGCGTTCTTGTTGCTTTACAAAAGCATTCCTTCGGCCGATGGCGTGGTTACTTCTGGCTACGTCTAGAGCGGTTCTCAAAAGTTTTGTCCTATGAGGATCCGCCGCAGGCGGAGCGGACCAGGCCCGGATTGTTGAAGAGGGATCGCAGTCCCTCATCCACACGGGCGGCCAATTCTTC
>JAJYFE010000088.1 GCA_021785435.1 Planctomycetota bacterium
CAACTGCGCCAGGCCGACGCTGCGCAGAAACACCGATTTGCCCCCGTGGTTGGCGCCCGTGATGACGACCAGGTCCCGGCTATCAGCGTCGGCCGTGTTGCCGACAACTCGACCGGCCATCCGCAGAGCAAGGCAGGGGTCGTAAAGACCCCGGAAGCGGCACCGGCGCGCCCCGGCGGCGGCTGGCGTGGGAAAACATGTCGGCTCACCCTTGGCGAGCAGCCGATCGTGCAGATTCAGGCAGCCCACGTAGAAGGCCAACTCGCTCCGCAGCATCTCCACAAAGCTTAGAATATGTTCCGCGGATTGGGCCAACGCATTGGCCGCCAGATTAATGCCACGGTCCCGGATTTCCGAGAGTATCCGCGCTCCCGCTTCGTCGCGCGGGTGCAGCCGAAACGTAAAGCTCGCGGAAGAGAAGCCGGCGAGACGCTGCAGCCAGTTCGGCCTCCGGGCGTTTACCGGATGCAGCACATAGTTGGCGCCTTCGTTGTTTTCGCCCAGCTGGGCGCTCAGCGGGACCCCGTTATGGAACTTGAGCGCTTCAAGATGCTCCTGGATGCGGGCAAGATAAGCCTCATCCAGTTCCCGTTCGATCCTCGCGAAAAATGCGGTGAAACCCTTGGATGAAAACCGGCCCGCATGTTCCTGGGCACTGCGGCGCAGCCGGTGAAGCATTTCCACAAACATTTGCATCAGGTCGATGGCGTCGTAGAGGATGCCGCCGGGATAGCGACTGAAAAAGCCGAACCACTTTTTCCGCCTTCGGCACATCACCTCACTCGCCAAGCTGTACAGGTCCCTGATAACAGCGGGGCTTTGCAGGGCATCCCGCAAGTTGGCCTGCCGGTACAGGATCGTCGCGGTATCGTTGGCCAAGCCGGATAGCAGCACTTGGCTCGCCACTGCGCACACGAATTTATCAGGACCCGCCATTACCTCCAGCAACCTATTCAATTCCAGGTCTTGCCGCAAAGCCGCCGCATTCCACGGCAATTCCTGCGCCATATCGAGGTCCCGATCCCGGTGCATCAAAAGTACTTTCATGCCTGGATCCGCTCCTTTAATGCGGCGTAGGTCACCTGGTGCTTCTGGGCGATGGCCAGGGCGTAGGCGAGACCATCCGCCGGCCGGCGCTGCAGTTTGTAGGTGCGGACCGCCGGATTGGCCGGGTCGACCAGGCTGACGACGCTGACGGTTTTCTCGTTGAATGACGCCAGTTCATCCAGAAACGTGACGCAGACGCCCAGCAGATCCAAGGCGGAAATTCGCGCCATGATCCGCTGGCCCAGATAAACCGCGTCCTGGAGTGTCGTTGACGAAAAAATCTCATTCATCACGATAAGGCTTTGGGGCGTGGCCTGGTCCAGGATGCGGCGAATGCGGACGAGATCATCATGCAGTTTGCCGCGGAGTGTCGTCAGGTCTTCCTGCTTCTCAAAATAAGTAAAGATGCGGTCGCAGAGAAACAGACGCGCCTGGGCGCCCGGAACGGCGCAACCCAGAGCGGCTAGATAATGCAACTGGCCGAACATGCGGGCGAAAGTCGTTTTGCCCCCTTGGTTCGGCCCGGAGACGACGAAGACGCGTTCCGGTCCGCGCAGGAAAAAATCATTGCGGATAAGGGGCGCCTTTTCGTCAATCAGTTTTCCCGCCAGCGCCAGATCAAACCCTTCCCGGACATCGATTTCTTTCGATTGATCGGAGAGGCGGGCGTAGCAGAAGTTCAGGCCGGCGCGGCGGAATCTGTCCAAATACGTCAGATACGCGATATAGAACTGCACCTCGCGGTCGAACCGAGCGATGGTTTCTTCCAGATAGCTCGTGTGCCGGGCCGCAAAGGCTTCCAGGGCTTGGAAGACCTCGGGATGCAGGCGTGCGACGCGTTCGACCACCTGCGCCTGGATGTGATTCATCAAGGGCGCGGCGGGCACTTTCGAGCGGTAGTCGCGCACGTTGCCGCGTCTGAATTTTGCGAACGTCGCTTCGACGATGGCGCTGTAGTCACTTTCACCGTGGTACGGGTGCACGGTCACGCTGCCGCCATGGATAATCAGACTGTAGCGGATGGCGGCAAGGTCCGCCTCCAGTTTTGCCGCGTCCGAGGCCAGTGTCCTGAATGGGGCCGCGGCCACATACTCGGCCAGATACGCACGCCACGCGCGCAGGCCGCGCGACCGCAGGTCCTCCCGGGCCAAACCATTGGCGAAGTGTTGGACCGCCTGGCAGTAGAGGCGTACCGCATGGAGCAGACGGCGTTCCGCGTCGTACTGGTAGTAGCGTTCCGTGGGGCGCGGCAGGCGCAGTCGCATCTGGCGCATCGCCTGGGAGAAATTCTGGACGATCTGCCTTGGCCCCAGGTTTTCCAGGTCCCGCATGATTTCCTGGCGATAGGCAATCGCGTCAAGGCTATGCAAGGGAGTGTGGAAGAAGGGCGTGAGATTGTATTCCCGCCAGTCGGCCGTAACCGCCTGCACGATCTGGTCGAGGTTCAGATCGCGGAAAAAATCAGGCTGTTCGGTGGTCTCCGCAACGGTGGGCAGCGGCGGGGCCGGGAATAGAATGCTCTGAAAACGGACCGCGCCGGCGCTACAACCGCCTACCGCCTCCGGCGACGGCGGCGCCCCGGCCACGCCAGGGCGGGCCGCCGAGGCTAAATTATCCGGCATCATGCGTGCCTCCGTATTAATGCGGCAAGCGGGTGGCGGAATCCGACTCCAATCCAATCCCATGGCCGTGGCCGGTTGTCGCCGGCCATTGCCTTTATGCGCTTTCCGTCACGGCGCTGTCGAACCGCGCCACAAGGGTCCGAGCCGCGCCCGTAAGGAAGCGCCCCGCGTCTTTCCATCACGACGCTATCGAACCGAGCCACAAGGTGCGTTGCAGCGCCGCGCTCAAGGCGAAATTCAGCGGAAGCTGGGCCAGGGTCTGGGTCGCGGCGACCCGATCATATTCCGTCCGACGCAAGAGTACTTCACCGTCGCGCCAGAGCGCGTAAGAGGCGCGATAATCGCCGTCGAGCGGTTGGCCCACGGACCCGGGATTGAGGATCGTGCAACCGTGCTGGCTTCGCAGCAGGGGCAAATGGGTATGGCCAACCACCAGCACATCCGCCTTCACCCCTTGCAGCAATTCAGCCAGCAGCGGTTCGCTGACTTTCGGCGTGAGACGATAGTCGTACAGCGGATCGACCGGCGTACCGTGGAGCACCATAAATCGGCAGCCACCATAATCCCGCACTAAACTCAACTCCAGCGAACGCAGCTGTGCCAAGGTCGCCTCGGATAGTTGCTGGCGGGTCCAGTCGCGCATGGCCAGGGCCAGTGGCTGCTTGGCGGGCGATGCCCTCGGGTCCGCGCCCCAACCGACGGCATGATCGTGATTGCCGCGCACGCTTAGAGCGCCGAGTTCGCAAAGCCTTTCCCATGCCGCGCCGGGCCTGGGGCCGTAATTGACCGTGTCGCCGGCGCATAAGATGTGATCGACTGGCCCGGCGTCCTCTTCCACCGCACGCAACGCCCAGGGATTGGCGTGGAGATCGGAGATCAAAAGAATTCGCATGGCTATGTCTCCGCCGCTACTTTGGCTTCGTTCCGGGCGCCAGCCGATTCGCAGCCAGCGCTGGGAAGGGAAGGCGGCGCAGCGGCGATAAGGCCCGCGTCAATGAGCGCGGCCACCATCACGAATCCCATCGCCGCCACGGGCTGGCTCGTGGGGGGGCTTACTGTCAACGCAGGCGCTGGCATGGATGCTTCATCCAATTGCGCAATAAAAAACCCGCCGGACGGCGGGTTCAGAAGCACAACCCATCCCCTGCCGTCAAAGGCGCCGCGGCAGGAGTCATCAGTTCCGATGGCTCGGAACATTTAGCGGGGGGACTCCATCCCCATGATGTTATTGGTAAATATATGGCCCAACGCGGGTAAAATCAACGCCGGTGCCCTGCTTGAACTGTGGGGGCAGCATTTCCATGTCACCCGGTTGAAGTGACAGGTCCAGGCGCCTTCGCAGCGGCCATCGGGACATGGCCGGCTATCCCGGTACGCCGGGATTCGCGCATGGATGCAGTGCAAGCCGCGGATCCGGTTCCAGCCCGGGCGTGCCGTAGCCGGGGATGTCCCTATCCCCGCTGCGAAGGCGACTGGTCCTGCGGCACGAACTCAGCGCCTCCTGGAGTGTGCCGCCAAATTTGTCATGCGCCCCGTTGAAAGCCCGATAACCAGGTTGCCTGGGATGGTCATCCGGACAGGCCGCGGTGCTTCAAATCCGGGGTTCTGTGGAATCCCAACGGTGCCTCGATCCCGGTGCCAGGCGTGATTCAATCGGTTATCGTTACGAGCTGACGAACCTCTGCCTCCGTTCGTAAACGATGGCAGAGGCCGGGTTGGTCCCAGGCGTTGGTGCGCTCGCGGGCAGTGGGCCGCGGTCAATTTATACCGGGCTATCTTCGCACGGCCTCGTCACTGGCTATTCGCCTCCGGCAGTTGGCGGCGCAGGAATTCCACCACCACCGGGCCAATGCGGTCGGGGGCTTCTTCGCCTGACAAATGGCACAAATCCGCAAAACCGCGATATTCGACCCGCGGCAGCAGTCGGCGCAATCGTTCTCCGGCATCCGCGGACAGCAGCCGTTCCTGTTCCCCCCAGATCAGCAGTACCGGCTGGAAAAGTTGCCGGGCACGCTGCAAATAACGGTCGATCGCGGGGGAGCGTGTCGGCAACCGGCGGATGATATCCAGCAGGCGCAGGCGGTTCCTTCGCCGGCCCATAGTCTGGCCATAGATGGCCAGCAGTTCCGGATCCGCGCGCTGCGGATTGGCATAGCCGCCATAGCGAATCCCGTCCACCAATCGCCGTGCGGGCATCAGGCTCATGACCAGCTCGCCCAACACCGGAATCCGCACCACGCGGTACAACGGCGGCAGGGCCTGCGGAAAAATGGCAGGATTCCACAACACGACTCGCCGCACCAGCGTCGGAAAGTCCAGCGCCGCCATCAATGCCATGCCGCCGCCCAGGCTGGCTCCGCCAATGTCGAGTTGGGCGATGCCCAGCGCCGTGGGCACACGCATGCACAGGCGAACCAGTTCCTCAATGGCCACGCCGCCGCGCGGCCAGCCATCGGCTATCCCGAAACAGGTGTAGTCCACTAAAATGAGATCCCGTTCCGGCAGCAGCCAGCGGGCCAGGCCGCGGAACGACGCGATGTGCAAGCCCATACCATGCAACAACAACAGCCTTGGCCGCTTGGCGGCGCCGTCTCCAGCGGCACGGAGAAATTTAAATGGCACGGCCATTTTGTGGTCGCGGATCACGTAGGTATGGTGATTGGTTTCCTGCGGTGGGCGGCGTGTGTCGAATTCTTCCGCCGGCCGCGGTGGTGTCAATTCAAATAACTCCATGGGCAGGCGCGGCGTGCCGTCGACGTGGGCGGAAGGCGTGGCAGCGGAATGGGGTAGAGGATGCACGGCCATGGCGTGATTATAATCGCTGCGCGCCGCATACCGGACTGGCTGCCGGTCGACGGATGGCAACCTGCGGTGACCGTTGTGCGGCGAATATATGTTATTATATCCGCGCCGTCCGATGCGGCCGAACCGGGTTGGATTCTAGCCGGGCGTGCGGCGGGGCGGGCCTACTGTGGAAAGGGCATCTTGTGTTGCGCAAAGCGTTTGTTATGTCGGTCCACGCTGGGCGGGAAAAGGAATACGAAAAACGGCATAATCCGGTCTGGCGGGAAATGCTCGACACGCTCAAGAGCCACGGGGTGCACAATTATTCCATTTTTCTGCATCCCCGGACGCGGCAGCTTTTTGGCTACGTGGAAGTTGAAGATGAAGCCCGCTGGAAGGCCATCGCCTCCACGCCCGTTTGCCAGAAATGGTGGAAATACATGGGCGATATCATGCCGTCGAACCCGGATAACAGTCCGGTATCGGCCGATTTACAGGAAGTTTTTCATCTGGAATGAGTGCTTTTGGAGCGGTCATTCTGGCCATGCCTGTTGCGCCAGTTGTTTGAGTTCCTGACCTATTTTTCTGTGGCGATCACGAAGTTTCCGCGGGCGTGCCGCGCGGTGGACGGACGCACGCAACACTTCGTTGATACGAGTCTGGTAGCCGGCCCCCGCGGAGCGAAAATGCGTCAAAACAGCTTGATCCAGCCGCAGGGTTACCAACTGCTTGGGTATCCGGTGGGAAACGCCACATCTCTTGAACTTCACGGGTGGAATGTCCGAGGTGTCAAGGGGTCGGCCTTTGAGACGACGTAGCAATTCCAGATCGGCGTGCGGGTCCAACTCGGCGGCACTCGTACGGACTCCTTTTGTCTGCGAGGTGCTGGGCATAAGCCCTCCTTCCTTGCGGCGTGGCACACCGGGCCGAAATAATCCGCGTGCCCCTCCCTGGCGAAGCCTCCCGCTCCGCCCAAACTACGTCGAGAACGATATTCTGGTCCAGCGGGAACGGGGCCAATGTTATCCAGCGATCTGCCGTGGCGCTGTGCGTATCATCCGCCGGCTCGCGCTGGAAATAGCTGCCGGCTTCGTCGCTCAACAGCGCCGCGGCGGCGGTGCAGGATACTCCGTGTTGCTGTGAGTTTCTCTCCGCTTTCATCGCGTCCCACTCAAATTCCTCATGCAAGCACAACCACTTTTCCTGTTCTTCGTGTAACGTAGTTACGACGTAACTACAAGGTCGCCCAAGGGCCGCTCGCTACAGCCACTCCTCAAACGGCTTAGCCAACTTGCGGAAATCCGCCGTCGGCAAATGCACGGTGCCCCAAGATTCGCTTCTGGCCCGCATGGCCTGCCGATAATCGCCCAGCCCGATCGCCAACATTCCGTACCAGCGTTCCTGGAATTGGAACAAATCTTTAAAGGGCGCCTGCGCGGGGGCTTCGGGCCAGTGGTACACAAAAAGAAACATCGCGGCAAACCCGAGGCCGAAAATTTCTTGCCACTGCCGCAGGTCATCAATGTCTTCGCGGGTCACCCAGTTGGGCAGGCTGCCGTGGCTCCTGTCGGCCCGACAGGCGCGGCCTTTCACATCCACCAACAGGTTGTCTCCCTGTGGGCGATAAACCACGAAATCAAAACTCTTCAGCTTGGCACCGGCGAAAAGCGCCCGCTTGGCCTCATCCACCGCGATATACGGCAGACCCTTGCGGCGCAGGTAATCCTCGAACGCAGCCTCGTAATGACCGGTGCGTTTACCGCGCGGCCCCATAGCTACCCCCTTTCTGAACCCACGGAGAAGCGATCTCATTCTAACCGCCAGCCTCCGCGGGTGTAGGGAATCTGCCGCTGCGGTTCGCCCGAACCCTGCACCGCCGAGGATGCCCCGCCGCGGGGCGGCCGCCCGGAAACCACCATTACACGGATTTCGCGGCTTTTAATTCGCAACGGCGCTGGCGCTGCCATTGGCGAATCTTTTCAATCGGCCACGTATTGAGCACATTCTCTGGCCGTGCCCAGGCCCGCCGGGCGGTCAAGATCCCGTATATCAGCTGGTCCATCTGCTCCGCGCTGTGGGCATCGGTGTTGATGCACAGCGGTACCCCGGTTTGCACCGCCAGATGAGCGTGGGCGTCGCGCAAATCCAGGCGCATTTCGTTGGCGTTTATTTCCAGGGCCACACCCCCGCGGGCCGCGGCGGATACCACGCGCCCCATCTCCGGCTCCAAACCGCGCCGGCCGGCGATGAGTCGCCCGGTCGGATGGCCCAGCACATCTACCAGGGGATGAGAGGCCGCCCGGATCAAGCGGTCCGTGGCAGCTTCCGCTTCCTGGGTTAACGCGGAATGCGGCGAGGCGACCACCCAGTCCAGCTGTTCCAGAACATCATCGGGATAATCCAACGAGCCGTCCGCCAAAATATCCACCTCGCTGCCCGCCAGGACCGTAATGCCTTTAACCGTTTTGGCCAACGCGGCAATGGCGGCAATATGCTCCAACAGTCGCGGCACCTTCAAGCCGTTCGCCTGAATCTGCGATTTGCTGTGATCGGTGATCGCGATGTATTGGTAGCCGTGACGTTTCGCCGCGGCCACCATATCCTCCAGCGAAGCGGTGCCGTCGCTGGCGGTGGTATGCAGGTGCAGATCCCCGCGGATGTCGGTTGCTTCTAGGGTAGGCCAGAGGGGTGGAAGGTTCCGGCCTAAGAACTCCAGGCGTGGGTCGGCCAGGTCTGGGGCGCGTTGCTGTCGCGCGCGGAACATGGCCGCGGCCAACTCAACTTCGCCCTTATCTTCGCGCATCTCCGGGGGCAGCCAGGCCAGTTCCAAGATGTCGTAAATCCCTTCTTCCGTCTCTCCGGCGATCCGGTTCTGGCCCTGGAAAAGTCCCCATTCGTTAAGTTTATACCCCTTTTTCACGGCCAGTTCGCGCACTCGCACGTTGTGCTCTTTACTGCCGGTAAAGTATTGCAGGGCCGCGCCCCAGCTGGCGGTAGGCACAATCCGAAAGTCAAGCTGCAGGCCGATTTTCGTTCGCAGGCTGACCTTGGTCGCGCCGGCGGCCAAGATTTCGGTGGTCTGCGGATGGTTCTCCAGCGTTTTGGCGATGGCCGGCGTCATACTTGCCTCGGCGCAGATCAGGATGTCAATATCGCCGACTGTTTCCTTGCCCCGCCGCAGGCTGCCACAGTATTGGGCCTGGCTGATTCCCGCCACCGTCTCGAGCCGTTGGCAGTAGTCTTTAGCCAAAGGCAGCGCCCAACCGATGCCGATGCGCTGGGCGCCAGCCTGCATAAACTCCAGATTTTGCAAAATACGGATTTTCTTTTTTGTCCCCAGCCCTTTCAGTTCCGGCAGGGTGTCGGTCTGCAACGCTTTCTGGAGCGCCTCGATGCTGGTAATACCGCCTTCTTTCCATAACAGGTGGGCGGTTTTTACCCCCACCGATGAAATCGCCATCATCTGCAAGACGCCGGCGGGGACCTGGCTGGCCCATCGTTCAAATTCGCAGATGTGGCCGGTGCGAAGGTATTCACGGATCCGCTCGGCGGAATGCCGGCCAATGCCCGGCGTTTCCTCCAGCCGCCCCGAAGTAGCCAGAACCGCCGCATCTTCCGGCAATTCTTCCAGCACCCGCCCCACTTTCCGCATGCCCAAAACGCGAAAGGCGTTTTCTTCCAACAGCGCCAACACATCCGCCGCCTGGTTGAAGAGGGCGGCTATTTCGCGATTCCGGTTCAAGTTACCACTCCCCTGCTGTAAAGAAATTGTAAAGATGTCAAGGGCCGATCCAGAGATACACCCGAGGTACTCAACCCGGAAGCGCTGGCGCCTGGCGCAGCGCGGTTTTAGACGCTCCAGCGGTGTCTACGAAAAGCACCGGGGCCAAAGCACCGTGGCTTCAGCTCGCCCCGCCCCTGCCATTTGTTTCAATTTCAGTCGCGCGCGGTATAGTTTAATCCATTGGATCGATTCATACCTGCCGAACCGCATCGCCAAGCCCCTCCGGACCGGCCGCTGCGGGCCGCGCGTCATTAAGCGACAGCATAATGATTCTACCTTAGCCGGTGCACGTTCGGACTTGCAATCACTAAAACGGCCGGTATGATAATAAATGCCAGCACGTGGCGGGCCGCCGTTTATACAGGTCCGCGGCGTGATTTTCGAAAAGAAAACAGCGGCCGGAAAAGGCGCGGGTGTAATTCGCTTTTCCAGCGGACGCCCGCCAACCGTGTCCAGGCAGCTGAGCTTGGAGTCCTGTATGTCTACGTTGACCCCTCCCGCGGGGCGGACCGGTTGCGCGCCGGCCGCCAAAACCCCTGCCAACTCGTCTTTGGCATCCAACCGAACGGATACCGTCTCGGTGGCCCCAGCCCGCCGGCGCGAAGATGGCGCTGCGGGCGCTTTGCCGGTTCTGGGCCATCCGACGGGGCGGAGCAGCCGATTCATCGGCAGGAACGGTGCCCAGATTCTGCTGCAAATGCTGCTTGAGCATGGCGTGACGGACGCCTTCGGCTATCCGGGCGGCGCGATTTTGCCGACCTTCGATCAGCTGTACGAAAAGCAGCTGAATTTCATCTTAGTGCGGCATGAGCAGGGGGCCGGCCATATGGCCGATGGCTACGCCCGCGCCACCGGAAAGCCGGGAATTGTGATTGTCACCAGCGGTCCCGGCGCCACCAACACCGTCACGGCGCTGGCCACGGCCTACATGGATTCGATTCCGATCATCGTGTTTTCCGGCCAGGTGCGGACGTACGCCATCGGCAACGATGCCTTTCAGGAAGCCGATGTGACCGGCATTACACGGCCGGTCACCAAGCGCAATTACCTGGTCAAAAATCTGAAAGATTTACCGCGCATCATCAATGAGGCCTTTGTCATTGCCACCACCGGTCGGCCGGGGCCGGTGCTGGTGGATCTGCCGGTCGATGTGACCACCGCTAAAATGGAAGACCCAGTTGATGATACGCCGAATTTGCCGGGCTACCGTATCTACAAAGGCGGCCATAGCCGCATGGTCAAGGCGGCGGCAGACCTCATTAACGCTTCCGAACGGCCGGTGCTTTATGTCGGCGGGGGGGCGATATTAAGCGGTGCGTGGCAGGAAGTCCGCGCCCTGGCGGAGAAAGGCAATATTCCCACCACGACCACCCTGTTAGGCTTGGGGACCTTTGACGAAAACAGTCCGTTGTCGCTGCATATGTTGGGCATGCACGGCAGCGCGTACGCCAACTATGCCGTGCAGGACTCCGATTGCCTGATTGCCGTGGGGGCACGTTTCGACGACCGGGTCACGGGTAATCTGAAATTATTCGCCCCGAAGGCCAAGGTCGTGCACCTGGATATCGATCCGTCCAGCATCAGCAAGTCCGTCAAAGTGGATGTGCCGGTGGTCGGCGATGCGAAGCTCTGCCTGCGGGATATGCTGCTCCACATCGAATCCCGGCCTCGCCAGGCGTGGCTTGAGCGGATCCGCCAATGGAAGGCGCGCTTTCCGTTCACCTGGAAAGATGATTCGCCGCTGCCGAAGCCGCAGGCGATCATTGAGGCGATTAACCGGATCACCGGTGGCCGGGCGGTGTTCACGACCGGGGTGGGCCAGCATCAGATGTGGGCGGCTCAATTTATCCGCTGGAATCGGCCGCGCAGCATGATTACCAGCGGCGGGCTGGGCACGATGGGCTACGGCCTGCCCGCCGCGATTGGCGCCCAGGTGGGCCGGCCCGGCGAACTGGTTATTGACATCGACGGTGACGGTTCCTGCCTGATGACGGTCATGGAGCTGGCCACCATGCATCAGTACCAGCTGCCCGTGAAGGTGGCGGTGCTCAATAACCGTTTCCAGGGTATGGTTCGCCAGTGGCAGAAGCTGTTTTACGGAGGCCGCTTTTCGCACACCGAGATGGTCAACCCGGATTTCGCGGCCCTGGCCGAGAGCTTTGGCGTCCGCGGCCTCCGCTGCGAAAACAAGGCCGATGTTCCGCGCGTGGTGGAGGAGATGGTGAAACATCCTGGTCCATGTTTGGTCGATTTCATTTGTGAAACCGACGAAAACGTGTATCCCATGGTCGCCAGTGGCAAGGCCTTGGACGATATGGTGATGGGGGTGGTCGGCGAAACGCCGCCGAACAGCGGGCGTGACATGGGAACGTTGGCGTGAGGACGTAAGGACGAAGGGCGCCATTGGCGACTAAACTCCAGGCGGAAGAAAGAAGCTTTTCCGTTGAAAGTTTTCCACCCGGTGCGCTAAATGCTTCGCGCCGGATCTGAACGCTGAGGGCGGGGAATTAAAAGCTCGTACTCAACTGGGGATTCCGTATGCGACACGTGATAACCGCTTTGGTGATGAATGAACCCGGCGTGCTGGCGCACGTGGCGGGGATGTTTTCCGCCCGCGGCTTTAATATTGATTCGTTGGTCGTGGGCCGTACTGATGATCCAAACTTTTCACGTATGACCATCGTGGTCATCGCCGATGACCGTACGTTGGACCAGGTGCGCAAACAATTGGGTAAAATTGTCACCGTGGTGCGGGTGCGCGATTATAAGGAAAGTCCTTTTGTCGCCCGCGATTTGATGTTGGTGAAACTAAGCGCGCCGCCCAAGGTCCGCAGTGAAGTTATCGAGCTGGCTGGCCTGTTCCGCGGCCGCGTGGTGGATGTCGGCCAAAACACCATCATGGTGGAGCTTTCAGGCGAAGAAGATAAACTTGACGCGTTCGTTGAGTTGGTGCGGCCTTACGGTATCCGGGAATTGGCGCGCACGGGCGTGATCGCCATGGCCAGGGGCGCGGAAGCGGTGCGTTCGGCCGGCTCGGAAGATCAGCGACCGGCGGCCGGGGCAAGTCCGCTCGCCCGGCGTGAACCCCTGGCCCGCCGCCAACCCTCGCAGGCGGAGCTTGAAGCCACGCCACCGGGATGACCACGGGTGCGCGGCGGCGCCATGCCCAGCCAACGGGGCGAGGCCATCCCGGTCCGCGCCGTGTCCTCGGTGTGGTCCCCGCCGCGACGGGTAAACTGTGGTTCCTTCCCCGTTATCCTCGAGGCTGGGGGCGGAGCTGTATTTGGGCGGGGCCCCTGGCTGGATCAGGCTGAAAATGTGGGTGAGGATGAGGGCAGAGTCGGCGGCGATGTATTGGCTGCGACTGCGCTGCGCTGGGGGTGTCTGACAGATTTGGCGCGAGCGCCGTTTCCAGGGCAGGGGTTTCGCGCCGCGTGGGGGTAGGTCGTTGAACCGGCCATTTTTCATAGCCCGGAGGTCGCCCGCGGGCGACCTCCGGGCTATGATAATCACTTGCCGTCCTTACCCCGCTGCGCGAAACTGGCGCACTGGGAACGGCACTGGCGCGCCCAATCTGCCATGCACCCGCGCTGGGATCTCGTGTGCAGCAAAGCGGCCAGCGGCGCCTCCCCAATCTGCCATACACCCGCGCTGGGATCTCGCCGTAAGATAGTTGCATTCCTGACTAGCAGCGGGTAATATCTATATTATCGGTATGCGTTATAGGGAATTGCCGTGACTGCTTTTTCGTCGGCCGAAGCCTGGGTTGATCTGCACACGCATTCCACCGCCAGTGATGGTACCCTGACGCCGGCGGCCGTGATCGATGCGGCGAAGGCCGCTGGCTTGGCTGCCATCGCCTTGACCGATCACGATACCGGCAACGGTTTGCATGAGGCCGCGGATCGCGCTACCTTCGTTGGCCTGCGATTTGTACCCGGCATAGAAATTTCCGCTGAATATCCCCCACCGGGAACCTTGCATATTCTCGGCTACTTCATTGATCCGGATTCGCCGGCTTTAGAGGCCATGAGCCGGATTCTTTTGGAGGGCCGCAATGCCCGCAATCCGCGGATTATTCAGCGGCTCAATGAGTTAGGCTGCGCGGTGAGCATGGATCAGGTCCGGGCGATCGCCCAACGTGGTACGGCGCCAAGCAGTGCGGTGGTGGTCGGACGTCCGCATATCGCCCAGGCGCTGGTGGATGCCGGCTGCGTGGCCACCACCAAGCAGGCATTTGACGTCTATCTGGGCGTTGGTGGGGCGGCCTATTTCGACAAAGAACGCTTGACGCCGCGGCAGGCGATAGACTGCATTCATCACACCGGCGGCCTGGCGGTGCTGGCCCATCCGGTGCAGTTGCGGGCGCCGAACCACGCGGCGCTGGGACACATCCTCAGCAATCTTAAAGACATCGGCCTCGACGGTATCGAAGTTTGGCATAGTGATCATCGGCCGCAAGACAGTGAACTGTTTATGCAATTGGCCCGGTGTTACCGTCTGGTTCCCACCGGCGGTTCAGATTTTCACGGCCATAACAAACCGGGCATAGACCTGGGCCTCGCCGGCGGCAAGGTCCGCGTGCCCCTGCAAGTACTTGAGGACTTGCAAGAACGCCGGCGTGCGTCTGAAGAACCTGTCTCCAAACATCGCGGGAGTCGCGTCGGCCCTGCCAGGTTTTGAGATAGATTCCGCGTGCCGCCGTCCGGTAATGGAAAATACAAAATCGGAGCTTCCCTGGAAAACGTTATGTTGACGGAAATCTCTTCGATCGACGCGCCGGAACTTAATCGGCGCTTCCACACCGCGCACCCGTCTGAAATTTGCGGCTGGGCAGCTGAAACCTTTGGTGATGGGTTGGTTTTGACCAGCAGTTTTGGCGCGGAAAGCCTGTGCGCGATTCACCTAGTCATCGCGGTGAAACCGGATATTCCCATCGTGTTTATCAATACGGGCTATCTTTTCCCGGAGACCCTGGGGTTTATGGAGGCCATGCGCCACCGCTATCACCTGAACGTCCGTGAATACCATTCCCGATACGATCCGATGGTGTGGCTGACGATTCATGGTGAAAATGATCCGCGGCAGCGGCGCGATGTGGAAGCCTGCTGCGCCGCACATAAGAACGAACCATTCGACCGGGCCATGCGCGAATTGAAGCCCGCGGCCTGGATTCGTGGCATCCGGGCGGAACAGTCCACACATCGCGCCCAGCTGGAGGTTCTGCGTTGGAACAGCCGCACCGCGTGCTGGGCTATCTCGCCGCTGCTGAACTGGAATCGGCGGCAGGTGCATGCCTATATGAAACAACACCAGTTGCCCGATCATCCGCTTTGGGCAAAGGGTTACGCTTCTATCGGCTGCAATCCAGAAACCTGCACCCGGCCCATCGCTCCCGGCGACCACCATCGCAGCGGCCGCTGGAATGGGCTGGATAAGAAGGAGTGCGGCCTGCATCTGGATCACGGCGCGGGAATCTGAGGTGGTGACCCGCATTCCGCAGTGAGCACCGGATGATAATCCGGTGGTTGATCCGCGAGCGGCAACGAACCACCGCGTTACCACGCGGCGCCCACGTTCGCAACGTCGTTCCAAGAGCGCCGGGGGACGCTCCGGTGGTTGGCGTACCCGCCGAACCAGATTCCTCATTGGCGGAACATAGCCGTATGGACAATTGCCCCGCTTTCCGGTACTTTCTCTCTGGGGACTTGGAGAAATAAGGATGCCCACGGCTCTGATCGTGTTCGGCGGCTGGGAGGGACACTATCCTCGCCAAGTCGCAGAGGTCTTTCGTGCGGCCCTGGCGCAGGAGGGCTTCACGGTCAAAACTACCGGCTCGCTGGACCCTCTGGCCGACTTGCCGCAGCTTTTAACGCTGGACCTGTTGGTTCCCGTCTGGACCATGGGCAAATTGAATGGCGAACAAAGCGCCGGCATCTCGCAGGCCGTGCAACAAGGCGTTGGCTTGGCCGGTTGCCATGGCGGCATGTGCGACGCCTTCCGTGAGAACTCCGAATGGCAGTTTATGACCGGCGGGCAGTTCGTGGCTCATCCAGGCAATAGCCTAAACTACACTGTGCACATCACGGATAAAACCCACGCCATCACGCGGGATATTAAAGACTTCCAGGTTACCAGCGAACAATATTACCTGCACGTCGATCCCGCCATTAAGGTGCTGGCCACCACCCGCTTCCCAACGCCCGGTGCCGATGGGCCGCACACACCCAATGGTGCGGTGGATATGCCTGTACTTTGGACCAAGCTCTGGGGCCAGGGTCGGGTGTTCTACTCGTCGATCGGCCACGATGACCAAGTCGTCAGCCAGGAGCCGCATTTGACGCTTATGCGGCGCGGTTTCCAGTGGGCGGCGCGGAGCACGCGAAAATCAGCGTGACGACGGCGATGGGGGTCTACGCCTCGGGCGGCGGCAGGTCGCGGATGAATTCCGTCAGCTCGGCCAGGGTGGGGCTTTGGGCGTGACGGACATAGTAGCCGCTGGTCGCGGTACCCAGGCCTAGCGCTTCCGCAAGGTTCAGGCCCAGCAGACGGGCGGTGACAAAGCCGGCATTGAAGTGGTCGCCGGCCCCGGTGCTGATTTTCGGTTCCTTCACGAATGGCCCGGCGAACCAGGCCGAGCCGTGCTGATCCGCCGCCGCCGCCGCCGCCCGCGGATGAATCACCACCGTGCCTAACCGCAGCTGGCGTTGAAGGCGCACCGCCAGCGCTTCAATCTGCTCCTCCGGGCGGTTGAAAGCGGGCCAGCCGATGGCGGTGGCCACTTGGACCGCCTCCTGTAGATTCAGGCCCAGCACGACGTGCACGTGCTGCTGCAACTGCCCGAGCAACTCCAGCGCCCCGCGCAAATCTTCCCGGGTGCGTTTGGCGGGATCCGCCAGATCCACGAACAGCAGGCGGTCGGTCCGCGGCAGTGGCTTAAGAACCTCGTCCCGCAAATGCCGCCAGATGTCATTCATGAACGGCAGCATGGTCCAGTTGACGGTTCCAATCAACCGGGCGGAGCGCATGATTTCCATTATTTTCTCGCGTCCAGCGCAGCGAATAATATTCTCCCACGTGATTTCCGCCACCACGGTGTATTTGCCCAGCATCAGTTTGCCGTCCTGGAATTCCAGGGCGTCGGTGTGGCCCGGCTCGGCGATGCTGATAATCTGGCTGTGCGCGGCCATCGGCTTGAACACCGGATGCAATTCGGGATGGCCCAGGTTGCCAATGTAGGTCACGGGCAGTCCCAGCCGGGCCAGCGCATTGGCCATAATCGGGCCGTTGCCGCCGAGCTTCCGCCGGGTGGTGACCAGTTCGATGTTGGCGCTCTGGCCCGCGGCGTTGGCGATACGCCGGGCGAATTGGTCGATCGTGGCCAGCCGCTCGTAGCGGTCCGGACCATAGCGTTTATCGACGACCGCGATAATCTCATCGACGAAACCATCCAAGCCGATCACGGACGCCAGGCGTCCCACTTCGGCTCCGGTGAGTTTGGTACAAGCCGCGGCGCATATTTCCGCCCGCGATGGCAAGGCCATGGGTCATCCTCCAAGGTCGTGGTTTAGTCAGGCCCAGTTGCGAATAAGAATAACTGCTGGCCGCATAATGGCAACCAATGTGTCATCGTCATCGCCGCCGTGAAAATGGCGGGGCGCACCGCTTTCACAGCCCGGAGGTGAACGACGGGTCGGGATGCCCGTAGCGCCGACGTCCTCGTCGGCCGGTCGTCTGGCCCATGGGGGCATCGGCCCAACAGAGCCGCAAGGGCGCCGCGGGCGGGAATATATTTTTCCTTTTCCCTTCGCCGCCGGCGCCCTCAGGTTGCCCTGCCCACATGTTTCAAGCGCCGGCGCTCCTTCTCCATTTCCTTATGTTCATACCAGCGTTGCGTGGCGAGTTTTTGTCGTTCGTGATAGTCCCGTGAAGTGACCGTCCGCAGCCATTGCAGTTCCACCGCGCTGAGCGGCCGGTAGGCGCCCGGCTCCAACCCTTTGACCGTAATCCGTTCCGCAATGGCCACCCGAAACAGATCGCGCACCCGGAATCCGATGCGGGCCAGCGCGCGGCGCACCTGGCGGTTGCGTCCTTCCGCCAGTTTCACTTCCAACAGCGTGCTGTGCCGGTCGCGCGCGATCACCCGCACCTTAAGACCCTCGGTTCGCACCGCGCCCGGGCCGCTGGCCCGGCGCGCCAACCACATTCCATGCTTAAGGCCTTCCACAGCGCCTGCCGACATTTTCCCATCCACCAGCACCCGATAGGTTTTTTCCACGCCGTAGCGGGGATGGGCCAGCTGATGGGCCAGTTCGCCATCGTTGGTCATAATCAACAAACCGCGCGAATCCATATCCAGCCGCCCCACGGGAAACAACCGCTCCCGAACGCCCTGGATCAATTCCCGTACTATTTTCCGACCGGACGGATCCTCGTTGGTCACCAGCACGCCTTTGGGTTTGTGCAGCAGATAATAGACGGGCTTTTCGGGGGCCAGCGGCTTAATCCGCTCCGCACCGACGGTCACTTCATCTTGCCCGGGATCGATAAACACCGGCAATTGGTCGCGCACCAGGCCGTTGATGCGCACCTGGCCCTGCGTGATCAACTCTTCGCAACGCCGCCGCGCTGCCACGCCGCAGTCGGCCATGAACTTTTGCAGACGAACTTGCATGCCGCCACCTACCCAATTGGATTTTAACCGCGAAGGGCACGAAAGGTACAAAAACGGACCGACCACGGAGGCAGGGCGCCACGGATTACCCAGCGCGGCTTCGCCGCGCTGGATCACAATGCTTCAACATCTTGGCGCCATGCGAAGATTTTAGCTGGCCATCCGGACAGCATGTTCGGCGGCGGACCGCTACCCCCGGCACAGGTCATCAAAGGCGCCCCCCCGATCCGCGCTGTGCCCTTCGCAGCCTGGCTAGCTTGGAGGGTGACGGACCGCCCGTTTGCCGTTGCCCAAGTGGCACGCCGGCGCCAGGCCGTGCTTTTCATAGTAACGCTGGTGATACTCTTCCGCGGGGTAAAACGTTGTGGCCGGTTCGATGGCGGTGACCAGAGGCCGGGCGTATTCGCCGGTGGAGTCGCGCCGCTGCTTTTCCTGTTGGGCGAGTTGCTTCTGTTCGGGTGTATGAAAAAAGATCACGCTGCGATACTGGTGGCCAACATCCGGCCCCTGGCGGTTCGGCGTAGTGGGGTCGTGATGATCAAAAAAAATGTCCAGTAACCGCGCATAACCGACCCGCGCTGGATCAAAGGTGACGCGCACGGTCTCAGCGTGACCGGTTCGGCCGCTGCACACGTCCTCATAAGTGGGATTGGGCAGCGTTCCGCCCTCGTAACCCACTTGCACCTCCAGCACGCCGGGGATGCGCCGGAACGTCTCCTCCATGCCCCAAAAGCAGCCCGCCGCGAAATCAGCGATAGAAGGTTGCATAGCTTTCGCCGGAAAGGCCGGAGTGGGATTCGAACCCACGAATCACGGATTTGCAATCCGCTCCCTTGGTCCGCTCGGGCATCCGGCCAGCGCTGGCGGGTGGGCGTCCCGCGGGAATTTCAGCGCCCAAACTAAAATAAAGCTTAACGTCCCGTTCGAGTTTAGCCAAGCCCGCGAGGGTGGGCTTTCGGTCCGCCGGAACAGGATGATGGCGCGGGGTTGGGGGGCGGCCCAAGTGCCGCTTCGCGCACGGCCTCGAGAACAACGGGAAAGGAACCACAGTTTACCCGCCGCGGCGGGGATCACACCGATGACCCGGAGCGACTTGGTGGCGACTAAACCGCGCCGACAACCAAATAGATAGCCCTCGGTCCGCCGGGTCCGCCAAGTTCAGGATGTTGCCGGCCAAGTTGGCACAAAATCGTAACTTGTTTCTATTACCGCACTTGTCAAATGTCCGCCAAGCGGCTGTGTTAGAAGTCAAGCGTTTTTTACGAGATTGAGTTGGTGCCATGCCAGATTCTCCCGCAACATGATGTTAAGGATGGCCAAGAGTTTGCGCATACAGGCGACGATGATGACCT
>JAJYFE010000089.1 GCA_021785435.1 Planctomycetota bacterium
CCACATCAGAGAATACCGGCGTGGCGCCGGCTAGAACCGCCGCCATAGCCGTCGCCAGGAAGCCCAAGCCAGGCACCACCACCTCTTTACCCGGCCCCGCCCCTACCGCAACCATGGCAGCGTGTAAAGCCCCAGTCCCCGAACTGACCCCGAGGGCGTAAGGCGAGCCGAAATACTCGCGCGCCGCCGCCTCGAACTGTGAGCCTGCTGAGGGTTTCGGTAGGGTGGTCAGGTATTTGCCCAAGTTCGGGCCACCCGGAGGTAAATCCGCGTCGGATATAGCCGTACGCAGCCGGGCCAGGGCTTCGGGGCCGAATCCGAACCGCCGGGCGATGGCCAGGAACTCGGCGGTGCCGATTTTCGGTTCAGGCCGGCCGCACGGCCTGCCAAAGGCCCGCGGGCCGCCGTGAATCGCCAACCGCGTCGGCGGCGCACCATCACGAATGTCCAATGGTAGAGCCTCTAATACTGGGGGGTGTTTCTCGCAGCTGATTGCCATACCGACTCGCCTTGTCTTCTATGCCACGCCGAGCAACGCGCCGGCGCTGCGTCCATGCTAGATCGCCAGCAGAACGCGATCAATATCCGCCGTTGCCGTACATTATCTTTTATTGCGGACCATGAACTCCCATACGACGCGGTGAGGCGTAATCGAAAGATTCCACCGCCGACACGAAATGTTTCGGCTGTTCCATCAGGAAAGGCGTGCCTGGGCCCTGCGGATGAGGAAAAGCGGCCGGCTGATGTGGACACTCATCCGCGTGCGGGGGTGCTTTCAGACGTGCGGGCGCCAGATAAGTCCTGGGCAGCCGGGACGGATGCGCCGGCGCCAAGCGCAAGGGGGGCGCCGCGGCTGCGTTCAGTCAAGTCCTCCACGATGAGGAAAACATGGTAGGGTGATTCGCGTGGCACCGGTGGACTCCTTTCACCATCCACTCTGCCGCAAACCACCTGGCGTTGCAAAAAAAAACATCCTGTTATTCATAAACAATACCACCAGAAAGCCCTCGATATCACGACCGACCACTCGCCGCCGCCGACGCCAGAGCGCCAGACAAACCGCCTGGGCGGCGTCTTCAGCCAGGGCCACATTGTCCAGACGCCGTCGGGCCATGGTGTATACCCAGCCCATATGGGACCGCACCAGCGCGGCGATACGAGCAGCTTCGTTGGCGCAGAGGGAACACCCAGTCCTTTCGGTCCGCAAGGGAATTTCGGTCTCGGCTGGTGTGCCTCGCGCCATAACACTACACTCCAAACCGCAGCCCATATCGATATGATGTACGCCACCGCTAATTCCAGACATTATTGTTGCAATTTTTGGGTCTGGCCAGGCATTGTTACATCCGTACCCACTCGAGCCGAGTCAGGCGGGCCAGATGCTCCAGCGTCGGCCAATGGTGCCCGATGCCAAGAGCCACATGATGGGTCGGGCCCTGCGCTGCCCAGCGGTTCATCCATTGGGCCACATCGAAGTCATCATCCGGGTGCGGCGTAAAGCGCAACCGGGAGTTGGTATTGCCGATGCGTAGAATTTCGCCCGGCAGGGACCAGCCTTCCGCCGCCAGCCACTTCAGTTGGCCGGCGCGGGTTTGCGTCAAGCCCAGGATGGTGATCGGGCCGTGCTGAACCTGGGCTTCTACGGACACGCCCTGGCCCCGTTTGCCGTGGTACAAGCCCAGGCCGCGCAAAATTGGCCGTCCCTGGGCCAGGCGTGGATGAAACGGTCCATCATGCCCCATCAGAATAAATTTTTCGGTGAAATCCAGAGCATAAAGTTCAGTATAACTGCCGCCGGCGCCCAAGGTATCCAAAACCTTCATCGCGACGCAATTTTTCAGGTCTCCCTCGCCGCTGCACGGCACACCACGCCCGGTCAGCAATGAACAACCGAGAATCAGGCCGGCACCCAGTTTTTCATAGGCGTTACCAGCCACACCACGGTGATAATAAGCCAGCCCCTGCAGTTGGAATCTTTCGACCAGCAACGAAAGCCCAGCGGCAACACGGCAGGCCCAATCCAGCTGTTCGGGATCCGGCTTACGCGCCAAAGGATCGCTGGGGGAATCATCGCTGACCTGAAATAGCTGCAGCGCTTCGCGGCGCTGGGCCTCCACTTGCTGGGCGGTGACAGAATGGACGCAATCCTCCAGGTCGTCCATCTCCAATACCTCGACATGGAGCCCGAGTTGGCCGGTGTGCTGGGTGAAATCGCTGTACATATCCAACATGCCGGGGTAGGTATGCCCCAGAAAGCCGATGCGGCTCCGGGCCAGGGTTCGCTGAATGGTGACGGCATCCAGCCACTGGCGCACCTGCCGCCAAGCCGTCAGAGCGGCGGGATGGGCGGCAGTGACTTCATCGGCCACCGCGCCGGGGGTCGGTTGGGTTAGACCGAGCAGGCCGGTGACTGTATAGAAATCGATGCCGCAACGTTCGAAGGCGCAGGCGATTTCCGGTACACAGCACGCCTGGCAGTTGGCGAGCCATTCGCCGGTGCCGGTACGGGCGTAGGCCAGTTGGGCGGTGGGTTGTAAATTCAAAATCAGCACGGGCCGCTGGACCCGTTGGACCGCAGGCAACACCAGGCTGCTGGTGGCGTAGGTCGTCACATAGCAGACCACCAAGTCCACGTCCTGGCGGATAAACTGGGCAGCCGCGGCCACCGCGGCCGGTTGGGCATCCACCATACCCGCATCAACCACTTGGGCGCCGAGCGTGTGGAGCTGGCGGGCGACAAAGTCGGCATACCCGGCCAATCGTTCGCGTAGCCCCGGGAATTGCGGCCAGTAAGCAGCCAGGCCAATGCTAAACAATCCAACTTTAGGCGCCATCGACAACTCACTTTTCAGGCGTTCCGCGGTTTCTCCGGTTGGGAAAATCCGCGAAAATATGTAAAGCGACCGCCACGCAACGGCGCGCCGTGCGCGAATTTTCACGGTGCCGGCGTAGGGCAAACCTATTTCGGTCAACGTCCCACGGGCTTAAGGACCAGCGCGTTTAGCCCAAAAAAATAATTCGCCGACCGCCTGTCTCGTCCCACGATCTTCACCACCAGCGGATTCCCACCGGCGCGCAAAACTATTTTACCCAAACAGACCGGCCCGCTCGGCTGAACCGACCTGGCGTAGCCATCGATCACGGAACCAACCTTATGGCCGCCCACGAAAATTTGAAACCGGCCATAGTCCGGGGCTTTGGTAAAATAGGCGGTTAAAAAATAGTCGCCCGCCTTGGCCACCGGCAACGGAATGGTTAGTTTCGCTGCTTTCGATTGGCCGTGCCAGAAGAGTTGCGCGTCATCACTCCAGCGACCGTTAAAGTCGGCCATATTCTGACTCTGCACGATGCCGCTCGTGGCGTGGGCACGGCGAACCAAACCCCGCGCTTCCAAAGCGCCGGGAATCGCGAATACCGCAACTGGCCGGACGGGGAGCAGGCTTGCCGGCGGCGGCAAAGGCGGATACACCGGGTGCGGCTGGGTCTGATACCAATAAGCAACCGATGCATACGCCGCCGGGATGTTGTCCATCGGCCCTACCTGGATGGTGAATTTGATGGATCGGTGGAACGGAATCGGATCCAGAATATTCCAGCGATAGGCACTGACGCGTTGGCGGATCGGTTGCTTAAGCAGACAGCCGTGGTATGGCGCGGAGTATGGGCCGGTGGCAAAATACCAGCCGCTGCAAAAATAATCTTCGGTCCCCGTACCCACGATCGCAGGTCGGCGCCGGCCGTCGATATAAACCACCGGATTGCCTTCCAGAAATGACAGTCCCATCCCCTTGGCCAGCCCCTGCATGAACAGGGCCGTGCCGACATATTGGCCGCGACCGGTGGTGTCTAAAATCAGATAGTTTTTTCCCCGTGGAACCGGGTTTTCCTGCCGCCACAGGGCGTGGAATTCAAGCAGGCGGCTGGGGAGGGATCGGTATGTATCAAAGTTGATGTTCCAATAGAAAGCGGAGATGGTTTCTTTGCTTTCATTGGTCAACGTCCAATACGCGGACTTATGGAAGGGCATCGGCCACCAGCAATTATTGCCGCCGCTCGTTTCTTCCAGAGGCGCAGATTCGTAATTCACCTGCTGGCCAAAGCCGACGCCGAAAAATGCCCCCAACGGTACCCGCACGCTGGGGTGTTTTTCACCGTCCCAGTACATGCGTAGGATGGCTTGACACAGAATGGGCTGGCCGCCGGTGAAGGTACACCAAAAGTGCCGGACTACGCCTGCACCGCGGTAATGCAGTAGCACCAGCCTATGGCCTGGCGCCAAGCTCCGGAAGTCGTAATTACGCCAGTGGCGATCCCAACTGCCGGCATGTGCGGCGGCCCCCGACCGTTCCAGCGGTAGACCGCCTAGGCCGGCGGCTAGGATCGCCGGCCTGACGGTGCGGCCGGTTGCGAATGATGGCCAGACCAGGGCCGCGAAACAGACCAACGTGAATTTAGCCTTCAGGCGTAGCATCGACCGGATCCTCCTCAGGTAACCGTTCACGAGTCTTTCGCTAAGTGCGAACACAGAATGAATCATTGGATCGCCGGCGGCGCTCCGTGGCCCCCTCCAGCGAACAGGCCCAGCCCGAAGTTTCGGGGCTTGTCCGCTGGTTTGACGGCACATTGGAATGTGCCTACTACTGACGGCACATCGCAGTGTGTCTACCGAGGCGGATGTTCGACCTACTATCCTGGTTCATATGGCGTTCCTACTTAGCTATCGGGAGATAAACGAGGGCCGGTGCAGCCCGTGAACGGTTGCCTTTTCACGAGCATGCGATGGCCATGACCGACGGCGCCGATTATATCGGCACCACTACACGTTCGGCCACCACCAACCGTACCGGCCCAATCAGGCCGGAGCAGACCAGCGGATCATTCTTATGCCACAACTGCCAGGTGGTGAACGTATACCGGCCGCTGGGATTAGGCTGGCCTTCCAGCAGCCATTTTGGCCAGGCATTAAGCGTGCCATTGGCGTTGCGTTCGGGGTCTTCCGGCAGATGTTGATCGCCGATTAAACGATTGATCCACAAGTTCGTCACGTGAATTTCCAGTGAATTGTGGCCTGCGTGGATGACGTCAGTTACCTCTACGCGGAACGGCGGCTTCCACAAAACCCCCAGGGTCTTGCCGTTGAGGATCACCTCGGCCATGACTTGAACCTCGCCTAAATCAAGGTAAACACGGCGTTGGGGAGTCACCAACCCGGGCGGTAGGGTGAGAGTTTTACGATAAATGGCCGTACCGGAGAAATACCGCACGCCGGAGTCCGGATGTTCCGACCACGAGATCAGGTGGTCAAGCCTGATTTGCGGCGGAGCACCCCAACCGGCTGGAAAATCAATCACCCATGGACCGGGAATTTCGCGCGGCCCGGGTAAGGCGGGAACGGCCACACCGGCCGTTTTCCCGGAGGCGCCGGTGAACTGGTATTGCCCCGATTGAAATATAAGCGCCTGGTATTTGCCAGGTGCTCCGGCGTGGACCAGGAGCGGAGGGAAGGTCGCCGTCGGATAATGCAGAATAATCTCTCCGCCATCCTGTGCGCTGGCCACCTGCGGATGGCCTTTCCATAGGTAAGCCACGCGCAGGGTTTTCACGATGCCAAGGGCTGGATCACCGATCGCGGCGGTGATATCGGCCACGGGAAAATGCCATTGCCCCTTTTGGGCAAGTTTCCGCACCACGGCTGTGGCGTCGCGGGTGCGGTCGGGATCACCTAAAACCCCATAAACCGCGTGCTGAACGACTACTGGCAATGGTGCACGGAATGCTTGGAAGCTAAATATTTCACCATCACAGGCGGTGGCGGTGATCGAATGGCCATTATAGGCGTATTCCACCCGCAACGTTTTGACGATGCCATAAGCCGGGTCGCCGCCAAGCGCCGCTATTGCCACGACCGGAAAAGAGAGCTTTCCTTTTCTTGCCAGACCCGCCACGATAGCCGTCACATTGCGCGTGCGCTTCGGATCGCCCAGCACGCCATAAACCGCATGCTGGACCACGATATCCGGGCGTAGCGCAGGCACGCAAAGCACCGCTTGACCGTCCCGGCTGACGCGCATTAAACCGCCGGCGCCGGCCCCGCCGTGCCGGGATTGGCGAAACACCACAAAAAGCGAACCTTTCCACGGCAACGAAAGCGACATCTGCGTACCGTGATGCACTTGCCGCCACAGGGGGGCGGTCTCGATCGCACCGGTTTCCGGATTCCATAGTTCCGGTTCCTTCCCCTTGACACGGAAGGTGCAGACCGCTTCGACCGGCCACGGCTCGTGATTGGCCACGAAATAAAGATCCGCATCGGCGGTTCGCCGGTGGCAGTAATTCAGCGGTTTGTCCGCGGTAAAGTCCGGTGGCAGGCCCGCGGCGGCCAAAACCTGTTCCGCCGTTCGGTCCGCCATAATCTTGCCGGAATCCCACAGTTCAGCGGCCAGTTTCCGCACTTCGGCGTCGCAGTGCGGAAAGTTGGTCAAACTCGGCGATTTTTCTGGCCGCGGTCCGACGATCGTAGCCCCGCCGTCAATCAACTCTTTCAACTTGCGCAACAGCGTGGGGGTCATGGTTTGCACCGGCGGCAGCACCAAGACGCGATAACTCGTGCCATCCGGCAGCACCAACCGGCCATTTTTCGCCCGCATGCGCGTAAGCACGACCTCCGCGGAACATCCGTCGAAGTTGTAGCCAGGGCGATACGGCGGGTTTCCGGCGGCCATCGGCGGCATCACCATGCCTGCGGGAGCACCTTCCGGCTGCATATAGCAAATGTCTGCGACAAAATGCCCCTGCCTTAAGAGATATTGGCAGCGTGTCAGGTATTCGTGCCATGGTTTTGACTGCTCCCACCACGTTTCGGTCCGCTCATAATGCAGACCCCACGGCCCCATGGACATACCGGGGGCATCATGCGGATTGACCCAAGGTTGCATGGCGTAACGGTGAATGACAAAACGGTTAATCCCCTGGCAGAAGGCCCAATCGCCGATGTTTTTCACAATCGCCGGATGGCCCCGCCATTTTTCGTTGGCATCGGCGGTAAACGTTTCCTGGCCGATAATACGGTGGCCGAAGGTGTGACCTGCGGAAGCCATTTCAATGACCTTGTCCCAGACCCCAAATTGGGGCCACGACCAAAGTTCGCCCATCGGTTCCACCGCTTGGCCGCCATAATCCAGTTCGTTGGCCGGCACGCCGGAATAACCTTCAATGGACAGCCGCAGGCCATGCCGCGCCGCTAAGTCGCGCATGCGCCCAGCGTAATTTTCCACCAGCAGATCCGAAATAGTTTTGCGGAAATCCCAAAGAAAACGCTGGGTTATTTCCAGGCTTTCCACCACCTGCCCGGTGACAGCCGGCAAATATGGCAATAAGTCGTAACCACGGAGGCGCTGGAAATCTTTCCTGAAAGTGGGTGTCCAATTTTGTGAACCGGTTTCCCAGCTGTCGATATGGGTCGAGACCAGCGTTTTACCCGCGAGCGGCCCAACATCTTTGGCCAATTTACCCATCTGTGAGTAGAACTGCGTGTCCGTGGCCCGGCGGCTGAGTTTGTCGCTTTCCAGCCCCAAGCCGCTGGATGGCGCGGGGTGGTTCATCACACCGGTGGAGGTGTGGCCCAAGCGCACAATGGTCCATGGCCCGGGCGGTGCAGCCCATAGCAAGCGCCCGTGCGCATCCAGATGGGTGGAAATGTCCACTATTTTTCCGAGGGCCACACATTGGCCTGCCGGCATTTTCGGCCAACTGGGGTTGGTCGGCAGATTGTCCTGCACTGTAAATTCCGCCAGGGCCGTAATGTCCGCTATCCCCTCGGTCCCAGAGCGTGCACGCTCTGACGCCGCACGAGCGTTGAAGGATGCCTCACAAATCTGGACGTTTTCATTTTCGTAGGAGGAAAGTATCAGAATACGAAAATAACGCGCGGTAGTGGGCGGAAATGAGAGGGTCGTAGTCGGGCCGTTGGCCAGGGTGGCGGAAGCCAGGGTTTTCCATTGCCGGCCATCGCTCGAACTTTGCACCTTGATCTGGCGTGGGCCATAGCCGGCGCGTGGCGTCAATTGCAGGCGGTCAGTATGGAACGGCTTGCCGAACTCAAAGCAGAGCCACTCGGGCTTGTCGGGCGTCGGCCCTTGACCTGGATTCCAGCCGTTGGATACCCAGAACGTGGCGGCGTTTCCATCGGTCACGTTGCGGGGAGGATAGGCCGGTTGAAAACTGCTGGCGGTCACGGTGACGGGATTTTCCCCCGCCGGTGTCGGAAACGCCAAGACCGCAATATCCCGGTAGTAGTTGGCCACAGTCGGTGGCTGGGCCAGTATCTGGTCGATTTTCTGGCCGCCTTTGGCATAAGTTTCCGTCCAGACGAGTTCCTGCATGGATAGCTCAGGTGTGATCCACGGCCCACCGCTGCCGCACCAACCGGCGTCGTTGGTCATGTTCACTTCCAATCCCAGCCGATGCGCCTCGGAGTTGACAAATTTAAACATCTCCTGCCAGGAGGTGCTCATAAAAGGCAGCGGCGTCGCTCCCTGTACGCACGGCGGCGCCGGCGTGCCTTGGTCTACCTCCATGATCAGCACCCCACCGATCCCCACCCGCTGCATGGCCTCCAAGTCCGCGGTGACGCCCTCTTTCGTCACATTGCCGCGCAGCCAGAACCAATAGACCCAGGGGCGGGCATCATCAGGCGGCGAGGCAAAGGCAGCGGCTACGTTAGCAATAGGCAATTGCTGGAAATGGCCGGCGTCACCAACCAAGGGAGGCATACCAGCGCCCCAGGAGCGCAGCGGCCGGCACGCCGCCAGACCCGCCGCCGTCCAGCTGACGATTTTGACAAAATCCCGGCGATCAAGATTGGACATAAATGGTACTCCGCAAGAGAGATTGGGCCATGCTTACCGCGTCCGACACACGAAATGATACCGCCCGGATCCGATACGGAACACTACGCGACGGCGCTGCATTCGCAGGAATTTTACGCCTTTCCCCCTGGTCGCCGCGACAGAGCCTTCCCGCACCGCCTTTTCCGAAGCCGCCGGCACATATACCGTCGCCCAAGAATTGGCCGGCACCCTGATTCGCCAATCGAACCGACGACCACTGGCAATCTTCCAGTCACTCTCAATCAAACCGTACGGTGAACGATGCCAGCATTTCACCCACCGCAAGCCCGCCATCAAATGGGGCCGCATAATAATATGCTTAAATCCGGGATCGCGCCGATCAGCCCGGATGCCGCCGACATCCGTAAACAGCCAAGTCAACATGTCGCCGATAAGCATTACGTGGTTCATTGAGTTCATGGCCGGTCCGGCGGTATTGCCATTCCAGTTTTCCCAGAGGGTTGTGGCCCCGTGGCGAATCATGTAGCCGTAACTGGGATAACTGCTGGTATTGAGCCAGGCCCAGCCCAAGGGCAATTGGTGAATCCGGCCTAACGCCTGAAACGCCCATTGCATGCCGATCAGGCCACCATACAAATGTCCCTGTTGACGGTCGCGGATCAGCCCGACCAGCCGCCGCGCCACCGCTGCCTTCCGGGCCGGCGGGACAATTCCCACCGCCAAAGGCAGCAGACAGGAGGTGTCCGAACCATTGCCGTAGTAGCCGCCCTGGGCGTTCCACTGCGACTGGTTAAAACCGCGATAGAGGCGCCCCGCTTCCGCCAACCAGTGGCGCCGTTGCGCCGGCTTATGCAGCAACCCCGCGAATCGCGCCATGATCTTGAGATATTTGTACAGACTCGCCGTGGCAATCAACGGCCCCGGCGTACCGCGGTTCGGATCGTGCGAGCCAATGTTGGTCGAATGGGCGTGCGGCGGGGGGTCCCAATCGCCGAAACCGCCGTTGGGATCCACGCCGTTATGAACCGCCCCCAATTGGTAGTTGATCCACCGGGTCATGGCGGCGTAATGCCGCCGGATCTGCGCGGTTTCGCCGTATTGAAGATAGAGGTTGTTCGCCACCATAATAAACGTGCCCGGCCAGGTCACATCGTGAACATAGACACCCCAATAGGGTGGATTCACATCCGCGATGTCGCCATTGGGATGCTGGCCGTCCTGAATGTCCCAGAGCCACTTATTGTAGAAACGCTCATCATTAAAGAAGAACATTTCGCCGCGGGACTCAGCGCTGCGATCCCCCATCCAGCCCTGGCGCTCATCACGCTGCGGGCAATCAGTGGGAATGCTGCGGTAGTTATCCTGGATTCCCCATTTGCAATTGTGGTAGATCTGATTCAGCAGTCGGTCCGAACACGCGAATCCGCCGGTGACCGGCAACCCATCATGCACTTCCTGGCCTTCCAGCGTGGAGAGCGTCGGCCGACCGGGATAGCCGGTTACTTCCACGTAGCGAAAACCATGGTAAGTGAAGATAGGATGCCACACCATCGGCTTGCCGCTTAGGATTAGCGTATCCGTCTGCTGGGCCGAGCGCAGGTTGGCGGTGTACAGGCCCAGGCCGCGCGGTTGTGCTTTCTCGGCGGCGATAAGCCGCTTTCCGGGGCCTAAAGCCGGCATCCAACGATGGCCGTTGCGTGTCAGCGCCTCTGCATGGCGCAGCACAATAGTGGTTCCAGCCGGGCCGTCCACTCGGATTTGACACCAGCCGACCATGTTCTGGCCCAGATCGAAAATCCATTGGCCCGCTCCAGCGTGCAGCAGCGCCACGGGATGAAGGATCCGGGTGACCTGGATCGGCTGCTGGAATTCGGCCACCAAGCGTCCGCCCGGCGAATGGACCCGTGCGGCGGTGCGCCACCCGTGCGCCGCAACCCGCAACCCGTAGCCCCTAACCTTATCCCAGCCCGGTATCCGCAGCCGGGCTTCGTAGGTTTCCCCATTGTATTCGTTGTTCATGCGGATCGGGCCGCGATCGGTCATTTGCCACTGCCCATTGCTGGTGAGGACCGCCATAGAACCGTCGGCGTAACGCAGGTGCAGAAGGAAAAGCATGCGCGGTGGAATGGAGATGGTATAGCCACCCATCCCATACATCCGCCCATTGCCGAGGGTTACGCCTACGGCATTTGGCCCTGGCCGCAGCAGTTTGGTCACATTGAACGCCACATAATAACAACGCTTCGGATACCAGCTTAACGGCGGGGAAAGCTGGTCGTGACTGGCGGGCTGGCCGTTAAAGTAAAGCTTACTTAACCCCAGGCCACATAGATACGCCACCGCCCGCTGAATCGGTTTGGCCACGGTAAATTGGCGGCGCAAATAGATCGCCGGCAACGCCTGGCCGCCCCATGGCCGCACCACCTGCACGGGCGTGGCCGCCCGCGGCGCCATGCCGGCAGCCCAATGCTGAGGCTTGCCGGCCACCGCCCGCCAGGATTTATCCGTCGCTACCGTCAGGGCCTTCCCGCCGGAAAAGCGAATCTGCAGGCCGACGAACAACTCGGACGGGTTGGGCGCCGCCCCCTGGTTCCACAGCAATACGGCCAGGCGATTGATTCCCGGCTGAAGGAAGCGCCGCACCTTGAATTGGCCCGGGGCGTTGAACGGCGAGCCCCATTGCGAACTAATCAATCTTCCGTTGATGGAAATCAGCGCCGCGTTGTCGGCGGCGCATTTCAGCACCGCGCTCTTTATCCGGCGGCCCGCCGGCATGATAAACGTTTTGTAAAATGTGAAATGACCGGCGGAAGCCTGGGCGTCGTTGCTACCCGGCGCCGACTGCCAGTTCATTCCGCGCACAAAAACCCACGACGCCCCCGCGAACGGCGGCCGCCAACCGATCCATTTTGCTCCGCGCCACGCCGCCGGCGCCAGTAGGCCTTCCTGCCATTGCTTGATGGCGCTCCAGCGCGAAACCTTTCCGGCCTGGTTCCATACCCGCACCTTCCAGAAGCAACGCTGCCGGGAAGATAAGGGCTTACCGGCGTAGCGCACGTGGATGGAGTCATCCGAACGGACACGGCCGGAGGCCCAAAGATTGCCCTGGTCCTGCGCCAGCAGGCTACGCGAGGAAGCCACTAGAATCTCGTAGGCGCTCTGGGATTGATCGCGCCCCTTCCACGGGAGCACCCAGCCTAACCGCGGCCGCGTGGCGTTAATCGCCAGGGGATTTTTTCGTAACTGGCATTGCAGCTTAACTGGCGCCGCAATCGCCGCTTGCACTGCGCGACCCGCCAGACTTAGCAGCGTCAGCGCCGCCACTGTACTGAAAATGGCGGACCATGGCGCGTTCGCGGCAGTGGCTGGGAAGTCGCCGGCTACGCCGACCGCCCGGCGCTGAATAGAATCCATTTTCATCGCCTGCGGGTTTCCGCGGTGGACATGAGGAACTGCCTTGAGTTCGCTCAACATCGTCACGATCTCCTGAAAAATCTAACGCAGCAACCGCTGGTGCGCCCGCACCAGCAGGTCCACGGATCGACTCGGCGTAACCACCGTGATAGACGGATTCAGCAATCGGGCGCAAGCGCGCGCCGCCCCATAGCCACCGATCTTGTGGCCTTTCATATCAAACCGCGACCAGGCGTGCACTATAATCCAGGCGAAATGGCGATCCGGATGAACGCTTCTCTTCGCCGCCCAGTGATTCAGCAGCGCCGCCACGTATCGCGGGCTACCCATCACGGGGCTGTTGTGCGGCTGGCGCCAAATGGCGGAAAAGGCTGAAATGATCGGCAAAGGCGGGCCATGGCGCCGGCGCACCCATATAATTTTGCCGCGCCCGGCGGCGTAAGGTGCGAATTGGATCGCCAGCACGCCGCGCACGGCGGGCATGTTGCGCGCAAGCAGCCGGTAGCCTTCCCGGGCCGCCCGATTCGCCCAATGCACCGAAAAAGCGGTCATGACATGCAAGCCCAAACGTGCCAGCGTGGTATTGGTGCGCCGCAGAATCGGGATTAGCGAGAACCATCCTCCCCGCTTCCGGCCGAACTGGTCCAGATAAAAATAACCATTGGCGTACTGCACGAAACTGTCCTTGCCGCTGGCGGTGTGGAAAAAATCATCCAGGACGTAAGGATCAACCTGCGCCAGATCGACGCCGGGCACCCCCCAGCCAAACGGCGTATCGCCGCGGCGCGGATTGGCCCAGTAGGAGCGGCCGATCACCAGGCCGGCCATCGCCCATTCCAGGTTGTCGCCGTCGCTAAGCACAAAGGCCACGTAGTGGCGCTGGGGGTTGTATTGATAGCGATGGTCGCGGCCGGCCGGCGGCGAGCGTCGGTGAAATACCCTCGGGAGCGGGCCGGAAGAAAGGACGGGCAGATTCGAGCAGAAGTCGGCCGCCACCACACGCAGGGCATATTGGCTGGCCAGACTAACCGACTGGAATTCATCGGTACCCCAGCCGATGACAATCCCGCCGGGGCGCATGAGCGTTAAGCCGCGCTGATAGCCTCCGCCGGGCGCGTTCAACGTGCATAGGGCGTTGGCGGCGACGATTTCGTCACGCAGCGTGGCATGCGGATAAAGCGCCAGGCCCAGGCAGGTTCGCGAAAAGCGGCCATGCAGTTTCCGCAGCAGCCAGGAAAAAGTTTTACCCTGCGCATCGGCCAGCATTTTTAAGCCTTGGGCCCGCGCCTGCGATTGCAAGCGTTGATTGACCGCGACCGCATCCAGCGGGGCGCACAGCGAAGTGGCCAGGTTTACCGAAATGTTATTTCCGCCGCGGTAGAGGACATAGCCTTTAACCAGGCCGGCGCGGTGAAACCGCCCCACCCACTTAAAAAGTTGATCGGCCGCCGTGCGCTTCACCGGCACGGGATGGGTTTTCAGCCAGGCCCGCCGCCAGAGATGATAAGCGGGATTGCCCGTGGCTATCCATACCATCGGACCCGGGCCGCGGTGTCGGTCGCGCCAGGCCAGCACGCCAGAGAGGGTCTCCAGCAGCACCTTATCACCGTAGTCGGGCAGCCGGGGGATAACCAGCAGACTTCGAGGAACCGGAAACCGCGGCCAGGATCCACCGCCGCTGGCGGCCCGTGCGGCTCCGCCGGAGCCCAGCAGGGCCAAAAACACAACCGCAGCCGTCATGCCGGGGCATAAACATCGCCGAATCATCGTATTTCCCCGTACCCGAACCGCGCCAATTCCGCCTGCGTACCCAGCCCCCCACCGATGGCTCGGACCGGGATAAGCGATCGCCTCGCGTCCCATAAACGTCAGTCCCAGCGCCACGGGCGCCTTAAGATGCCTAAGATTCGCATGCGCCGCGCTAACCCACAGTGCGTCCAGTGTCGCCGGGTGTGGCCATGACCAGCGCTGCGAAAACCGTTTTAATATTTTTGCAGCCGTCCCGGCCCAGGCGTATAGCTGAACCTGCACACACCAGGTCCTAAAACCGCCAGTTGTTGATCACCGTTCTGGCAGACCGAAAACCTCCCGATATTTGGCCCCTGGCCGCGTATTGGGCGTCCGGCGGAACCCGGAAAAATCAGATGGCCCGACGCGCCCGGCGGAATGCGGATCGTCCATACCAAACGCCCCCCCGCCCACCGCCAGGCGCTGCAAATCCCGCCCCAATGGCTGGCAATGGAAGCCTGGGCCCAGGCCAGACGCCGCACTGGCCTGGGATAAAATAGTATCGAACGCAAACCCGGCTGGGACGCCACCGGCGCAATGCCCGCCAAATAATTATAAAACCAACCGGCCACATCCCCGAACATGATGTGATCTAGCGATCCCGCGGAAGTGCTCCAGTTTTCCCATAAAGTGCTGGCCCCGTGCGCGATCCAAAACCCGTAGCCGGGATAAGTGGTTTGTGTCAACATATCGTAGACCACTCCCTGCCGCCCCGCCCGGCTGAGCGCCCGGAACAAGGCTTTGCATCCCAGCACGCCGACATCCAGATGATTCTGGTCGGCGCGGATATCGTTCACCAGTTGGCGCACCACCAACCCTTGCCGACTCCGCGGAACCAAATGGTAGTAGAGCGCCACCGCCTGGGCCGTCTGACCGCCGTTGGCGTAAACGCCCCGCCCCCGATAAAACTTGCGCTGGAAGGCTGCTTTGATGCGGGCCGCCATCCGGCTGAAATAGTCTTCAGACCGCCGATGGCCCAGCCGGGCGGCCATGCGCCGCAGCAGGCACGCGTCATAATAAAACAGCGCCGTGGAGGTAACCGCCCGCGGCGCTGGGTGAACCGCGGGCGAGCACCAATCGCCCTGGCCGGCGTGCATGATCCCACTTGGAGCGGTGGACGCGATAAATTGAAAGAACCGCTTCATCCCCGCGTAATGCGCCGCCAAAATGCAGCCGTCGCCATCATAGAGGTAAACATACCACGGCACGATAATGCAGGCGCTGTCCCAGTCGGGTAAATTCCCACCGCCCCAGCCGTTGCTGTTGGGGATCACGCAATATAGATTTCCATTGGCTTGCTGCCAGTTGGCCATGTCCTGAACCCACTGTTCGTAAGCCGGTGCATTGCGGTAGATGGCCATTCCCTGGGCCGCCGCCAGCCAGCCGTCGCCCATCCAGCCGCATTTTTCGCGGGTGGGGCAATCCGTCGGAAAGCCGTCAGCGAAGTTATTTTCATACGTGCGGCTGGTGATCCGGGCAATTTTGTTAAGCAATTGGTTGGCGCAGGAAAAACGCCCGATCTTTTTAGACGGCGTATGAATCATATCCGCCCGCAGATCCAGCAGATCCCGGCGGTGGGATAAGCCATTTATCTGCACATATTGAAATCCGTGATAGGTGAATTCGGGATGCCAGGTGAAGGGCCGCGCCTGGTCGGGAATATACGTGTCGGTTTGAAAGGCGCCGGTGAATACCAGGCCCTTGATGGGACCTTGGTCCACCCGGCCGTCGGCGTGCCGCCGCTCGGCATAGCGCAGAACGATAGGTTTCCCCGCGCTGCCCCGCGCTGTCAGCGTGACCCAGCCGGCGATATTGTCCGGGAATTTCGCCACCCAGGCCCCGCCGGGGGCCGGCCGAATCCAGACGGGCTTAAACACTCGCATGACTCGGGAAGGTTCAACCATCTGCGACGTCAAGCGTCCCCGCGGTCCCGGAACCACTTGAGCGCGAGCCAGCGACTGGCCTCGGAACGAGGCCTGATTCCACCCCTTTATCCGCAACGCGGCGTCATATACCTCGCCGGTTCTTACACCATCCACTAGCCGCGGACCATCGGCAGCGCTCCAGCTGGCGTTGGTGGCCACCCATTGCCTGGTCCCGTCCGCCTTTTCCACAAGCAGATTCATCAATACTTCCGGCCGCGCCCGCCACGGAGCTTGGTTGAAATGCCAGGCGTCCGCTTCGCATTCGTTAAACCAGCCGTTGCCCAAGGCTAGGGTCACCACGTTGGCCCCGGAATGCAGATATTTGGCCACGTTGTAGCTGATGAACGGAACTTCTTTTTCATAGTCGAAAAAAGTGGGAGTCAAAACATCGTGGCTGACTTGGCGGCTATTGAGCTTTAATTGAAAAAACCCCAGCCCGCTGATGAAGCAATAGGCATGTTTTATTCCACCGGAGATCGTAAACACCTTGCGAAAAATCGGACTGGGAACTTTTTGCAGCCATACCACGGGAGCGCCCGGCGGCCGCGGGCGGCCCCATGGCCCTTGATCATAGACTGCCACCACGTGGGCCAGCGGCGTGCCGGAGCGAGCCACGCCGGTTCGCCAGTTGGCCTGTTGGCCAGCCACCGCCCGCCAGGAATGGTCGGTTACCACCTTCAGCGCGGCGCCCCCGACCAAACGTATCTGCAATGTGGCGATGAACCCCGACGGATTGGGCGTGCTGCCCCAATTCCGCAGAAGAACGCCTATATGATTCGTTCCGGGTTTGAGTCGTTTCGTGACCTTAAACACAGCGGGATGGGTAAAGCGACAATCAAATTGCTTATTAAGCACGGTTCCGTTGAGCGCCACACGGGCCTGGTCATCCGCCGCGCAGATCAGTATCGCCTTCGTGACGGACGCCCCGGCCGGCAGCGTGAACTTCTTAAATAACGTATACAGACCTGGCGCAACGGTTTGGCCATTGCCCGAACCGGCGATTTGAATCCACGCCGCGCCACCCAGGGTGGGAAACGAAGAGCCTTGATAAACGGGGTTGTGGATCTTATGGGTATAGGAAATCCATTGGCCCCGCCAATCGTGCCGGGTCATAGGGCCCGTCATCCAATCAGCGACTTTACTCCAGGGCGAGGGGACTAGGTTTTGGTTCCATACGCGAACCCGCCAGAAATAACGGGTAAACGACGTCAGCGCCGGCCCGCCATAACGCGCGAAATAGTGTCTCAGCGCTGGGCGCTGGCCCGAATTCCAAAGCAGTGCCCGCCCGTGGCGCAAGTCGGCTGCGGAACGCCCAACTTCAACTTGCCAGGCCGTTTCACGGATAAAGGAATATTGTCGCGGTGGCGCCCACGTCAACCGCGGATGCGGTGAACTAATACCGATGGGATCGGCGCGCCAGGCGCAGCGCAGGCGCACCGGCGCGTCCCGAACCGCGGCTGGAATGGCGCGGCCGGCGCCCATGGCGGCAAGCAGACCCACACCGCAGACCCATCGGACCATCCCCGGGCGCAATTTAACCCGCATGACGAGCTCCTATAACCGCGATGGTGTTTTCCGGCGGCGCCAGCCGCATGCGGGTGGGAACCGTCTTGGTCGCCGCTACCGGCCGATGGACAATTTTCAGGTAATTACCCTCGCCCACGATCACCGTTGAGCCAACCAGAATTACCAGGCCGATGGCGATGATGGCGTGGGTGCGTTTGCTGGTACCCTTCCACTCATGCAAAATGACACCCCACAGCGTCGCGAAAATGATGATGCTGGCCATGTGCAGGGTCCAGCCGGAAAATTGATATGGCCCCATCTGGGTCTGGCCCATGGTGTAAAAGAAAAACTGCAGATACCACAGCGTGCCCGCCAGGGCGCAAAAGGCGTAATTGATCAGCAGCGGCACGCGAACCCGCGGGGTCGCCCTGGCCGTACCGCCCGGAACGGCCAAGGCGGGGGCGCCCGCGCTACCGATACCGGCGGCTTCACCCGCCGCCCCAGGCGTGCCAGAATACGCCGCTCCATTGGCCGTCGGTTTCCCCATATTTTCGCGAGCGTTGGCTTCGTGCTCCCGATATTCTTCCGTTTCTGCTGGGGATCGGGGTGTCTTCGTGTTGGGCTCGCAGGCCACGGTGGCGGCGAGATACTCGTGCGCGCTGCGCTTACGCCAATGTAAAATCGCGCACCAGATAAAGTTCGTCGTAAAGCCGCCCAGCAGGACCACGATTAACGCGGGCAAGCCATCCCAGAATACCGCCCGATGGTGCCGCATGAGGATGCGATGCGCCATCTCGTTGATAGGCGACCCCGCGGCCAGACCATAGGCAAAACAGGCACTCATGATGCCTGAAAATGTGGCCACCAAAATGCCTTTAACAAAGTTGAATTCCTTAACGGTGGCCTGTTTTTGTTCCGCCGGAAGTTCGCGCTCTTTGGCCATGCCGGCCATACCGCTGACCGCGATGCCCAGCAGGCACACCAACACGCCCAGCAGAATCACCTGGCCGGAAAGCGTGTGGGCGATATGAAGGATGGAGCCATTGAAAATCGGCGGCATGAGGGTGCCGAAGGCGGCGCAGTAACTTAACGCGATGGCCATGCCCAGGCCAATGCCCAGGTAGCGCATGGTCAAACCGAAAGTCAAACCACCCAGCCCCCACAACGCGCCGAACAGATAAGTTAAAAACAGAATGCCCCCATTGGCGATACGCCAGGGATGGCCCATCACATGCACGGTTTCCGTTTTGGAGGACAGAATAGCGTGCCAGAAATCCGGCACCAGCAGCGTGGCAAAAAACAGCGGCGCGAGAATCCACGAAAAAAATCCGCCGACCAGCCAATAGGTTTCCCACGACCAATGGCGGACCTTGCGGTACGGCACGTAAAAGCTGGCCGAGGCCAACCCCCCGATCCAGTGAAACACCACGCCCAAGGCGGGATTTGCAGCCATTAAAAATGCTCCATCTTCAGTCAACGTCCTACGGGCTTAACCGGGATCTTTCATATCTGGTAACCTGGGCGTCTTGGCGGTGAAATATTGCGGCTAGTTCGGCGGCAGATACGGCCGGGCCTGCGCCGCCGAGAGCCGTTTGAAGAGCCACGGTTTTCCCGGCAGCAGCTGCGCCAGGGTGCGGGCGTTAAGAAGAAACGCCCGCAGTTGCCGCCGACTGGCCAGAATGGACGGCGGCACCTGAAACAACCGCTGATTTCC
>JAJYFE010000216.1 GCA_021785435.1 Planctomycetota bacterium
ACCGACTGAACCAGTCCAAGATGGCCACCAGGTACGCCCAGGAACCCCGCAACGGCACGTAGGTTATGTCCGCCGCCCACACCGGATCCGGCCGGTCGATGACCAGGCCGCGGAGCAGATACGGATACTGGCGCGCCTCACGATCCGCTTGACTGAGGCCCGTTTCCCGCGGCCGGGGATAAATCGCCTCCCGCCCCCATCAACCGCATCAGATGCCGCACCCGCTTGCTGTTGATCACGTCACCCGTACGCGCCAGCCAAGCCGTCATACGCAGTACGCCGTAAAATGGCGTTTCCAGATATTGTCGATCAATAAGACCCATGATGATCAAATCCTCCGGATCCACAGGAACCCGATGGTAATATAGACTGCTGGCTGATAGCCCAAGCCGTTCACACTGCCGCCGCATCGATAACCGAGGATGGTCGGCATCCACCGCCTGACGCTTCTGGTCAGGCGTCCAGTCCAGACTTTTTTTTAGCCAGGATAATTCCACCTGCAACCGACCGATCTGCTCGTACAACTGCGCCATCAACGCCGGCGGGGAACGGTCGGACCCCTGAACAGACGATTCCTCAAACGCCATCGCTGAATATTCAACAAGATGCTTTTTCCACGCTGCAATACGCGACGGATGAACCTGATACAACCCCGCCAGCTCACCAATAGTTCGCTGGCCCTTCATCGCCTCCATGGCCACCTTGGCTTTGAACTGCGACGTAAACTGACGACGTTTTACTGACATAAAATGGACTCCGAAAACTGGGCAAACACTACCTTAGCAGTGCGCCCAGTTTTGGGGGAGTATTACAGCCCGCCAATGGACCGCTTTTCGCCCGGCGGCGCAGGCGGCGGCGGCTTGACGATATCACTGGATGGGGCTTGGAAGAATTGGACGAATTTTTCTTGAGCCGCGCCGCCTCTTCACGTAGTTGCGTATTCTCGGCCTTCAACGCGGCGATTTGCTGGTCCTGCGCGGCAATGCGCGCTACGAGTGGCGCTACCGCTTGGGCGATCAGCCTTTGGACTTCCGTTTCCCTGTAGCTGCGTTCCATCTCTCGTTATGATAGCATCATCTTGTCTATTGTAAATATGGGCATTGACAAGTTAGCCGTGAACGGTTACTCTTGCTCCACCATCAGCCGGCGCTCCATGCTCGGTGCAATTGAAGAGGAGAAGTCATGAGGGACGACGACAGAACGATCACATTCCAGGAAAGAGATTTCAAAGGCAGCCGGTACCGCTGCCTACTCGCCACGCATATGCCGCGCCCCAAGGTTTTGGAGTTCCTGAACTCCCTGGTGCAGCCGCACGCGGCGGTCATTAACGACGATTTTTTCTCGCCGCAGGGGTTTTGCCACCCCAAAGAACCGAAGATCGAAAAAGAACCGCGCCTTCTCGGCGATGATGCGATCCGTGAGGCTTTGGTGAACTGGTGGCTGGCGGACCGAAGCGGCAATCCCACTACGCCGAACTGGGACATCGCTAGCCGCTGTCTGGTCGACGGAAAACGCGGGATACTCCTCGTCGAGGCGAAGGCTCACGAGGACGAACTGAAGCACGGCCCGGCGTGTGGCGCCCAGGGCAAAAACCGTGATAGTATCGAGAAGGCCCTCGCGGAAGCCGCGGCCGCGCTGGGAACCGGATGGTCTCTCTCGACCGCCGAGCCCCATTATCAAATGTGCAACCGCTTCGCGTGGGGGTGGAAGCTGGCGCAGCTTAAGATTCCCGTGGTTCTCGTGTACCTAGGCTTCTTGGGGGCGCGGGAGATGGACAAGGGCTATTTCGGTTGCGATGCTGCCTGGCAGGAATGCCTACACAGCCACGCAGACGGTTGTGTGCCGCCAGGCGCCTGGGGCACGACCATCCAAGTCAACGGCACTCCATTCACCGCGCTCATCCACTCGGCTGACGTGAACATGGTAGTGGATGGGGCTGGCGTGATGGCGTGACACCGGGAGGCCAAGTTTCGCCAGCGCGGGAGTGCTGTGGTCGGTACGGCGAACACCATCCGTGCGATCACGCGACTGGCGATGCGCGAAGTTACCGTCGGGGTAATCCCAGCGCCCGCGCTGATCCCGCAGAGGGATGTCCGCTCGGGCAGCTTCGGGGTCGGGTTTGCGACCTGTGTCTTCATGGACGTTTCGTAGCAGTGCGTAACTCCAACGGCGCACGGGCGCGGATAGGTCTTGGCTCCCACCTGGGACGAGGAGATAGCTATGCCTGAGGAATCGACACAGCCCATTTCCTACAAGTGCGCAAACTGCGGGGTGCCCCTGGAAAGCCCGGCGGAATTCGGAGGAAGAGTGGACGTCTGCCCGCGATGCGGGAACACTTGCCAAGTGCCGATGAACAAGCAGCAAAAGGCCGAACAGTCACTGCGCCGGCGGCGAGAACGGCGTGAGCAGGCGGAGCGCCGAAGAATGGCCCGAGCGCAGAACGTCGCAGCCCGGCGGCGCGAGCGCGAGGCGCGGCGGGCGGCCGGACGAACGAAACGGAAGGTTGGATTGTGGACTGTCGCCTTGATCGCAGGAGCCGGCGGGTTCGCAGTGGCGACTTCGCTCGTTCTGCTGGTGGCCGGACGGCTGGCGCGACATCAGGCGATGGAGCTGGCGAAGGCAAGGCACGCCGAGGCCGCGCAGCGGGCTGTCCAGGCCCGAGCCGCGAAGCTGGCAGCGGAAAGGGAGAGGCAGGCCACACGAAAGGCGGCGCAGGCGCAAGCCGCGCGGCTTGCCGCCGAAAAGGCGCGGGCGCCGGGGGGCGTCTCCGGCGGGGCATGGATTACACTGAATAGCGGAGCCTGACGGCTTATGCGAGGACTGAAGGTCTAGGTGATGCCCGCCAAGGTTTCCGGGCCGGCGGTTGGCACGGACCTGGGAGTCGTCGCGGTGTACAGGGCCTTCATTGGCAAGTTGGCTGCCGACTACGACGACGATCTTTCCAAGCTGCGGGGTGCCATCAGTAGGGGAGAACCTGGTACCGTCGCGCCTGATACGGACGGGGTAAAGCTGGGCACGAAAAGGGCAGGGGCGGAGATTGTGCTTATCCGCTGCCTCGAGAATGGGGACCACGCCTCCCCACGTTTCAAGTCACTGATGCGAGCCGATGCGCTTGGGCTTCAGAACGCAAAACTTGAGATTTCGGTGTGGCGACATGTGCCATCCTTCGTCAGGAACGACAGGGACATGGTGTCCTTCCATCTGTTCTACCTAGCCACGTACCGGAAGTGGCGGGCTTGGTGGGCCGCACGTCTGAAGTGTGATACGGCGCTTGCGGGCAGTTGGCGCGGGGAATTGAAAACCGCCGTTTCCGGGGCGCGAGCTTTGCCCGCGGTGCCCTTCGCCGCGCTGACGCGGACGCTGTGGACGGCATCCTGCGGCGAAAAAGGGCGCCCATCAGTCGCGTGCGTGCCGTCGTTCACGCTCGATCATGACTCATTGGGCTCGGCCCGAACGGACGTTGACGACAGGTACGAAATCGGCGGGATTCGCCCCGGCTCCTACTGCATTTATGCGGCGTTTGTTTCGCCGGTCCTCATCCAGGAATGGTGCGTTCCCGTCAACATACCCCCGGGTCACTTCGCACACGTTGACTTGAACAGCAGCAACTATCTGGAGTTGTGGCAACAATAGGCTCGCCGTGCGGTGGAGGGCAGACGCCGGCAGATGCCAAAAATGCACATCAACTTGTACATTACCGCTTGCAGGACATGGTCAACATGGTACGCTTGGGCATCGTTGGCTCGCAGGCTTAAACTGCGGGATTGTTGGAAGTTCCGTCATTTTAAGAACCTGCCGGTGTCAGCGGGCAGGTTAAATGCAGCCAGGGGTGGGCGGGTTAAAACCAGCCAATTATTGCGTCTCCTATATACGTCACCGGTGGAACTCCTGTCAAGCTTTTTCCGGGACCTTTTCCGC
>JAJYFE010000217.1 GCA_021785435.1 Planctomycetota bacterium
CCGTGATATACGTCGCGGCGTTGTCCTGTTGCTTCACCTTGCGGCCGCGGCGCACGGTCGCGCCCTCCCCCACGGGCGACCAGTTCGCCGAACCTTCGCGAAACACCACCCCGGGGATGATGAACATTTTATCGTGCATGATGAACCTGGAACTGTCGCTCGCCCTGATCTGAATGTTGGGCTGGCGAACCAACATCCAGGTGACATCCCCCCGCTCGTGCATCTGCCTGCCATCCCGGTAAAGGCCGATGAGCACCCCGGCGCGAGCCAGCTGGAGAAGCGCACGGGCGAGCGGCTTGTCGGTGAAAGCGTACATGGCAACGTAAAGCCGCCGTGCCTGAAGCGCCTTATGCAGCCAGGCCAGGTCGAGGGCCTCCAGATTGGTGGCCGGCGCAAAATACGTTACGGCACGCCCCGCGGCGACCGGGCCGCTCGCCAACAGCAGGCAAGCCGCGAGAGCTATTTTTGTGCATGATTTGGGAACCGACCTCATGCCTCACCCGACCTTTCTGCCTGCGCCGCCTGCCAAGAGGTTGTCGGTCACCCCAGCCCCATACTGTCGCGCATGGTGCGTCGCACGGCGGTGCATATCTGTATGACCTCGCATTGGTGACAATGAAAGCAGATGGCGTTGAAGGCGGCGGTGGGGCCGGTAGCGATCCATCGGGCCACGCCGTAATCTTCTTCAGCCTTTTGCAGCCATTCCGCGGCGCTCGGCGTCATAGAGTACCTGACCCGTTTTCAGAATGTCCTGGATAAAAAATCGTTCAGAGCATATCGCCTGGCCACGTCCTGCGGCGTTCGCACCAGCAGATCCAACGGAAAGCGGTGCTCCAAGCCAAGCGACATCTCAATCTCCTTGCGAATAGGAGAGCCTTCAAACTCGGTGCTCACCAACAAATCGACGTCCGAATCAACTCCGGCGGCGTCATTGGCGTGAGAACCGAAAAGAATGATCTTGCGGGGCTGAAACCGCCGCACGATTTGATCGCCTAACGCCTCGATGGCCTGTCGCTTTACCCTCGGTTCTTCCATCGGTCATTTTGATCATATCACCACAGCGGCGGTTCCGCATCCACAAAATCCAGCTGCCGTTATCGCGCGGGGGGAAATACTGTCTACCACATGACGGCTGCAGGCCGAACGTCCCCCCCCTTTTTCCGCCTCCATCCTTCCGCCTTCCGTCGCCCTCGCGGGACACAGTTGTCCCAGCGCGGCGTAGCCGCAACCAGACACATAGCCCCCGGCTCCGCACGGACGCGGAACAGTTTAGTCGCCCACGACGACCTTCGGCGGACTCTACCGGGAGTAACGCTCCGCCGAATCTCGGAATCCTTGCGACGAAAAACCATCTTTGCGTCGCGCGAAGAAACACGCAGATTGTGATGCAGGTAGGCGTCCCTCGAGGAATGACCAGTTCGACGCTTCAGCCTCGCCTTCGCACGTACCTGGATGTACCAACGTGTTTACCTTCTCTGTAGCGGCTGAATTCGCGGTGCGCTGATACGAATCTTGCGCGGAGATAATTTGGTCGTGCCAGCTGCGCCGGTCTGTGAACCTGTCGCGACGCTGACTGACCCGTTCCGCCGGGGTGCTTCAGTTGGCGAAATCGCCGCCCCGGCCGGGGCAACGCTCGTGCACGGCCCGGGTCCGCCAGAGAGCTCGCCGCGCCTGCGCCTGCGTGCCATCGCAGCGGCAGCGAAAATCACCACAACACCGGTACTCGCCGGGAAAATCGTCGCCGTCGCACTCCTATTCATTGCGCCCCCTCCGCCGTCTTGCGAAGCGTCAGGAACGCCTCCTTCAACGCATGGCTGACCGCGCTCTCCGGCTCGGCGAGCAGCAGATCCTGGTACGCTTCGAGAAACTCGGTTCGCAACGCGTGGAACAAATGAAGGAAATAACGCAGAAAACCGAGGCAATCCAGGATGGCCATTTCCACACCGCCGAGTTCCTCGTACAAGGTGGCCGCATACGGGCGAGCTTCTTGAAGAATCGGTTCCGTGGTGATGAAGATGTAGTTGCGGATGGAAGTTCCGCCGTTGGCCAGCTTTTGCAAGGCGAGATTGACGTCGCCGATAGTCACGGCCTTCATCTTCATTTCGTAAGCGGTGGTAACACCGTCGGCGCCGGCGATGGTAACTTCGATGTCGCCGAAGGCGCCGGTCTGTTTGTCCGCCGCATTGTGGGGGTTCAGTTTGCGCACCGTTTGACCAAGTTGGCGCTCGGCCGCGCGGTAGGCCGCCGCGACGACAAATACGGGGATCCGCGAGGAATATTTACAGGCCATGTGCTGGCCTATCAGGGCCACCGTGGCTTCGGCCGAAAGGGGCAGGTGGTCGGTGGCGCGGCGGATGTCGCGGACCAGGTTCTGGATGGCCGCCCGGCGCTGGTCCCGTTCAATGACGAGCAGGCGGAACGTTTCGTCCATCGCGGAACGGGCCGTGACGCGCTCCCGCTGGATATCCTCGAAAATCTTCAGCAGGGCTTCGTACATTTCGGCCGGCCGACCCCCGAGTTGGACCTCGGTGGTGAGAACCACGTTTTTGGTTCGGAAGCCGGGGGTTAGAAAAGCCGTGGTGGCATTGATGGGAAGACTATACGGCTTTTCCACGAGGCGCTGGATGTGGCGTTCGTCATAGTACCGGCCGGAATAGTTATCATCGCCGGTTTGCCCGGTGATGTCCATGAACGGCTTCCGGATATCCACGCTCGGGGTGTGCAGCTTGGCCAGCAGTCCGGCGAGCAGGGCACGGACGCCCGCGCGGTTCTTCAGACAAAGGGCGACCGCCTCAATTTTCGCCTGCATCCCCGCGTCAGCGATGAACGGTTTTTCCAAGTGCTTGTTGGCTCGGGCATAGGATTCATCAAGTATCTTGAAACAATCGTCCATCCGCGCCTCGCTTTCGGTTGCCGATATCCGCGGGATCATAATTGGTCCAGAGGGCCTCCGTCCGCTTGTCCTTGGTGGAGTGGTTCGTTCTCGCGGGTGCGACAGTTTTCCACCATTTCCCGGGCGGGTACAGGCTATCCATGAGCGGACAGGGGTAATTGGACAACGCAACCCGGCCTTTGACCTTGTTCAATACGGCAGCTAACTCCCGATGTTGTTCGTCGGTCATCTCGTGGCCGTAGGCCTTGGGGTCGCCTCGCGTTTCATGGACATATGGCGGGTCGCAATAGAAAAGCGTCTCCGGGGAATCGTACAAGCGGATGGTTTGGATAGCCGGCCGGTTTTCGATTTGCACGCGCAGCAGACGCGCCGCGATGCCCGGAAGCATGGTGGCGGCGCCGAGCCACCGGCTTATGACGCCGCTCATCCCCGCGCGGCTGGTATTCTTGCAGTTGGCCCACCGCCCCACGCTGGCCCTCTGGGCGAGGCCGGTGCGAACCTGGCGGGCACGGACGTAAAAACGGCGGGCGCGCTCCAGCGCGGACAGGGTGGGATCAAGTTCACAGGCTCGGGCGAATTCTTCCCGTGAGAACGGCGTCAGGCCAATGGCCTTCACCAAATCGTCGGTCTGCTCCCGTAGCGTACGGAAGAAGTTGCATACCTCGCCGTCGAGATCATTGTATGTTTCAACGGGTGACGGATCGCGATTCAGCAGCACCGCGGCCGAGCCGGCGAACGGCTCGCAATAATGGTGGCACACGGGCAGGAGCGGTAAGAGCCAGTCGAGGTGGGAAAATTTCCCGCCGTACCAGCCGAAGGGAATCAGCTTTTTGAAGCGCAGACCGGTAACGACCGGAGGCTTGCGTGGATGCGCCGCACCACGTCCGTGCACAGGGTAGAGAGTATGGACGGCGTGGCCATGGGCGCTCATCGCCATACCTTTGACGAATCACACAGAGGATACCTTCCTGGCGGCGGGGCTTCAAGACTGACCGACCCACCGTGTTGTAC
>JAJYFE010000090.1 GCA_021785435.1 Planctomycetota bacterium
GGTTCCCCCGCAGATCGTAACACCCGATATGCTGCAGGAGGCTGACAATGCATCCGGTTAGGACTCGGGCGGTTGGTTCGGAACTGACCCCGGTGGACGATGTGCGGCGTGTGCGCGAGCGGCTTAGTCGGCAGGCGGGCGGTGACGTACGACGCCTCATACGCTACTCGCGGCAAGCCGGCAGACGGTGGCGTGAACAAATAGGGGCGGGACGGCGACGGTCGGCAGGGTAAGTGTTCCACGACGCCGTACGTGGGTTATACTTACGGCAATGTCACGGCTCTCAATGCGGATTGGAGCGCCACGCCTTCGGGCACGCAGGCGATGGTGAACAGCCTCTATCAAGGCATGCTGTACGATCCAATCACTGGTTTGTATTACGGCCGCGCACGGTGGTATTCGGCGAGTCTGGGGCGTTGGATCAGTCAAGATCCGGCGGGGTATGTCGATGGGGCGAATGGGTACCAAATGGAATCGAGCGGGCCGGTGGAGAGGGTGGATGCGCTCGGGCTAAAAACGGTGACGGATGTGGAGACGTTCCACCACCGCTGGCTGTATTTTCTCTCCATGACTTTCCACGTCGGGGTCATCGAGAACCTGAACTGTTCTAATCCCTCGGCGAGCCTCGGCAGGCAGTGGCTGACCGGCATCACCTCTTTCCCGTTGATAGGCTACAACACGGCCCGCGCCACCTTGGCCAAAACGACGGTGAGCCGGGGGCGCTGCCACAACGGCTGGCGTTTGGAGATCGTCGACGTGGACATCAAGGTCGCGTGGACTCTGCACGTCTGGGCCAGCGCCGACGACGTACCTGTCGTGGGGAACGTGACGTGGAGCGAATATGACGACCTTTCGCTGAGTGTAAGGTGCAGGTGTTGTGACCTGCCGCAGCCGGTATATTTTATATAGCCTGGCGCGGACGGTGCGACCCGTTAGTAGGTATGTGCGCTCTCGTGGAAACGGCCGAGCCTATACCCTGGAGCACAGCATGGGATCGATGTGGATTCGCGCGGCGGTGGAATCGCTCGTGCGCAGCCGCGCTGCCGCGTGGGAAGTGCACCGGGTGCGCGTCCGGCCGCCAGCCTGGACATGGGATTTGATTTTCGACGTTATTCCCATTCTCGTACTGCTCGCGTACCTTGCCGTGCCCGTTGCCGCGATTACGCTGCTGGGGTTATGGCTGCGCAGGTGGCGGCGGAGGCGGCTGTAGCCGCCCAAGCGCGCCGTGCAAAATCTACACGCAACGGTGACGCCCACCGTTATTGGCACGGGAATCGGGGGCGGTCATCTGTTGGCCGCGTGCGCGAATTTGTAGCCTTGGGGACGCTCGCCTATTTATTGCGTACACATATTTAATTGTCACGGAGAGCGAAACGGGGGCGCAAGTAACGTTGGCGGCTGCCGCGGCAGTGAGGGTTTGCCGTATCTGCTGACCAGTTACGCCGGTACGGCGGGAACAACGGTTGTGAGCCAGGTCGAAAATGTTTACAACGGTTTGGGCCAGTTGACGCAGCAGTACCAGGCGGTGACGGGGGCGGTGGATATTTCAGCAATGTCGCAGGCGGGGTATACTTATCTTGATTCAGGCATAGCAAGGCACGAAGGCGGCAAATCCCATGAATGGATATGAACGGGTAACGGCCTTCATCGCGGGTAAGCCGGTGGATCATCTGCCTTTGATGCCGATCACCATGATGTTCGCCGGGGATCAGATTGGGATAAAATATGGTCGCTATGCACGGGATTACCGGACGATGGTGGCGGCGCAGATTGCCACCGCCCGGCGGTTTAATTTCGACTATGTTTCGGGAATCTCTGATCCGGCCCGGGAAGCGGCGGACTGTGGCGCCGCCATTCGCTATTTTGAAGATCAACCCCCCGCCATTGAAGATGAACATGCCCTCTTGGCCGACAAAACCGCGCTGGCGCGGTTAAAAATACCGGATCCGCTCGGCGGCGGGCGCATGCATGACCGCGTGTGTGCCATGGCTTTGTTCCGCCGGGAGGTTAGCGGTGAAAAGTTAATCGAAGGCTGGGTGGAGGGGCCATGCGCGGAAGGAGCCGATCTGCGCGGCATTAATACCCTGATGCTGGACTTTTTGGATGATCCCGCTTTTGTGCGTGATTTATTCGCTTTTGTCGTGGCCATGGAGCTGCGTTTTGCGGAGCAACAGGTAGCCGCGGGGGCGGATATTATCGGCGTCGGCGATGCGGCGGCTTCGCTGGTCGGCCCGGAAATTTATGAAGAATTCGTCTGGCCGTTTGAAAAACAACTGGTGGATGGATTGTTGGCGCTGGGCGCCAAGGTAAGACTGCATATCTGCGGCAACACCCGGCCGATTCTAGCCGGCATGGGTCGCCTGGGTTGCCACATTGTGGACCTGGATTATCCTTCAGGGCTGGACGAGGCCCGGCAGCAGATGGGGCCGGATCAAATTTTGCTTGGCAATATTGATCCCGTGCGTGTTCTACGCAATGGCACACCCGCAAGCGTACGCGCCGCCATCACCGAATGCCATCGCCAGGCCGGGGAGCGGTACATCGTGGGGGCAGGTTGTGAAGTGCCGCGCGACACGCCGCAAGCCAATCTTCTGGCGCTGACTGAGTATGCCCGTGACGCTGTGTCCGCGGGCTGGCAAAACCGGCCGGTCACGGACAGGTGAAAACCGGCTATTTTTAGGACGTTGGATCAAGCTGGCAGGCGCCAAGCCGTTTGGCGAGAAAGGCGAGGCGCGTACGGAGGCCCAATCACCCGGAAGCGGCCGTGATACGCGTAGTTCTCATGCCCTTGGCCTGCGGCTGGTCGCGCCGGTGTTAGGTTGGTCCAGCGCCACCCCGCGCCCGGATGAAAACACGGCGGTTCAATTCCGATTGCTATCGGGATAGAAGGGGGGGGGCATGACTGCGGCCGTGCCGCGTGGTTGCGGAAGCATCCTGGATCCCGGGCGCCTCCGTTCACCGGGGTGCACCCCGGTGCTTGCGATGAATCCCGACACCTTGGCGAATTCCGCGTGGCGCTGCAACGGAAGTACCGCGTTTCAACGCGGTGAACGGGCGCGGCGGAGTGGTGGCGGAAGGAGTTGGCTGGTGCAGCTGCGCCGCGCGGGCCAGGGCCGCGGCGGCCTGGGTCCGTCGCCCTATAGCGTTCAAGGCCCGGGCCAAGGCGCGATAGGGGGCGGCGTGGTTCGGCCAAAAGCGGATGACGATGCGAAACTGTTTTGCCGCGGCTGCGGGCTGACCCTGCAGCAGCAGGCACTTGCCATATTCAAAATGCCCCAGCGCGAATTGCGGCGAAACCCGTACGGCGCGGCCGAAGTAGCGCAGGGCTTCGCCCCTCCGGTCGAGTTTTTCCAGGGTCAGCGCCAGGTTGTACAGCGCCTTGGTATGGTCCGGCTCATACCGGAGAACCTGGTGGTATTGGAAAACCGCTTCCGCGTACGCGTGTTGAGCCGCTAACGCGTTGCCGAACGCGAAATGCAGAGCCGCCGACCGGGGAAACTCGTGCAGCCCGCGGGCCAGATCACTGAAGGCCTGATTCCAATGCCCCAGCCGTTCATAGCAGTTCACCAGACGGATAATGGTGGCGATCATATCCGGATCCATTTCCAGGGCCTGCCGATAAAACCCGACTGCGGCGGCATAGCGGTGCTCAACTTTGTAGTAAATGTCTCCCAGATTGGACGCAATAATCGGATCGGCGCCTTTCGACAAGCGGAAAGAGCGATTCAAAAAGGCCATTCCCACCTTCAGATGACCGTGGTTGCATTCGTATACCCCCACATGTTCCAGGGCGGGATAGGAGGTTGGGTCATATTTCAGGACATGTGTCCACACATGAATAGGAGGTCGATAGACCCAGCTTTGCCTCCAGCTTTGCGCCGCCAGAACCACCACGATCACCGTACCCAACCCAACGGCGAGGGAGCGTTTCCAGTTTCCGCTTTCCGGTTCCCGCCGTGGCGGGTCTCCGCTTTGGTGGGCGCCGCCCGCCCCCCACCCGCAACCGGAAACCAGAAACCGGAATCCCTCGACGACCAGTGCGATTAAGCCGATGCAGGCCAGGTACTGGTAGTGATCCGCCACGAAAGTGTAGCGCATGGTGTAAAAAGAGATAAATCCCAGCACCGGAGAAATGGTAAGACCGTAGAAGGCCACCGCGGTGAAAGGTCCGCGGCCGATCCGCCGGTGCAGCAGAAGCAGCGCCACCGGTACGGCGAACGCGGTGATGGGAAACAGCCACTGCCAACCCGCCGCGGCGAACCGCCCGTGGAGACCTCCCAGCGCGCTGATCCGCCAGCGTGGATAAACCTCCAGCAGGGGGTGCGGCCAGATCAATTTCCAGGGGTAGAACCACAGGTCCTTGCCGGCGATCAACAGGCGTTGCATCCAGGAGAAATGGAACACCGCGCCCCGCGCGCCCGACTGCGTGTGCTCCATAATAACCGTGACGATGGCCATCCCCAAGCCGAGCCCAAACCAGGCTAACATCGGGTTGACATCCCGATCTTCCAACCGGCCGCGCTTCCACCACAACAGCAGGAGCAGAACCGCGGGAAGAGTGCAGGCGTCCGTCTTCGCCAGCAGCGCGAACAGGTAAAAGAGGCTGGCCAGGGCGTACCAGCTCCAGCCGCGGTCACGCGGGAGCCCCGCGTGTTCATGCGGCGGTTGGAAGCTGGATCGCGGATCAACCACCGGGTTGTCGCCCGGCGTGCCCGCGGCGGTTTCAATCGGTGCTCGCCTCAGCCCCGCAAATCGCATCCAGGCCAGGACGGCGGCGAAGTAAAATAACGCGGAAAGCAGACTCTTTTGCTCCACCACCCATCCGACGGTTTCCACCTGCACGGGATGAATGGCGAAGATCGCGGCGATAAGCCAGGCGGATTTCAGCCCCAGTTTGCCCAGAATCCGCCACAGCAGCAGGCCGTTGACCAACTGCAGAAGGATATTCACCACGTGATAGGCCAGGGCGTTGGCGCCCCAGAGTTTGTATTGCAGCAGAAATGCCGTAAAGACCAGCGGGTAATATTGTGGCGAAGCCGTAGGGTGCAGCCAAATGGTTGTCAGGCCGGTCCAGTGATGGACAAAGCGGTTATGGGTCAGCCAACCGGAATCGTCCCAGATAAAACCGGCGTAACCCAAGGGCCAATAGGCCGCGACGACCAGCACCAGCAGCCCCATCGTGCCCCATATAACTTTCGCCCAGTGGACCGTCCGGTTGGGCGGCCGCGGGCACGGACCGCCGCCCGGCGCCGGTTCGCTGATCCGGGGCGACACGGCTTTGGGGGTTGGAAAATCCGCCGCTGAATCGCTCATAACCGTCTATTGAACCAGATTTGCTGCGCCACGCCAACTGTCCGCGGATCTTCGGTTGGGGCGGTCCGATTACCGAAAAGGGTTTGGTCATTGGAATGGGCGCTTGGCCGAACCGGCCTTACCGCGTAGGATATCCGCTCATGGAACGGACACTGATCATTTTAAAACCCGACGCCGTGCAGCGCGGCTTGGTTGGCCCCATCATCGCGCGGTTCGAGCGCAAGGGGTTGCAGATCGTGGGGATGAAGCTGACCCGCCTGGACTCCGCCGTGGCGCGTCAGCATTACGCCATGCATGAAGGGAAACCGTTCTACGAGGGTTTAATCCAATTCATCAGCAGCGGACCGGTGGTGGTGATGGTGCTGCAGGGTCATCACGTGATTGCAACGGTCCGCAAGATGATGGGCGCGACGTCGGGATTCAACGCGGAGCCGGGAACCATCCGCGGTGATTTCGGACTGTCCAGCAGTTTTAACCTGATCCATGGCAGTGATTCGCCCGCGACGGCCCGCGCGGAAATCGCGCGTTTTTTTGCACCGGAAGAACTGCTGGATTTTCCGGCCGCCAGCGGGCCATGGGTCTATGCTCCGGGAGAGCGTTCATGATCATCAAGCATAGTGGCGAAGTGCCCGCCCAGCCGGTCACCGTACCGGGGGCCCATCACGTGACCATGCAAATTCTGCTGGGGCCCCAGGACCATTGTCCCCATTTCGCCATGCGGCGTTTCACGGTGGAGCCGGCCGGCTATACACCCCGCCACCAGCATGATTACGAGCATGAGGTGCTGGTGCTGGCCGGATGCGGCGCTGTCCTTGGCCCCCGCGGCGAGCAGCGGCTTCAAACCGGAGACGTGATTTACGTGCCGGCCAATGAAATACACCAGTTCCAAAATCGTGGCCCGGAAAAGTTTGAGTTCATCTGCCTGGTGCCGGCACACGTGCATCAACCGAACCGTCAGCCCGCGGCGCTTAGCGGTGAGCGGCAAGTCAGGCCCCAGGCCAAGCGCTGAGCCGCGACGGCTGCAGGCACCGTTCGGTCTGGCTGGGCGGAAGGAAAAGTAGCCTCGAACCTGGCCAGTTCAATGTCGAACCGGCGTCCCGAGTAGGCTATGGCGATAAATCACTCGACTGGTTTCCGGGTATTTGCGGCGGCGTGGAACGCCGGGGCGCCGGAAATTGAGGTGGCCGGGCATAGGCTCACTGTGTACACCGAAGCGCCGCGGCTTTTTACCGCCATGCTGGCGGACATGGCCGCCGCCCGCCGACGCATCTGGCTGGAAACATACATTTTCGCCCCCGACGCCAGCGGGCGGGCCATCGCCGAAGCCCTGCGCCGGCGCGCGGCCGACGGGCTGGATGTGCGGGTGCTTTACGATGCCGTCGGATCCCAGTCCACCGGCCTGGAATTCTTCGCGGCGCTGCGCCGGGCCGGCGTGCACGTGCATGCCTATCATAGTTTCTGGGAAGCGCTGCGTACCTTTTCCCTCCTGACCATCCTGAATCGCCGCGATCATCGTAAACTGCTGGTCGTCGACGACACGTGGGCCTATTTCGGCGGCATGAATATCATCGACCATGGCCGCGATTTGCGGTTCCTGCAAACGGATGAACAAGTGGCTCCCCGGGTGGGCTGGCGCGATCTGCACGTGCGGCTGGAGGGTCCCCAGCAAGCGGAAATTGCCGATAGTTTTGAGCGTTCCTGGCGCCACGCTCAGGGCCAGCATCTGTCCCGCCGACCGCGGGCTTATCGGCGCGTGCAGCTGCGAGGGGAAAACGAATCCATCCATTTTTTTGACAGCGGCCCGCGCCTGAATTTCAGCCGCGCGGCGCGGGTATATCGGAAATTACTACGCCGGGCCCGGCGCGAGGTCACCATCGCCATGGCGTATTTCATCCCGGTGCGCCGGGTGTTGGGGGCTTTACTGGCGGCGCGGCGGCGCGGGGTGCGGGTCCGGGTGATCGTGCCCGCGCGGACCGATGTGCGCATCGCCCAGTTCGCCACGCGTTATCTATATCACCGCCTGCTGCGGGCGGGCATCCGGATTTACGAACGAAAAAACCGTATGCTGCACAGCAAGGTGGTCGTGATCGACCGGCAGTGGACCATTACCGGCTCCGCCAATATGGATCCGCGCAGCCTGTGGACCAACCTGGAGTTTCTCGCGGTCATTCGCTCCCGTCGTTTTGCCGCCGCCATCCGGCGGATTTGTGGTTATGAGTTGCAGCACAGTCAACGGGTGCGCCCGTCCGATATTGCCCACCATCGTCTTGGCGAAAAGACGCTCAACACCTTGGCCTATTCGCTACGCTGGTGGCTGTGAGACGTGAACTTGGATTTTGCGCCGCCGGGCCAAAAAGGTAAAAAGTACCAAGCCAAAGGTAAAAAAACGGGGGAAAGCAATACTACGGGTAGTGCCTTCTCAACCGATAAATTTCGGGTTGGCGGAAGAGTCCCAGACGTGCCATCGAACCCGCAGCACCCACCTTCAAGCACCGGCCTTCAGGTCGCCAGCGGCGACTCGCCTGCGGTGAGCCGGTGAATGGCGGCGGACGGGGTATTCGCAAGTTAAGCGGTGACCAAGCCGTAGCTCTCCCCCTTATATATTTTTACTTTTGAGTTTTCACTTCGCCACCTGCCCCGCGGCCAACGCCAGTCCCCGCCACGGCTCCGTTAACGTCAGGGGTGCAAAATCGGTCCGCAGGGGCGTCGTGTCGGCGATGTTATCCTCGCCCGCCATGGTCACTTCATTTTCCGTGAACGGCAAGCCGGGCAGGCGCAGTTGCGCCAGTAACTTTCCCAGCCAGAAGGGAACTCCCAGCACCAGCTTCGGACGTCCGCGGGTAACGGCCGCGGCGAGCTGAAGCAATTCCGGCCAAGTCATCACCTTCGGGCCGGCCAAGGCGTAGGTTTGGCCGCAAGCGCTATCTGTTTCCAAGGCCCGCAAAAATATTTCCGCCACGTCGCCGACATAGATTGGTTGGACTTTTGTGGCGGCTTTCTGGCCCCACCACCCGCCGCCAAAGTAGGGCATGAAGAAGTACGGCAGCGCCTGACCCCGGCTCCAGGCCAGGAGTTGATTCGTGAAGGCGCCGCCGGGGCCAAGGATAAGGCTCGGCTGCAGGATGGTCCAGCGCAGGGCGCTGGTGCGGACCAGTTGCTCCGCTTGCCATTTGCTGCGGTGATATTCCGATTTTGCGCCAGCTTTCGCGCCGAGCGCCGACATATGCAGATAGCGCCCAACGCCGGCGCGGGCGGCGGCGAGCAACATGTTGCTGGTGGCGGTCACATGGGCCTGCTCAAATCCCTGGGCCGGGGTGGGGCGAATAATCCCCACCAGATGAATAATCGCCGCGCACCCCTCCGCCGCGGCGGTTAAAGCGCTCCCATCACGCATATCGGCCACGATTGGCTCGACGCTCCACCCCGCCGTCCACTTCTGGGGCCGGCGGGCCAGGGACCGCACCTGATAACCGTGTTGGCACAAGGTTTCGACCACATGCCGGCCCACGAAACCGGTCGCACCTGTAACCAGAACTTGACGCTTCTCCATGCGGAACATCCTGAAACACCCCACGGCACCCCGTGCATTTTACGTCACGGTCCGGCAGCTACCGAAGAATTGGGGTTGGTGAAAAGCCTGGGCTTACCTTGGCCGAGCGCGGTCAGACCAACCTAAATGGTGTGGGGCGAATAGAGGTCACGTCTGAAGGTTTTCAGTCATTTCCATGACCTGTTTCGTCGTTTCATCCCCCCACGTGCCGCAGCTTGGTCACACGGCCATACGGCAGCCATTCCGCGACGTAGATATTGCCTTGATGATCCCACGTGGCACCGTGCGGGCAGCAGAAATGGCCGGGCGTAAGATCCGCCGCCGGCACGCCATTGTTGGCCCGCTGGGCGGCGTTCGGGTTATCACCAAGGTGCGCGACGACTTGGTTATCGCGATCCAAAATGGTGACCCGGCCCCTTAAATCCGGAATCAGCAGCAACCCATTCCGCACGCTGAAATGGCAGGGCAAACGCAGACGACCGGTATCATCCTCATTTTGCGCCGGGGTGTCGTTGGTTACCAGGTGATCCAGCTTCCCGTCCAGCGTAAAATATTGCAGGCGATGATGGCCGCGATCGGCCACCACGATCATGGGCCGCTCCGGCCGACGGGTATCGCAGAAGATGCCATGCGGGCAGTTGGTTTGATCCGGCCCTTCACCCTTGCCGCCAAAACTCTGGACGTAACGGCCCTCGGCATCGTAACGATGAACCCATCCTTGGCCGTAACCATCCGTGACGTAAAAGTCGCCGTTGGGTGCAAACGCGGTGAAAGTGGGTACATATTCTTCCGGTCCGGCGTAGCACGGTTGGCCGGATCGATCCCGCGCCGCCTGCGGGTACTCCAGCGTCAGCAACACGTGGCCGCGCAAGTCCGTCTTGACCACTTGGTGCAAACTGGTCGGCGCCAGATAAAGCACCTCCGCGCCGTTTTCGCGGCGCAGATCCATCCCGTGGCCGGTGCCGGCATACGTCGCCCCACCCCACGCTTCAATGAATTTACCGCGGGCGTCAAAAATAGCGGTCGAATCCTGGCCGGCATGATGAATGATGATCCGGCCGTCCGCCGTTTCCTGCACCGCATGGGTATTGCCGAACTTCCGGCCGGGCGGCAGCGTCGCCCATGGCTCAATCCACTCATAGGTGTATTCGCCGGAACCGACCAGCACCGGTTTACGGCTGGAAATTCGCACGGACGATTGTTTAGCTTGACGTTTTTGAATGGCCATACAGTTACCTTTCTCCCGGGCCCGCTTTCCATCCGACCGAATGTCCGCCCAACGCCAATTCGGTGGGGGCCAACCGTCGGCCGCATAAAACCACCAGAAATGATAGGCAGGCTGAATCCGTTTTTCCGGCGAGTCGCCCCGGCTCGCCGTGGACACCTTCCAGAGGTGAGTCCTCGACCTGCGGATGGTGAAAACGGCGCGAACCCGGGCCAGCCGCCGGGTTTATTTCGCCCGAAGAGTTGCCCCGGAGTTCAGCCCGGCAACGCCCGCCGCGCCAGTCGCGCCGCCATTTTCAGGACACTTAGTGGGCCGCTGTCTGCCGGGCCAGGTTCTGCGCGAGGCGTCGGAGAATCTTTTTTTCCAGCCACGGGTCGCGGCCGATCGTCATCCAGTACTCTCCATTGGCGCGGGTGATGGAGTGGTTGGCCACCAGGACCAGATTGCCGCCGACCGCGAAGGGACTGGTCAAGGTGGTGCTGGCGCTGTTCTCGGCGGGATTTTCGCGTCGCTGCACCAGGACCTCCACGGTGACGAAAAAGACGTCCGGCCAGCCGCCCCGTGTCAGCACGAGGCGGATCGTGCGGCGGTAAGTGTTCAACGTGCTTTCCAGCAGCGAGGAAAACGGGGTGGCGTCCGGCCGCCACGCCTGCAGCAGTTCCGGTCCGATGCGGGGCTTCGTGACGATCACGCCCAAAGGATAGTTTTTCCAGGCGGTGCGGTATCCCATCGTTCGCAGCAGGGTCACGCTGGCGTGCCAGAGGCGGTGGTACTGTGTCGCGTTGAGGAAAAATCGCTGGGTGGATCCGTTGGCGCGATTGGCGAACCATTGTGGGGGAGACGGCGGCCGGTGGGACGGGGATTTCGGCGCCGGTGTGGTCGCGGTGGTCCGTACCGGAGGCGCAGCCCACGGCGGGCCGAGAACCGCCGGTTTGAGCGGTACGATATTGCTATGGCATCCGCCCAGGAGCAATCCCCATATCGCCGCACTGATGGCGGTGAATCGACGTCGCGTGCGCTGCCTCATCCCGAATATTGTACCGTGATCCTGGAACTGCTGCTTCTATACTGGCCGCTGCCGCCACAGGCCGCTCGTCCCGCTCGCCCCGCCAGTGGGCGGGCAGGCTCTGTCGAGTCGCCCTCTTCGGCGACCAGTGAGTGGGCAGGCTTTGTCGAGTCGCCTATCGGTCTCTCGGCGGTCGCTTGCGGCTTAGGACTCCGCGCCCCGCCACACAGCGACCTTCCGTCGAAATGGAAAGGTTATTTTGTGACGGCCCCATATCTTACCACTCCGACCCATGAACGGTTACAGCGCCGCTCGCCGGATGGCCAGGCAGCGGCGGAGCAGAGGTTCGAGTTGATCAAGGGCCAGAATACTGGCGGCATCGGATGGGCTTTCATCCGGATGTGGATGGGTTTCGATAAACAGGCCGTTGGCGCCGGCCGCGGTCGCCGCTGCGGCCAGCAGGCCGACAAATTCCCGCCGCCCACCGCTGGTAGAACCTGATCCGCCGGGGAGTTGGGTGGAATGGGTGGCGTCGAAAAGCACCGGTACGCCGAAATCCTGCATCTGCGGAATCGCGGTCAGGTCGTTGACCAGCCGATTATAGCCGAAAAAAGTTCCGCGTTCCGTCAGGATGATCTGGTGGTTGCCGGTCGAGCGCACCTTCTCGACCACCTGGGCCATTTCCCACGGGGCCATAAACTGGCCCTTTTTCACATTGACCATCCGCCCGCTTCGACCCGCCGCCAACAATAAATCGGTCTGGCGGCACAAAAAAGCCGGAATCTGGATAATGTCCGCCACCTCAGCCGCCGCAGCCACCTGTGTGGATTCGTGCACATCCGTGGTTACCGCCACCCCCAACTTTTCCTTGACGTGTCGCAGGATTTCCAAGCCCCGTTCCAGACCGTGCCCGCGAAAGCTACCGACGGAAGAACGGTTGGCCTTATCGAAACTGGCCTTGAAGACGTACGCGACGTTGTGGCGACAACACATCTCCGTAGCGGCCTCGCCAATGCGCAGACAAATATCGGCATTTTCAATGACGCACGGTCCGGCCACCAGCAGAAACCGGTCCGCACTGGTCCACGTGAAATTCCCCGGCCTCATCGCATTCACTTTGGTATCATGGCTTTCAGGGGCGGGCCTGTCAAGGGTTATTGTCGCCTTTTTACTTTTGTCTTTCACCTTATAAAATAGCGGGATGCAGGAAACTCTGGACATCGCATTGAAGGAATGGGCCGTGGTGTGCGAGGCGGTGTGGCGTGGCCAGCAGGCCATCCTGCTGCGCAAGGGGGGTATCCACGAGGCGGCCGGAGAATTTGAGCTGGAGCACCGGCGATTTTTGCTTTATCCGACTTTCGCGCATCAAAAGCCGGACCTGGTCAAGCCAGCCTGGCGGGCCGGAATGGAACGGTGCTGCCAGGAACCTGCCGCGATAAATATCACGGCGTGGGCCAACGTGGCTTGGATTGGCCAGGTGCCGAACCGAGCCGCCTTCGACGCCCTGGACGATCTGCATATATGGCAGCCGGAGTTGATCGATATGCGTTTCCGCTATCGCCCGGATTATCCAGTTTATGTCCTGCTTCTGGAGGCGTGGCGTTTGGCCAAGCCGGTGGAATTGGCGGTGGAGGCGGATTATGCCGGCTGCCGCAGTTGGGTGCCGCTGAAGAAGTCCATTGCGACGGCGGGCGGTACGCCCGTATGGCCGGCGGCGTGTGTGGCGCAGACCAGGGAATTACTTGTTAGGGTGTTAACAGCATGAGCTTATATGATTCTTCCGGCCGCTTGATTACACCGATACCGGGCCAATTTTCGCGGGCCTCCAAGAGCGCCGCGCCGGGGCTTTCGTTTCCTCCGGAGCCGCGGGGGGATGATGCAGGCCTCGCCGTGCGCTGCGCGGCGCTGGCCGCCCCCTCCCCCCGTGCGCTGGCGATGGATTATCAGCGCTGGCGGCAGATGACGGTCGATGAAATGCTCCTGGAAAATCGGGTCGTCTTTCTCGTGGGGGAAATCGACCACACCACCGCCACGAATGTCATCATGCGGTTGCTTTATCTGCAGTCGTTGCGCAAAGATCAGGAGATCAATCTGTATGTCAACAGTCCCGGCGGGGCCGTGGATGATACGCTGGCCATTTATGACACGATGAAATTTTTAACCTGCGATGTGGCGACCTTCTGCGTCGGCCAGGCGATGAGCGGCGGCGCGGTGATTTTGGCGGCCGGCGCCAAGGGCAAGCGTTATGCGCTGCCCCACGCGAAAATGATGATTCACCAGCCGTTTGGCGGCCTCTATGGCCAGACCGCGGACATCGCGATTCAGGCGGAAGAGATTCTCAAAACCAAGGACGTACTGACCGCGCTGCTGGCGACCCTGACCGGCCAAACCAAGGAGAAAATCGCCGAGGATCAGGAACGCGATAAATATTTTGACGCCCATGCCGCCAAAGCCTACGGTCTCGTCGACGAAGTGCTGGAGGAAAACGACCGGGCGAAAAAGGAAGCCATTGCCCGCACCCAGGAGGCGCGGCCGCCATCCGCCTGATGGCGGCTGGGCCGGCGACCGCTTTTCATAGCCCGGAGCGCCAGTGACGGGTACAGTGACCTGCTGCGGTGGTCGGTCCCGTCGCTGCACTTTAGTGGTCCACGGTGACCGCCTGGCTACGGGCATGACCGTTTGGGCCGCGTATCCTATACCTGCTACTGTCGGTCGATGGGGCGGAATCATTTCCAGACCGGGACGGAGTCGTGATTATTGCTCTTGATGCTGCGCCGCTGGTAACCCGCCGGATCGGGGGAGTGGAGCAGCATGCACGGAACCTGGTGGCCCAATGGGCGGCCCAGCCGGCGGAGCATCGGTTTGTCCTGCTCTTGCCGGGCGGGTGGCTGCGGCAGCCGGACTACGATCCAGCTTTCCTGGAATCCCTGCCGATGAGTTTCAAACCGCGGCTGTATGGTGCGGCGTGGCGGACTTGGCCGGCCACGCTGTTGCGGCGCTTCGGGGGAATCTTGTTGCCGGTGCGGGCGTGGCGTCATTTTGATGTGTTTCACAGTTTTTCCGGTGCTCTGCCGCGCCGGATCGTGGCGCCCATGGTGCACACGATTCACGACGTGTCCTGCGAACTGGACCCCTTCGTCCGTGATACCCCTGAAGGATGGCGCACGCGCCGCATCTATCGCCGCGCGATCCGCCGAGCCCGCTACACCCTGACCGTTTCGCAGCAGACCCGTGCGGACATTGTCAGCCTCTATCGTCTTCCGCGGCGGCAAGTCCGCGTGGTATACAACGGCATCAATCCGGTATTTACGCCAGCGCCGGATCCCGTTCTGCGGGAGCAGCTGCGGCAGCGTTACGGACTGCGCCGCCGATATCTGCTGCTGGTGGGATCCGACATACCGCGGCGGAATTATCGGCAGGTGTGGGCGGGCCTGCGCCAGGCCTGGGCGGCCCAACTTTCCCTGCAGGCGGTTTTCGCCGGGCGCAACGTCTGGCCGGAAACAGCCCTCTACCGCCAGGCTGCCGCGGAGGGATGCCTGGACCGCGTGATCTTTGTGCCATCACCTTCGGATCGCGAACTAGCCCAGTTGTATCGCGACGCCCTGCTGACCTGTTGTGGCTCTAGTTTTGAAGGCTTCGGTCTCTCCGTGCTGGAAGCCATGGCTTGCGGCTGCTGCGTGGCGTGCAGCGACCTAAGCTCGCTGCGGGCGCTGGCCGGCGACGCAGTCTGCTACTTCGCGCATGATGATCCGGGGGCCATCAGCGAGGCGATTCAGGACCTGGCGGTTGATCCGGAATATCGGCGGCAGTTGCGTTGGCTCGGCCTGCGGCGGGCGGCGCGGTATAATTGGACCAATTCCGCCCGACGGTTGCTGCTCATTCTCCAGCATGCCGCGGGAGTCCGCGTGGCGCACGGGGGCCGGGGCGCCGAAGAGGGCGACTCAACCCAGTCCTGCTCGCCCCCGGCGAGGTGAGCGGCGCTGGGAGGGGCCTGGGAATTTGAAATCTGAAATTGGCGATTTGAGATTTTAAATTTGAGATTGTAAATTTGAAATTTCTAATCCACCTTTCAGATCGCCAATCTCCGTGGCTCGAGTGAACCATGTCCGACACCACCCGGATTTTTCAGCAGGTCCGCGACGCGGCGCGGATCGAGGATCTTATCGGCGAGTATATCACCCTGCGCCCCGCTGGGCGCGAGCTGGTCGGGCTCTGTCCGTTTCATGACGATCGCCGGCCGTCCATGTATGTTTCGCCGCGGAAACAGATCTACTATTGCTTTGTCTGCGCCGCCGGCGGTGACGTGTTCCGCTTCGTGCGCAACTATCACAAGATGACCGCCGGCGAGGCCCTGCGTTTTTTGGCGCAGCGCTACGGCGTGCCGTTGCCTGAGTACCACGGCCCGCGGCCGGGCGCCGGCGGGGAGGAATCCTCTCGGCGCGAAAAGATGCTGGCCGCGAACGCCTGGGCCGCGAAATATTTCCAGGAAAATCTCGCCGCCCCGGGGAACCAGGCCCCCCGGGCCTACCTGCAGAAGCGGGGTTTGACGGCGGCCACGATCCATGATTTCCAGCTTGGCTTCGCTGCGGATAGCTGGTCGGCGCTGGCCCAAGCCGCGGCGCGGCAGGGGGTTCAGGAAGAACCGCTGCTCGCCACGGGCTTGCTCAAGCGCCGCGCTGACGGTACTCCGTTTGACGCCCTGCGCAACCGCATTATTTTTCCGATCCATAACTTGGGCGATCAGTTGATTGGCTTTGGGGGGCGGATTTTGCCGGAAGCCGGCGTGGCTTCGGCGGCCGCGGTCAGCGCCGGAGCGGATGCGGCGCCGCCCAAATATCTCAATTCTCCGGAAACCGTCCTGTTCAGTAAACGCGAAACCCTTTATGCGCTGCCCCGGGCGCGGCCGGCGATTATCCGCGCCGGCAGCGCGGTGGTGGTGGAGGGATACATGGATGTCCTGGCCTGCCATCAATGCGGCGTGACCCATGTGGTGGCCACGCTGGGCACCGCCTTGACGGAGCGGCACATCGGTTTGCTGCGGCGGTTTTGTGACCGTGTGATTCTGGTGTTTGACAGCGATGAAGCCGGACGCCGCGCCGCGGACCGGGCGATTGAGTTATTGCTTCCGTTGCCGCTGGATGTGCGCATCACCCATGTGCCGGGCGGCAAAGATCCGTGCGACTTCTGCATGGCCCAGGGCGGGGAGGCGTTTGGTCGCTTACTGGCTGAGGCCGAGGACGCCCTGGAATACAAATGGCGGCAGTTTGTCGCGGAGTTCCAGGCCACGGGATCCTTGGCGCGTAAACAGGAAGCGTCCACCGCCATGCTGCGTCTGGTGGCCGCGGCGGTGTGGGGGGGAGGGATGGATCCCATTCGGCGCGGCTTGCTGGAAAAACAATTGGCGGATCTGATCGGCCTGTCCGTGGCGGAAGTACACCAGATGATTCGCCGCTTGGGCCGTCCGTCAGAAAGTTCAAATTTCAAATCTCAAATTTTCAATACCCGCAAGGTCGCACCCGGGGGCGTGGCCGCTTCCGCGGTTGGCCCACCCCCTGTCCGGCGGCTTTCCGGCGCCGGTATGGGCCGCCGCCGCGCTGAGCAGTGGATTCTCGGCGCGCTGTTGTGCGATTTTTCACTCTACCGTGAATTCCATCAGGATATGGCTCTGGCGCTGTTTGAACCGGGGCCGCTGGCGGAATTGGCGGCGCACCTGTGGGCGTACCTCGAAGGGGCATCCGACTTGGAGCACGCCACTCTGGCTGATTTTCTGGGCCAAATCGAAGATCCAGTGCTGCTTAAGGCCGCCATGGAGGCGCAGGCGGAGGCCCAGACCGGCGGTTATACCGCCCCGGCGGATATCCAACCAGACCGCCTGGAACGCGGCAAACTGGCGTCGGCGGAAGAGCCGGAGGAAACCCCACCGGACGGGCGGGATCAGCTCCGGCAAAAAATCAGTGATGCCCTGGCTTGGCTGAAGAGACAATCGCCCGCGCCGCAAGCCGCGGATCCGTCCGACACGGATAGCCCTGGCGGGAGCGAAATCGACTTATCCGCCGCCTTGCGCCGGGCGCAGGAAATTCATCGCCCCGCCTTAAGCCAGCGCCCGCGCGGCGGAACGGCTAACCCTTAGCTCGACTTTTGCCGATTTCGGAGGAACCGGAAAGCATGATTTCACTGGCCTTTTGGGATGGCGTGGACTTTTTGCACACCCGCATAGGAGACGGGGTGTGCAAAAACTCGCCCTACTACCGCGAATTCCGAAGGATTCGGCCATTTACGCCCCCAGAAAACGGCAAAAGTTGAGCTTAGCGACTGTTAACAAATAACCTTCCATACCCCTGCCTTTATCCCGATAGCGGTCGGGATTATTAGCCGCTTGCGGCTTAGTATTCCCGGCACGCCGGCGCTGTTTTCTTTTCCGGAGTGTAAACGCTATTTCTTGACGGACCCTCAGCTGCGCGCGACGCGAATAGTAGAAGGTCTCAACAAAACATAGACTATATCCACAGAACCTGCTATAGTCGGGGGGTGGGGCGAAGAATCGCCCCAGCGAAGGAGGTTCGAGTGGCTTGGATGACCAGGAAGGCCCCGTTGACGATGCGTGCTGAAGAACGCAAACACCTGGAGAAACTGTCCCAATCCCGGACGGCCTCGCTGCGACGAGTGCAGCGGGCCAGAATTCTTCTGGGTTATGCCGGCGGCCAGCGCCTGCGTGTCCTGGCGCGGCAAGTGGGGGTATCCCGCATGACCGTCGAGAAGTGCCTCAAGAAAGCCTTGGCGATGGGCGTGGAAGCCGGGCTATCCGACCTGTACCATCGTCCGAAAGCTCCGGTGCTCACGCCGGAAGCCAAAGCCTGGGTGGTGTCTTTGGCCTGCACCGCCCCGAAGGCGCTGGGCCTGGCGGCGGAAATGTGGACCCGCCGCGCCCTGGCGGGCTACGTCCGGACCCATGCGGAAGGCAGCGGCCATCCCTGTCTGGCCAAGGCGGCCAAGGCCACGGTGCACCGGATTCTGCAAGGACAGACGTTGCGGCCACACAAAATCACCTACTATCTGGCCCGGAAGGATCCCCAGTTCGAGCCGAAGATGCGGGCGGTCCTGCTGGTCTACAAGGAGGTGACCCTGGGCCAGCCGCCAGCTTCGGACGGTCGGCCGGTCATCACGGTCAGCGTGGACGAGAAGCCGGGGGTCCAAGCACTGGCCCCGGTGGCCCCGGACCTTCCTCCGGTTCCGGACCAGTATCCGACCCTCTCCCGCGACTACGAGTACAAGCGCCTGGGCACGGCCTCCCTGCTGGCGTCCCTGGACCTGCAGGACGGCCATGTGATCGCCCAGGTCCACCGTAAACACCGCAGCCGGGAGTTTATCGAACTGCTTAAGGAGATCGATGCCTACTATCCGCCGGAGGCCCAGATCCGCGTCATCTTGGACAATCATTCGGCCCATATATCCCAGGAAACCCGCGCCTACCTGGCCACCCGTCCCAACCGGTTCGCCTACGTCCACACCCCGACGCACGGCTCTTGGCTGAACCTGGTGGAAACCCTGTTTTCCAAGATGAGCCGGACCTTTCTCAAGCACATCCGCGTGACCTCTTGGGAGGAGCTCCGCCAGCGGATCGAAAAAGGGGTCGCGGAGATCAACGCACATCCGGTCGTGCATCGCTGGAGGAATTTCGATTTTGCCGTCTTATAGTGGTATATGTTTTAGTGAAACGATCTAATAGTTATGCCCTATGGACCTATGCCGACAACGACCAACGGTACCGCGGGTGTGCTGCGGCCTTGCCGCAGCAGGTCGTATAAACCGGCCGCATAGTA
>JAJYFE010000218.1 GCA_021785435.1 Planctomycetota bacterium
CGGCGCGGCCGCGCCCACCGCTTGGCCGCCGGCTTGGCTTTGGCGGATGGAGGCTTGGCCCGCCCGCCCCGGTCCGTTGCCGCAGGCGCCGGCTCCTCCCGGCCAGCGCATCCAGCGCGACTTCACCCGCGTTCTGAAGAACATGCAGCGCAGCGCCAGGAATCTCAACCAGGGCCGCAGCGGTCAGTCCACCCGCCGCGCCCAGCAGCGGGTGATCACTGCTCTGGACGATTTAATCAAACAGGCTGAAACCATGTCCGCCTCCAGCAGCTCCAGCCCGTCATCCTCTTCATTGTCCGCTGGAATGAAACTGCGACTATCCCAGGGCCAATCCGGCCACGGCCGCCATGGCCCCGGTGGCGGTGCGCCGGCTGGACGCGATTATATTCCCGGCGGCAGCTCCCTGCCCGTCCAGCGCGGACGGCCCTTCCTTCCCCAGCGGCAGGCGTGGGGCAACTTGCCTCCGCGCACCCGTAATCTTATCCTCAACGCCCTGCACTACCAGTCACTGCCACAGTGGCGCCGCCAGGTCAACGCCTACTACCGCGCGCTGGGCCGAATGAATCGCCAAGATGACCGATAGCTTATACATTATCGACGGTCACGCCCAGATCTACCGGGCGTATTACGCCATGCCCCCTGGACTGCGCAGCCGAACGGGCGAACCGACCAACGCCACCTACGGTTTTGCCGTGGCCTTGCTGAAACTCATTCAAAACCGCCGCCCAAACTACCTGGCTTTGGCAATGGATGCCGGCGCCAGTCAGCGCGATCAACTGGACCCGCAATACAAGGCCCAGCGTAAACCCATGCCGGAAGACCTGCCGCCGCAGATTGAGCGGATCTGTCAGATGACCGCCGCTCTGGAGATTCCCATCCTGCGGGTCGAGGGATTTGAAGCGGATGATGTGATCGCCACCCTGGTGGATCAATTGCGCGGCAATCCCCAATATGATCAACTGGAAATGTTTATCTGCTCCCGTGATAAAGACCTCGACTCGTTAATTGATCCGCGCGTACGCCTCTATGACATTCAAACCGAACAGCTTCTGGACGCCGAAGCTCTGCTGGCCCAGAAGGGTTATCGGCCTGAACAGGCCCCCGATGTCCTGGCCCTTACCGGCGATGCGGTCGATAACATCCCTGGTGTCCCGGGCGTAGGCCCGAAAACCGCCGCGAAGTGGATCACCGCTTACGGCAGCCTGGATGCCCTGCTGGCGCACGCCGATGAGATCAAGAGCAAAGCGGGCGAGGCCCTGCGCCAGAATCGGTCCGTGCTGGAACAGGCCCGGCGGTTGGTGCGGCTGCGCCGCGACGTGCCGCTGCAGGTGGACCTGGCTGCGATGCATTTTGCGCCATCACGTTTAGAACGTCTGACCGGTATTTTTCAAGAGTTGGATTTCCAACGGCTTGCGCCGACGCTGCACCAGGTGCGGGAAAGTCTTCAGGAAGCGGCGGAAGGCCGAAGGCGGAAAAATGCAGGTCCGCCGGGAGGCGGGGACGACAAGCGAGCCTCGGAACGAGCAACTGTCGTCCATGTCCCGCGGACACCTACGGAAGATACAAATGGCGCCAACCTCCCGTATATAGCCCCGATCGAGGAGTCGCCTTTGGAGACCTTGTCGGGGGTGGTGGCTGCGAGCCAACCCATCCCCGCCATTTTCCGGACACGGGGACACGCGGAGATGGCGACACGGGGAGGTGACCCGGGGACGCTTTTTGCCGCGCCAGCCACGGCGTCAGGCCAAAACCCCGAGGACGAAAGCGCCACCGTTGTGGCGGATAGCGGGGCGCGGGGGGCTGGAGCAGGCACGGCCGCGTCAGAAGTCCCGGCGCCTCCCCGCATACCACCCGATCATGTGCACGGAGACTATCGGTTGGTAAATACCAATCCGTTATTGGACCAAATGCTGGCCGAGCTAACTGACATGCTGGGTCGCGCGGCTGAACCTCTCCTGGCCGTTGATACCGAGACCGACGCGCTGCCCGCCATGCGGGGCAACCTGTGCGGCATCTCCCTCTGTGCGCGGGAAGGTTTGGCCTGGTATGTGGCGGTAAAGGGGGCTGGCGACTGCTTGCCGCTGCCAACCGTGCGCGACTGTCTGGGCCCGCTGCTACGGGCCTCCGGCATCAAGAAAATCGGCCAGAACCTTAAATATGACATCAACGTGCTGCGTAACCATGGTTTACCGCTGGAGGGCGTATTTTTTGACACCATGGTGGCCAGTTACGTACTGGACGCCTCCCGCCGCAGCCATGCGCTCGACGCCCTGGCCCGCGACCACCTGCGTCTGCGCATGACCGACTTAACCGAGCTGATTGGTGCCGGCCGGCAACGGATTACCATGGCCGCGGTGCCACTGGAGAAGGCCTGCCGATATTCAGCGGCGGATGCGGACGTAACCTGGCGGTTAGCCGCCCTGCTGCGGGAACGTTTGCGGCGGGAGCGCCTGGAGGAGCTGTTTTTTACCCTCGAGATGCCGATCGTCACGATTCTTGCCAATATGGAATATGCCGGGGTAAAAGTGGACATCCAACGGCTCGGTCGGATCCGTGAAGACGTCAGCAAGAAGCTGGAGAATCTGCGGGTTCAAATTCACGGCGCCGCCGGTGTTGATTTTAATCCGGATTCGCCAAAACAGACGGCCGACGTTTTGTTCCAACGGCTGGGCCTGAACCCAACCAGGCGAAACAAAAGTGGACCCAGCACGGACATGGACGTGCTGGAGAGCCTGGCCGAGCGGCATCCCGTGCCTGCCTTGCTGCTGGAATACCGCCAGCTCGCGAAACTTAAAAATACCTATCTAGAAGCGCTGGCTGCGCAGGTATTGCCGGGCACGGGTCGCGTCCACGCCAGCTTCAACCAGACCATCGCGGAGACCGGCCGGCTCTCCAGCAGCGAGCCGAATCTGCAGAATATTCCGATTCGCACCGAGTGGGGCCGGGAAATCCGTCGGGCGTTCGTGGCCCAGGATGAAGAGTTTTGCCTGCTGGCGGCGGACTATTCCCAGATTGAATTGCGCCTGCTGGCGCATTTTTGCGGTGAGCCGGCCCTGTTGGAAGCGTTCGCCGCGGATCAGGACATTCATCGATTTGTGGCCGCGCGCATCCATCACGTCGCCCCGGAGGCGGTGACCTCCCAAATGCGCCGTGTGGCCAAAACCGTCAATTTCGGCATTATTTACGGCCAAAGCGCCTTCGGCCTGGCCCAGGTTCTTAAGATTCCGCGGGCGGAGGCGGAAGCGTTTATCCACGCCTATAAGGTGCGTTTCCCGCGTATCGAACCGTTCACCGAACAGTGCGTGCAGCGGGCGAAAGATCAGGGTTATGTGACCACTATTCTGGGCCGGCGCCGCCAGATTCCGGAGATTCAATCGCCCCATCCCGCCTTGCGGAATTTTGGTCGGCGGGCAGCGGTCAATACGGTGATCCAGGGGTCCGCCGCCGATTTGATTAAGCAGGCGATGGTGAACCTTCACCGGCGGATCGGCGCTGAGCCCTCCCATATCCGTATGATTTTACAGGTGCATGACGAACTGCTTTTCGAATGCCGTCGCCAGCGGGTGGGTGCTTACACCGACCTGATCCGCCATGAAATGGTGAGCGCCCTGCCGCTGGCGGTGCCGTTGAAAGTGGACATGGGTTTTGGTGACAACTGGCTGGAGGCAAAAGAAGGAACCGTGAAGCTATAACCTTGACACCGCCACGCCGCCGCTGCCGTTAGAGCGGTTCTCAAAAGTTTTGTCGTATGTTCCACGCCGATATTTGCGATTGCGTAATTTGCGCCCGGGCGGTTTTTCTGCCATACTTAAGGCGTGCGACGGATCGCCCCCAATTT
>JAJYFE010000091.1 GCA_021785435.1 Planctomycetota bacterium
CTGGAAGACCGTCTCTGCGACGCGGACGGAACAGTTCCGCCCAAAAGCCCTGGGAGCGGGCCATCAGGACGCCCCAGTCCCGCCCCCAAACCCCCACCCCTTCCCTCTCTCCTCCCTGGAGGCCAAAGGGCGGCGACACCATAAGCGCACGGACACCCCGGCCGCGCAGTGAGGTTGACAAGATCAGAGGTAGGCGACGAAGGCGTATTTGCCAAATTGCACTTCCACGGCAATCCGGTCTTTGACAAAATCCGTCTGGTTGTACGAGTAGATAGCGCGGTGGCCAGCAGCCTCGATCTGTCGCTTCTGCTCGCTGGGATTAAGGAGCAGGGTCCTGCGGATCAACCGATGGTCGTCCGTTACCCAGTAGGATGTACGCGACTCGGTCCAACCTCGGTTTCCCAGCTGTTGCGAGAACGCCTTATTCAGGTCAATGGGGCTGAAGAGAATCCGGCCCGGCATCGTTTTTTCGCGCGAAACTTTCGTGCGGCAACCGTTGGCATCCACGGCGTGGACCACGGCTTCAATCTCATCCCAGAGCTTGGGCTTATGGAAATGGATGTGCTCGCGGCCATTCAGGTGGGAATACAGCGCCTTGATTTTCATCGCTGACCGCCGTTCGGAAGCGCGGGGTTGTAGATTGGGCGGTCCATGGGGCGCATGCGCAGCCGTCCCGCGCGGAGGTCGTCGAGCCTCCCGCGCGCTATCTCCACGTATCTCCATTCCGTATCGCAACCGTAGCCGTCGCGGCCATTCTTCACGGCCGCGATCAACGACGAGCCGACCCCCATATAGGGGTCGAGCACACGGTCCCCCGGCTGGGTCATCGACAGCACCAGCCGCTCGACCAGCTCCACCGGGAACTGGCAGGGATGCTCGGTCTTCTCAACATGATTGGCCTTGACGTTTGGAATGAGCCATACGTCGCCGGGGTTCTTTCCCAGCGGATGGCAGGAAAATTCGCCCGCCCGCGGACCTTTGAAGTATTTCTTTCCCGGGTATTTTGGTGGCACCCGCACGGCATCCAGGTTGAAGACGTACTCGTCGGATTTCGTGAACCACATAATGGTTTCATAACGCCCCGAAAAGCGTCGCGTGCAGTGCAGGCCGTGCTCGAAGTGCCACACGATCCGGTTGCGCAGATGTAGCCCCAGCTCCTTGAAGACCGGATATAACACCAGGTCCAGCGGTACGACCTCGCCATCGGCGCTGACGTGGTTACCCACCTGCCAGCAGAGCGAACCATGGGGGGCGAGCAGTCGGTGGCACTCGTGAATGACACGGCGCTGCCCCTCGACGTAGTGACCGATGGGGTGGCGCCGCTCGTACTCCTTGCCGATATTGTACGGAGGTGAGGTGACGATTAAGGGGAAGCCACCCTCGGGCAGGTCCGCCATAAACTGGAGATTGTCCATGCATTTAACTACGGCTTTTCCGAGCTTACCGCCGGCGCCCTTGCCGTGAACGTGATCGACCGGAAAAAGCGTCTGCACCACCATGGTTCATGCTCTCCGCTTTGACCAACCGGCATTTAATATACCGCAAGTCCGCTCCGACTTGAACCTCGGGGCCGTCCTGATTCCGGAGTTACCGCTAGCGCCCGCCCCCGCGCCGCCTGAACTCCCGTACGCCGAGAAGAAGTATCAGCAGTATATTCAGCAACACCAGAACCTGCGGCCAGATAGCCCCCGTCCGGCTGAATAGACTCACCCGCGCATCCAGCGGCAGCCGCGCCGCTGCCCAGCCGCTGACCCACGCGGTCTGGCCGTGGCGCTTCACCAAGCCGATCACCTGACCATCCGAGTTGATAAAACCGCTGTCGCCTCCGTTAACGCTCAGCGCGATCGGGACTCGTTCTTCCACCGCTCGAATCTGGTCGAGCTGCAGGTGCTGTTCCTGCTCCGTCTGGCCTGGATACCACCCATCATTGCTGATGCTTACCAGAAAGGCCACCCCCTTGCGGCCCTTCCGCGGGCGGGCGAACATGCGGTCCGGATGCGGCATGGCATCCTCGTAACAGATCGGCGTGCCGAAACGCCAGGCCCGTGAACCGACCCGTAGCGTAAATCGCCGCCAGGTTCGGCCGGGGGTCAGGGTGTAGTCGTCTTTGGGACCATAAGGGGTTAAATAGAGCAGCCACCGGTGCATCCAAGGCCAACTGTGTTTAAAGGGAACAAATTCGCCGAAGGGAACCAGATGGTGCTTGGCGTAAAAATGCCGATGTTCACCGCGGTGGGGGGTGAAAAAAGCGGCAATATTTTGCATTTGTCGCACCTGGCCGCGATAGTTGTAGCGGATCGCCGCGGCGCCTACCAGCACAGCGCAGCCGCTGAAACGCGAAAATCGGACCAGGCGCCGGGCGATTTTCCGGTCCAGCTTCAACAAACGGCGGATATAGCCAGGGCGAAAATCTCCGGCCTGCAGCTCCAGCCATTGCCGATTTAGAAAGCCGGGAACCATCGTCTCCGGCCAGGCGATCAAATCGGGATGGGTCTTGGCCGCCTCTTGGCTGAGTTTCAGAAAACCCGCGAACATTTTCTTATCGCCGGCAATGCCCGCAGAATTTTTGACCTTCTGAGGAATGCTGCTTTGAATCACCGCCACGGTGGGACCGTTCTTAAGCAGAGGCTGATGCAGCCGAAAGGCGCCATAAAACCAGGCGGCGGCGAATACCAGTACCACCGCGGCGGTTTCCAGAGTCACGGTTCGCCATAGCGCGGCCGCTAAAACCTTCGCGCGGCGCGAAGATTTTGATGGATTGTGATACAGGCTGCGGCAGCGCGTCGCGGCCTCGTTCGCTGCCGAGCTTTGGTGCTGAAAACCGTCTCCTTCGCTGGCCGCTGATCGCCGGCTGCTGAGGGCTGACGGCTCAGGGTTCACGGCTGACCGCGACCTGCTGACCGCGGACCATAGATCTGTCAGCCAGCCCGAACCGATCGCCGCCAGGAACGTCAATCCCCATACGCCGGCGATATCGGCGCCTTGCCGCAGATGCGCCGATGGCGCCAGTGCGGTACCCAGTTGAAACCAGGCAAAACCGCTGAACAGCGTGCAGCGCACATATTCGAGCGCCGTAAAGGCGATGGGGATGGCCAGTATCGCCGGCAGGCGAAACCCGTCGTAAAGGCAGCGCAGCAATAAAGCGAAAAGCGGAACGTAGATGGCCAGGTACAACGCCAGGGCCAGGTACCCGGCCCAGGACACGTCGACCAGCCAATAGAGATTGCCGGCGAAATACGCCCATCCCAGCAGGTAATACCAAGCCAGCCAGCGGCGGGATAGCGGCTGGCCCAGAATAACCGTGGCCAGCGGAGCCAAGGCCAAAAGCGCCAGCGGCCAGCAATAGAAGGGGGGAAAACTGAAGGTCAACATCAACGGCGTGAACAGCGACACAAGCAGCCAGGCGATACTGTGCCGGCGTATAGCGGCGGGGCGGCGCAGCGCGGGTGTTGAAACGGGGGAGGTCTTGGACATAGCGCAGTTTTCAGTTTTCGGTGCTCAGTTTCCAGCCGCCTGACGATTCGCTGGTTCACCGCTTTCCATTTGTGCTTCGCTTGGATCCTGCCGCGCCAGTTGGCCGCAGGCCGCGGCGATATCCCGGCCCCGGCTACGGCGCACGTGGACGTTCACGCCCAGGCTCCGCAGCTGTTGTTGGAACGCCAGAACGGTCGGCCCGGCGGGCCGGCGAAAGGGCAGGCCCGGCACCTGGTTGTAATAGATCAGGTTAACGTTGGACCGCAGCTGATGGGCCAGGGACGCCAGTTCGCGGGCGTGCTCGGGCCGAGTATTGACCGCCTCGAGCATAATGTATTCCAAGGTTATCTCCCGGCCGGTGCGGTCAAAATAATAACGTCCCGCGTCCACCAGATCGCCAATGCTGATCCCTTTAGCCCAGGGAATCAACTGCCGGCGCAGTTCATCGTTGGGGGCGTGCAGGCTTAGTGCCAGCGTCACCGGCAGCTCGGCTTCCGCCAGGCGGCGAATCTGCGGCGGCAGACCCACTGTGCTTACCGTGATTTTGCGCCCGCTGATGTGAAAGGCCCAGGGTGCCATCAGGATGCGGATCGCCGTCAGCGTAACCTCAAAATTCGCCAGCGGTTCCCCCATGCCCATAAATACGACATTGCTCAGGCGCCGCCGCGCCGGCGCCAGCAGATGCGTCAAGCGGAGCGCCTGTTCGAGAACCTGGGCTGAAGTCAAGTTCCTCTTGAGCCCCTGCAACCCGCTGGCGCAAAAGGCGCAGCCGACTGGGCAACCCACCTGCGTGGACAGACATGCCGTGCGGCGCTGCGCTACCACCGTGTGGCCGTATTCGTCGGCATGATCGTCATCGCACGGTATCATTACGCTTTCGGTCAGCCCGCCGTCCGGCCAGCGGAGCAGAATCTTTTCCGTTCCATCCGCGGAGCGCAGGTGACGGACGACTTCACTGGTGAAAAGGGTGTAGCGCTCGGCCAGTTCGCGGCGGTCATCCCGGGATAAATTGGTCATGGTCTCGAACGTGACCGCCCGTTTCTGAAAAATCCATTCCATAATCTGCCCGGCGCGATACTTCGGCATCCCCAATGCCGCCAGTTCGCCCTGCAGGCTCGCCAGGTCCAGCGCCAAAACCGATCGGTTCGCAGCGTCCATGGAACAGAGTATATCCGGCCCGAGCCTGATCTGTTGAGCCGCCCGGCGCGCGTGGCCATCATTTGCGGCCCAGCCGGGGTGGCGTCCAATCGCGGCCTGCGCCATCAAGCCGCTTGCGGCTTAGTATTCCCGGCACGCCGGCGCTGTTTTCTTTTCCGGAGTGTAAACGCTATTTCTTGACGGACCCTCAGCTGCGCGCGACGCGAATAGTTATGCCCTATGGACCTATGCCGACAACGACCAACGGTACCGCGGGTGTGCTGCGGCCTTGCCGCAGCAGGTCGTATAAACCGGCCGCATAGTAAGCGACCCCGGAGCTCATCTGCGCCTGCAGTTCCTTCATCGGCAGCAGTTCGATGCCCACGTCAATCACGTCGCCGACGAAAAAGGCCATATGCTTGACGAACATGTCGTGTCGTACCCGGTATGAATACATTCGGAGGACTTGACGGAAGCGAAGCGCCCCTCAACGCGGTCGGGGTCTGTGGTATCCTGCGGCCACTGGGTACGGGGCGAACTGAACTCGGTGCATCGCATGGCCAACCAGACAAGAAAATCGCAGGCAAGGATCAGGGCCGATCAGTTCGGGGCCGGTCGTGTATGCCTATGGGCTTCGAGCCCGCTGTCGTATCTGACCGCCCTGCGGCCCACCCGGTTGAGCTTCGAGCTCGCAGAGGTAATTGCCGTTCGGGCCTGTTTCTCCGATCGCCCGCCGCGCCAGAACCCGAAGTCGTGCCGCGTGGAGCGGCCGCTTCACTGGCCGCGGGTCCTGATCCGTTGCCTGCGAAAAAGGAGTATACCATGGGTCTATACCCCTCGGTAAGCCCGGCGGCGGCGCCGGAACCGGCCAACGCGGCGCCGCGGCTGGCGCGCTACGTGGGTCTGGACGTGCACAAGAAGCGCGTGCAAGCCTGCGTACTGGACCCCACGGGCCGGAAAGTGCACGGGGAAAATTTCCCCTGCACCCGCGCGGGTCTGGCACACTTCGCGGAACGGTGGTTGGGGCCGCAGAGCGCTTGTGTGCTGGAAGCCACCAGCCACACCTGGGCCATCTGCGAGGTGCTGGTCGCCTATGGCGGCCAGTTGCGGGTCAGCAATCCGCTGCAAACCAAGGCCATCGCCCAGGCCAAGGTCAAGACGGACCAAATCGACGCCCAAGTGCTGGCCCAGCTCCTGCGCTGCGATTTTCTGCCGGACGTGTGGATCGTCGATGAGGCTACCCGCCGCCTGCGGCAGGCCGTGGGCCGGCGCACGGGGCTGGTGCAGCAGCGTACCGCGGTGAAGAACCGGATCCATTCCACCCTGGCGGCGGAATTGATCCCGGTGCCCACGCAGCGGCTCTTCTCTGGCCCCGGCTTGGACTGGCTCCAGGCCGCGGACCTCGAGCCGCGCACCCGCCAGTATCTCGACAGTGATCTGCGCCTCTTGGCCGCCTTGGAGCAGGAGATCGCCGGCTGGGACGCCCAGTGGGCCGCCGCGGCTTACCGGCAGGACCAGGCCAAGCTGCTGATGACCCTGCCGGGGGTGGACTACGCGGTCGCCTTAACCCTGCTGGCCGCCTTGGGGGATATCCACCGCTTCCCCGACGGCGATCACGCCGCCGGCTACCTGGGTCTGGCGCCGATCACCCACCAGTCGGGCGAGCATTGTTACCATGGTCCGATCACCAAACACGGCAACCGCCATGCCCGCTGGATGCTCATCGAGGCCGCCCAGCACCTGGATAAACATCCCGGCCCGCTGGGCGCGTTCTTCCGCCGTCTGGCCCGCAAGAAGAACCGCAACGTGGCTGTGGCGGCCGCCGCCCGTAAGCTGGTGACCATCGCCTGGCTGATGCTCAAGAACAACGAGCCGTACCGCTACGCCCAGCCGGCCACGCTGCAGGCGAAACTCGCCCGGCTGCGAATTCGGGCGGGCGGAGCCAAACGCAAGACCGGCACGGCGCACGGCCAAGGCCGCCATCCGCACTACGGCACCGGTCTGCGAATGCGCCGGATCGCTCCGCTGCAGGAGGTTTGTCAGCAGGAAGGCCGGCCGGAACCGGCGCCCCTGGAGCAGTTGCCCGCCGGGGAACAACGCATGATTCGGGAAGGCCAGCTCTGGAAGACCGTCTCTGCGACGCGGACGGAACAGTTCCGCCCAAAAGCCCTGGGAGCGGGCCATCAGGACGCCCCAGTCCCGCCCCCAAACCCCCACCCCTTCCCTCTCTCCTCCCTGGAGGCGAAAGGGCGGCGACACCATAAGCGCACGGACACCCCGGCCGCGCAGTGAGGTTGACAAGATCAGAGGTAGTCGTATCCTTTGTCCAGACACAGGCCTTGCGGTTGGTTCCGGGTGGGCCGGGGGCGTTTCACCGGCATACTCCGCAAGGTCGCCTCGACCATCTTACTATCGTGCCGGTTGGCCCCGGCAATCGCCAGGCCCAGTGGCACGCCCGTCCCTTCGGTCCGCAGACTGCGTTGGACCCCGTCCTTGGCTCGGTCCGTGGGATTGGGACCGATTTTTTCCCCACCCAGCGGGGCCTTGGCCAGCGCGCCGTCCATCGACTGCCACGACCAGTCAATCCCTTTCAGTTCGTCGTACGCTGGCAGACCGGCCGCCCAGAGTCTCTGAAGCACGCCCGCCTTCACCCACGCCTGGAAGCGATCGTGGGCCGTGCTACTGGGGCAGATGCCGGTTTCGTTCAGCGCGTTCCACTGGCAGCCGGTTCGTAGCACAAAGAAGATTCCGTCCAGGCATTGGCGGTCGTCGGCCCGGGGCCGACCACCGCCAAACCGGTGCGTGTTCACGTGCTTGGGCAACAACGGCACGATCTTCTCCCATAGCTCGTCCGACACACGATAACGATTCTTGGTCATCCGTGCTCTCCTGTGGCAACCCTGCCACAGGATTTATACACCAATTACGGGTTATTCGGATAGGCTCTAAACGGAAAAGCTATCTTAATGAGCGTCCATTAGCGGGTATGAGCGGTTCCGCCTCCGCCCTCCGCGTGACCAGCGGGACCCACGGTTTTTACGGTGCCGCGCATGGAAATATTTACGCGCGGCGCGGGGATTTTCAGGGATTGTGGTGCGGATGGCACTCGGCGTCCGTGGCGGGAAGAGGAGAATTACCCAATGTCTGAATGGACGCGTAGAAAGTTTTTGTCGGCGGCCGCCATGGCCGGCCTGGCCGCGGCCGGAACCTGGGCGGCGGGTGCTGAAACCAAGGGTCGCACGCCGGGCGGCGCGATCGATCCTTCCTCCCGTCCCGATGGGTTTCTCCATCACCCCTATACGGATCCGACTTATTTCACGGACATACCGTGGGGCAGTTATTCCCACTGGCTCCAACCATGGCGGGCCTATCTGGAAACCATGCCGGCAAGCACATTTCTGGAAGGCACGGGGATTAACTTTAACGTCAATCCCCAGCAGGCGGATCTGGTGGCCGAAATGCTCGGCCGGCACGGGATTCGCCACGCCCGCATGGAAATGGGCTGGGGTGGCATGAGTTACGAGAACGAAAGCCAACCCTGGCCGTACGTCGCCAAAGGCTGGCGGATATTGCTGCTGGCTTGCCAAAAACATGGCTTGCGGCCGCTGATTCTGCTGAATTCCAACGGCGGAATGCCCTGCCCCTGCCGCCAAACGTACTGGTCGCCGAAATTAGCCGAGGACGCCAAGGTGGGCCAGCGCTGGATTGTTCTGGCCCCCACTACCGACATTCGCCCCGGCTACACGGGCCTGGGGGGACAAGGTTATGCAGCGGCATTTCCGCTGATCGTCTCGGTCGATAGCCAGACGGGCCGGTGCGCGCTTTCCGCGCCGCTGCGCAAAGCGCTGAAAAAAGGCCCGGTTCACCTTATGACGCTTAAATACCGGCCGTTTTCGCCACCGGACACCGCGGATTACAAAGCCACCATCGCCGGCTGGCAGCGCTACGCGGGCAACGTGGCCAGATTCGTAGCCGGAACGCTGGGAACTACGGGCCAAAGCGATCTTGGCTTTGATATGGAGATCTGGAACGAAATGACCTTTGGCGATCAGTTTCTGCGCGTGAACGGTTATTACGATCCGCCGCTGTATCCGCACCTGGGGGAGCCGACATTCTTATGGGGCCTGGGGTCTAACGGCATTACGCCGCGAACCATGGTCTATGTGGAGGCCCATCGCGAACTTTTCCGCGGGGTGAAGTTTGGCGACGGTTTTTCCAACACGCTGCCCTGGCAGGCGTCTTCCGATGAGCCAGCCCGTGTGGGAGCGATCGACAAGCATCCCTACGCCGGACGCAAGACCTATCCGCTCAACCCGCCGTACGGCGGAACGCCGATTAACGCTCTGGGCCAGGTGGATCATTCGGGCTTCATTCCGCATTATTCCGAACTGTTTCCGGAATATTTCGCCTGCGCCTTGCAAACGGAGACCATGGTTCGAGATCTGCGCCCGAACCTTCCCGGGGTCCGCGATCCTTTCGATAAAGCCCACGGCCGCTACGCCCGCGTGATCGACGGCAAAGTGGATCCCTGCTGGGTGTGGATTACCGAGGTTATGGAAGGGCCGGTGGAAGATGATCCCACGATCACGGTCCAGCGGGCACTGGCGCTCAAGGCTAAATCGACCGCCCGCTATTTTTGTTTTTATCTGAACAAAGGCGTTACGCAGCTTGACCTGTTCGCCGCGGCGGGAGGGGATAAGGACCTCGGCATCGTGCTGGATAAATTCCTGGCCCACGCCAGCCAACCCGGTGCGGTTTATCCCGCCGACGATCGCCCTTACACCTCGCCAGCCCTGGCGGTGACAGCGCGGATCGCCGTGCGGATGCGGCAACATCTGGACCCCACGTTGACCGTGGCCACCACGCGGCCCTTGAAGGTGCTGTCCATCCGCGATACGCACAACCATTACCAGTTCGCCGGCGACGGCACACCGGAGCATCCCAATCTTTACGATCGCGACGTGTTGGCGGTATTACCCTTCCAAGTTAATCCACAGCGATTTGTCATTGCCTATTACGTGATGACGCGTGATTACACGAAGGACCTCGTGCCGGAAGATTTCACAGTGGAGTTGGGAGGGGTGCGGGGCGCCAGCGCCCAAGTTGAGCTGTACGATCCCATTGCGGACCGTACGATCCCGATGCAGGTGCGGCGACGTGCCGCCAATGCGCTGACGTTGAAACTAACGGCAGCGGATTATCCGTATTTGCTGACTATTCAAGAATAAGCCCAAAGGGCGTCTTGCGTGCCTGTAGCGCAGGTCGGCGAGTCGCCGCGGAGACCATCCTGTGCGCCTCGAGGGGAACAGCGCTGGCCATCGGAGCAGTACAGGCAGGTTAAAGAAACGATCCGGAGGAACGCAGTGATTCGGTATTGGAAGGCATTTTGGTTCGCATTTGCGGTTGCGGCGGGGCTGACGCTCTTCGCCGGCGCCAGTTTGGCCAAGCCTCGGCCACCGGCGCCGTTTGTCTTATCCGCGCAGACCCGGCAACGGTTGGCGCGGATCGGCACATGGAATGGACGGACGCGCCAAGCGGCGCTGCGAGGGCCGTACGTCGATCTGTTGCAACAGCAGATTCCATTTGGGGCAAGGTCGTTTTACCTAAATCCCTGGCGGGCCTACATGGACACCTGGCCGGCCAGCCAGTACCTGAATTGCCTGGGAATTAATTTTAACGTCAATGCGGATCAGGCCTGGTTCACCGCGCGGAAAATGTGGGCTGCGCAAAAGCACCACCCCGCCGGAGGATTTCAAATCCTGGATCGGAAATATACGCGCCGCCTCGAAAGCGTTACCGCCCAGGTACTGGCGGAAGCGGGCATTGGCTCCGCCCGTCTTGAGATCGGCTGGGGCTCTTTAAGCTACCGCCATCCGTCGCGCTTGAATCGCCCGACCGCCGCGCGCGTGAAAATGATACTCCGCGCCCTTAAAGCGGCTGATATACGGCCGCTGATTCTCCTGAACGCGAATTCCGGTTTCCCCTGTCCGATCAAGTTTATCCACGTGCGTCTGACGAAGCTGGCGAAAAAAGGGGCACGCCGGATCAGGCTGGCCGATGTTTCCGCCGTGCGCCCCGGCTACACGGGATTCAGGGGCATGGCCTATCCAATCGCATTCCCGCTGATCACGGCGGTGGCCCCCGAAACCGGGATTTGCCAACTCTCCGCTCCGCTGCCGAAAGCGGTACCCGCCGGTCCGTTAATCCTGGCCACCCTGAAGTACCACCCCTTCAGCGGGGCGGTGCTCGCCAACGGCCAAGTGAATCCCTTCGCTCAACAGACCTTAAACGGCTGGCGGCAATATGTGGCCACGGTTTGCGCCACCGTGCAAAAAGATTTGGGAACCGTGGGCAAACCCAACGCCGGCTTCGATCTGGAGGTGTGGAACGAATATACCTTCGGCAGCCAATTTCTTGACGAGGCCAATTATTACCAGCCGGCACGAATATTTAAAACGCCGATCAGCTATCACAAGCACGGCTTAACCCGCACGGGAGTGGAAATTATTCTGCCGCTGACCGTCGATTACGTAAACAATCCGGCCCACCATCTGCCGGGCGTGCGGGTGATCAGCGGTTTTTCGAATGAGCGCCCGTGGGAGAACGGGGCGACGCTGTGGCCCGGGCAAACCGGTTTCAGTCGGCATTATTACACCGGCTTGAATCCCTATCACTGGTTCGACAGCGAAACGGGCGTACTTTGTCCGCCCGCCATCAAGGATTTTCCCAACCAAGGCCCCATCAATGCCTTGGGCCTTATGGATGGTAAACGCACGCCCCGCGATTGGAACAGCGTGGTTCCAGGCAGCTTTTTCGTGCCCACGGAAGTTTTCAGCATGCCGGAACAATGGTTTTTCGGTGACAAAACCGAAAACATCGTGCGGGATTTACAGCCATTTCCAGGGCCTTTTGCCGGTCATTATCGCTACAGCAATCCCGGTGACGGCCGGGCGGCCCAAGTCTGGGAAACAGAATACAACACGTGGCGCTGGCCCTGGCTGCAACATTTGATGAAGGTAAACCACCTTAAGGCGGATAATCCGCGTTTAATCGCCCTGAGCCAGGAAATCGGGGCCAAGGCGCTGCTGCGGGCCCTGGTGTTCCAGTCTTCCAAGGGCGTCCATACCATTGAAGTGTTCGCGGTGCAGGGGGGGGATTTGGGCTTTGATGTAATTCCCCACGCCTTTTTCACGGCGCTGGCCAAGGCCCATTACCGCCTGACGCCGCGGGTGCGTGCGCTGATCGGGCCGCAATTAACCGTGCTGCGGCGCGTGTATCGACTCATGCGGATCGGCCAGCCGCTGGCCGTGACGCGGCCGCTTCAAGTCACGCGGCTGGTGGAACACCATCCGCGCCTGGTGCAGAATGGCAACGGCACGCCGGCGCATCCGGCCCTTTATAACCGCGCCGATTTCGCTTGCCTGCCCTTTCAACTGGCGGCGAATCGCTATGCGGTGGGTTATTACGTGGTCACGCGGGACATGGTGCAAACTTGGCGGAAGAAACTTTCTCCGCTGGATCCGGACCGCTACAACATGCCACCGCAACGGTTTGACTTGACCTTAAGCAATATCCGCGGCCCAGGCGCCAAAGTTTACGCGTGGGACCCGATGACCAACCAGAAGCTGCCGGCGCCGGTGCTGGCGGCCACAACGAACACGCTGACGGTGCGCCTGGCCACAGTGGACTATCCGCGTTTTCTGCTGATCCGTGAATCGCGGAGCGGGCCGCTGATTGAAGCGCCGCGCCTGACGAACCTGGGCGGCGGCCGGGTGAGGGTGCGATTCCAAACTAATATGCCCGTGCGGCCAACGATCACTTGGGGGCCGCTGCCGGGGCGGGGCGCCGGCCGGGCGGCCGGGACGGTCTCCGCGGCGACTCTCCGACCGGCGGTACCAGGCGGCCGGGCCACGCTGCCCCTGGGCCGGTCGTTTGTTTATACCATCCGCGATTTTAAGCCGGGTCAGGGCGTGCGGGTGGTGATCCAGGAGGCGGGCCTGACTTGTCCCTGGCCGCGCTGGGGCTACTCCACGGCCGGAGTGCTCTGGCCGCGACCAACCAACTACGCCCGGTTGCCGAAAGGCGTGTGGCGCTACTTTAACGAGAACGGCTCCGCCGTCAGGTGATGTCAAAACAAGGAGAACAAGATATGAAGCTGACCCGCCGGAATTTTCTTTGGCTGATGCCGGCTGCGACCCTGGCCGCAGCCGGGGGGCGCGCCGCCGCACAAATGGTTTCCGGCGGGGGCATGAGCGGCTTTGATGAAGCTTTTGGCGTGCGCGTCGGCCAGCGGCGTTATGATTTTGAGGCGGTATTAACGGCGTCGAACCGGGCGGGAAATATTTTTTATCCAGGCGAGACGCCACGTCTGACCTTCCAGTTACAAAACCTTCTCCCGCAACCCATTCGCGGCAAGGGGTGGGTGGAGGTGATCCACTACGGCACGCGTGGCATTCCCGGCAACATCTGGACACCGCAGGTTCATAAAATTGCCGATGTCGAATCCATTCCGGTAGCCGTGGACCTGGCGGGCCGCCAGGGCTTTCAGGACATCACCCTTGAACCGAAGATTCCCGACACCAACGGCGGCTACGCCCTGGTGGTGGATTTGGGCGCTCATGGCCGGCGCTGGCTGACCAGCCTGGTGCGGACCTTTCGTCTGGATCATCTGCCCCGAACCCAATATCCGCAGCAATCGTTGGATAATGTCACGGCCCCGGTGCTGGAAAGGTTGGGCATTCAGGCTATTCGCATGGACATTGGGTATCTCTGGTCGGGGGCGCGCGACTACCAGCGGCAGCTGGAACAGTTGGAAAGCAGCCTCCAGCGGATGCATAAGCACAAAGTCACGGTCATGCTGGAAATTGGAGCCGGCTCTGCGCCGCAGCCGCTGGGGATGCCGCGGCCGCATCTGACCGATCAGGCCATGATGATGGGGGGAAAGTGTGATTATGACTGGCTGCCGGAATATGACGAGGACTACCAGCGGTTCGTTTATTACCTGGCGAGCCGTTATGGCTGGCCGAAGGGGCCGGTAACGGCGTTCAGTTTGTGGAACGAGCCGTGGGAAGGCTTGTCCATCAGCGGATGGCAGTCGGACATGCTGCGCTACCGGCATCTTTATAAACTGATGGGGGATGCCGTTTTTCAGGCCCGTAAACAAGCGGGGGTGCAGGTGCTTTTAGGCGGGGCCTGCTCCTCCACCAACGCCTGGGACAAGTTCTTTCCGGAAGGAAAAGTGGACAACGGGCCGGAATTGGGCAATTGCGTCCTCTGGCCCGAGTACTTGGATTACTGCTCCATTCATTACCAGGGATTAGCCTCGCCGGCGCTTTATAAACCCTGGATGCAGCGCCGGCATTACCAGGGGCGCGTGAAGATCTGGGACACGGAAAGCTGGGTGGCCAACACCGACGACCGCGTGGCCGGCGTTTTGGCGAGCAACCGCGCCGCGGGTTACGACCGATCCATGGGGATCTATTCCGGCGATGTGATCGGGGGATTCGCCTATGGAGACCATCCGGCCAGTGTGGAAATTCGTCAGTCCAAAGGTCGCAAGCGGGTGGACCAAACGCTGTTCGCCTGGTCCACGGCGGCGGCGCTCGGCGCGGCGCAGTATTTTTTGGGGGAAAGAAAATTCCAACGCATCCTTTTTCCCCGGGGTTTGCCGTGGATTTACGTTTTCGGCGGTCTAAACGGCGATAGGGAAGATTCCACGGTGGTGGTGTTGGGTGATCTGTCCGTGATGCAGGGGGATAATCCGGATCAACTGCTGTTTCGGACCGTGCGCAGCGTGCACGAAGCGAAAGCTAAACAGGCGTTGCAACGAAAGCTGCTGGCGCTGCCGGACCAAGCCGCGGCAATGCGGGCGAACCTCGCAGCAGAGCTACGTAAACCTTGGCCGATGACCGGCGTCTCGATGAACATCCAGACCGATGGAGAACGTTTTGCCCTTTATGATTTCTACGGCAATCCAGTGCCCGCGGCGGATGGCGGGATTACGATCCCCTTGGACAGCCGCGGTTTTTTCCTGCGCGGCGATGGCCGCCCAGGATCGTTTGCGGCGCTGTTGCGGGCGATCCGGAAGGGCAAGATCACCGGCTTGCAACCCGTGGAGTTGATGGCACACGATTTTACGGCCCCGTTGGAAACCCATCCCACCGTGCGGGTAGTGGTCGGAAATGTGCTTAATCGCCCGGTGCGGGGAAGCCTGCGCGCTGAGATGCCGTCCCTGCAACTGGAGTATCCGCGCCGCCTCCACCTGCGGCCGCATGAGCGAAAAATCGTGGAATTGCGCGTCACCGGCGGCGCCGCGAATCCAGCCAACGTTTATCCGCTGGGCTTAACGTTTGACGCGGGCGACGATGGACTGGCGGTGCAATACGACCGTTTGAGCGTCAATCACATCGCGCGCCGCACAATCAAAATAGACGGCGACCTGGCCGAGTGGCAAGGCATGTTACCGCATACGATCGCCACGACCCAGGCCGCTTCGGAAACCCTGACCGAAGCGGCGTGGTTGCCCATGGCGCCGTTTAGCCCCGGTCAGCGCAGCGGGTTGGCGACGGTTTACCTGGCGTACGACAACGCCTACTTTTATTTTGCCGCCAAGGTGGCGTCGGTTCAGCCGATCCAGGGGACGCTTCGCTTCGCGGAACTGGAAAAGCACGCGGATGAATTTTTCTATCCCGAAACGTGCCGCAAGGTCCTTGGCAACGAATCTTCACGCATGATCGAACGAATATCCCCGGCGCCGGCCGCGGACGGCAGCGCGTTACAGCGGCCGCAGGGCCGAGGACGGATCAACGGCCAGTGGATTGATGATCCGCGGATTGAAGTGCTGGCGTTCGACATCGACCTTGACATCCCGCCCCATCAGCCGCAGCAGGTGGCGATTTATGTACCACCAGGCCGCTTTGCACCTCAGGGCCAATTTCTGGAACTGATAGATCGAAATACCCGGCGTCTACTGAATCGCCAGTGGCTCCACCATTTGTACGGAGGGGTTTATGCACTGTACCAACTGCGCGGCCGGGTGCGCATCCGTGTGCGCGGATTGGGCGACTGGTACGACGCCCGCGTAGGCGGCATCTTTTTTGATCCGGCGCCGGGATTTGAGAAGAACCGCTTCTTACGCCTGGATTATGACACGCACGGCAATTGGCGCGGCCGTTACGGAAGCAACGGCTACGACGTTATCGGCGTCAAGCCGGCCTACCCCAAGGGCGTCACGGTGCGTGTGCCTGATGATGTGAAGATGCAAGCGCTGCATTGGCCTGCGGGCGTGCGGCGCTTCACCTATCGGAAATGGCCGGTGTTGCCTTGCTCCGGCTCGCAGGGTCAACCTTACGGGAACATCCAGATTGCGTTCAATGCGTTTTCCCCGGAGCAAAAGACGCTTTGGGCCACTCATCTGCCGGGTCGTCCTCCAAAATTCATCTGGTACAAGGACACGGATTATGAATTCGCGCTGAATCCCGTGGCGGCGGAATACGGCGGCGGTACGGAAATCTGGCGGCTGTTGACGCCGGGCATGACTCCCAAGACGTTTTTCCCGCGCCAGCCCAAAGGGCCGTTTGATGGCCCTGTCCGGGATGGCAAGCTGGTGGTCACGCGGCGGCCGGGCACGCATATTTTCGAATGCGCCCTTCCCTGGTCGGAAATCCCGGGCGTTAAGGCGCTCCAAGAGGCGGGCCAACCCGTGAAGTTTACCTGCCGCATCAACCTGCCCGGCGGCGGCCCCACCATGGAATTGGCGATGAACCGGACGGTGTCGCGGGTCAACGCGCCAGCCCTGCACGCCGAGTGGGTGGAGCATTGGGCCAACGAGCTGGAGTTTGGCTGGGAGTAGGTAAGGCGGTCGGCTATGGCGGTGATACGTAACGGTCAGGAATGGAAAGGCGCTGCCATGGACGTTTGTCGCCGCGGCGGGGTGGATGTCGTGCGCTATCACGACGCGGCCGCGTAAGTGTTAACCTGAGGACTGCAAAATGCCTGCAATAAAGAGCGGACGGGTGGATCGGCGCCTATTTTTGAAATCAGCCAGTACGCTCCTGGCGGGCTTATCTATCCCGTTGGCGCCGCGGGCGAGCCGGCGAGCAACATCGGACGGTACCGCGTCCAATAGGCTGCCCGTGCTTGATTATCGCACTTCATGGATCGGCAACACATTCCGCGGCGCCGGCGCCAATGGTTTCGGTCGGTGGGTCCAAGACGAGATCAACCATTTGACCGTAACGCCCCATGGGGTGGTGGTGACGGCTTCGATCTGGGATGAAGCTGGCCGGTGCACGGGTTTGTACCGTGATGGCGACGTCAACCGGGTGCTGCTGCGGGCCGGCGCCACCCTCCGAAACGAAGCGTGGGGCTTTGGTACAGCCGGGCAGGCCGTGGCGGTGCTCGATAAGACCATTTTCATCATTAATACCACCGGCGATTTGCTTCGTTTTCACTGGGCCTCCCCGCCGGATATTAACGGTCAGATCACATACCGGGACCATCTGCGGGTGGGGCAAGCCGTGGCCATGGCGGCGGTGGACCGGTGGCTGGTGGTGGCGCTCGCCAACGGCGAAATCCAGATCCGCTCGCCCCACGACATGAAACCGCTGCGGTCCTTTTCGGTTCCCGAGACCCGGGATGTAACGGTTGATTCGCGCGGCACACTCTGGTTGCTGGTGAGAGATAAGATCGAACCGTATGACGAGCGTGGCCATCTCCTTGCGGGTGCCATCCGCGATGCGGGAAAGCCGACGGCCATCGCGATAGATCGGCGCCGTGATCAACTCATCGTCTGCGACAATGGCCTCCGACAGCAGGTGCGTGTCTATCAACTGACCGATCTGCCAAAACTAGTTGCGGTGTTTGGGGAAGAAGGCGGATTACGCGCGGGCCATCCGGGACAGATGGCCCCGGACAAGCTGTTCGCCCTGCGCGGCGCGGGCCGGGATGATGCCGGTAATCTTTATGTAGGGATGTGTTTTGGCCCGCAACCGAATTCACCCACGCTTATCCGGGCTTTAGATCCGGAGGGGAAACTTCGCTGGGAAGTGGCAAAATATGCCTGGGTCACGGCGTTTTGCTTTGACCCGCTAAGCCATGGGACGATGGTCTACACACCGGAGGCCATATTGTCGTTTCACCCCGGGGCCCCCGCCGGGAAGCAATGGAAAGCGGAGGCCATCACCCTGGATGCCGTGCGTTATCCCGACGATCCGCGCATCAAGGGGACGGACGCCAATTCGACTACTTTGCGGCACCTCCAGGGGCGTCGTTTGCTGTACACCATGGGCCAATATGCCCGCGGCTTCGATTTATATGCGTTTGAACCGGCCCCCAGTCAAATCGCTTATCACGTTGGACGGATCGGGGACAGCGGCTGGGCTTGGAGCGTGGACGCCGAAGGCGGCATTTGGAATGGTGACGCGGCCGGGGGAAAGATCATCCACTATCCGTTTCAACAATGGTCGCCCGAAGGTAAGCCCGTATTTGACACCCAGCACCCCGCCGTTTATCCATGGCCGAAGCTTTTCACCCAAGTATGCCGGACCGAATACGTCTCCTCCACGGACAGTTTATACGCCAGCGGTTATACGCCGAAGAGAAAAGAGAAAACGTGGGGCGTGATGGGCAGCGTATTGGCTCGCTACGACGGCTGGCGCGCGGGCCTGCCCCGACTTCGATGGACGGTGGACCTGCCGCTGGATGAGCGCGGGTACCCACCCACGTCGTTCTCGGTGGTGGACGATTACATCTTTACCGTACAGGTTTATGGCGGCGACGGTCGGCGCCCGGCGGTAACGGTGTTCCACACGAGCAATGGAGCGGGCGTGGGTCGAATGGCGGGTAGGATAAACGGCCAGTACAGCCTGGTGGACACGCGCAATGCCATCCATGCCTGCCGCCGTTGCGACGGGAAATATTGGATCATGGTGGAGCGTGATTGGCGCGGCAAAAATGTCGTTTATGAATGGACGCCGGGCCAAGCAGGGACGCGGGAATGACCCAAGAGGTTCTATTCGGGATTGCATCTGGCGGCCTGGCACGGCATGACGCCGAATATGCCCCGTGACAAACCGGTGTGCAACGTCTACGCCTTGCCCACGCCGAGCGGGGTGGTGCTGATTGATTGCGGGCCGGCTTATACGTTTTCGCTGGTGGAACAAAACCTCGA
>JAJYFE010000219.1 GCA_021785435.1 Planctomycetota bacterium
TCTGCCGAAGAAGGCGACTCGACAAGGCGAGCCGCGCTGGGCAAACACCAAATCCCAGGAGGCCGCGTTGGAATTAAACCGCATCCACCAGGGCGATTGTATCGCCGGCATGGCACAGCTGCCCGCAGAGAGCGTCGATCTGGCGTTCGCCGATCCACCGTTTAATATCGGCTACCAATATGACGTTTACGAGGATAAGCGCGCCGCGGAAGATTATCTGGCCTGGACCCGCCGCTGGGGCGCCGAAGTCGTACGCGTGCTTAAAGCCGACGGCACCTTCTGGCTGGCCATCGGCGATGATTTCGCGGCGGAATTGAAACTGATCTTTCAGCGGGAATTAGGCTTATGTTGTCGCAGTTGGGTCCTTTGGTATTACACCTTCGGCGTGCAGTGTAAATATAAGTTCGCCCGCAGCCATACGCATCTATTCCATTTCGTGAAAAATCCCAAAGAGTTCACCTTCAATGTTGAGGCAATCCGGGTGCCGTCCGCCCGCCAGTTGGTTTATGCCGACCGCCGGGGGCATCCGGCCGGCCGGTTGCCCGATGATACGTGGATTCTGCGGCCGCAGGATATTCCGGAAGGTTTCCAAGCCCAGGAAGACGTCTGGTATTTTCCGCGCGTGGCGGGCACGTTTAAAGAGCGGGCCGGATGGCACGGCTGCCAGATGCCGGAGCAATTGTTGGGTCGTATTATTCAAGCCTGTTCGCACCGGGATGAAACGGTGCTGGACCCCTTCGGAGGCAGCGGGACCACGCTGGTGGTCGCCAAGAAACTCTTCCGCCGCTTTATCGGTTTCGAGCTTTCCGCGGAATATGCCCAAAAGATTCAGGCCCGGTTGGACGCCACCCAGCCCGGCGCGCCGCTGAGCGGCTCAGCAACGCCCGGGACCTCGGCCCCCGCCACCCGTTTAGGAAAAGTGCGGATTAATACCGGCAGGTAGCGGGATGTGACGGGAATCACGGCCAAAGATAAGGTCACCGGTCGCCGAAGGAGGCGACTCGACAAAGCCTGTCCGCCCACTGGCGGGGCGAGCGCTGCTGGGTCAACCCGTTCTTCACTCTTTGAAGTTACAATGAAGGATAATAGAGACGCGAGGCGAAGCGCCGGACATTCAGTAATACCGCTGCTGTGACGAAACTGAGCTGCCTCGTTTGCCCGCCTTCACCGGGTCGCCACCAGGAAACTTTAAGGCGACTCGACAAGGCGATCCGAAGCCCTGGTGCTTTAGCCACGGTGCTTTTCGTAGACACCGATGGGGCGTCTGAAACCGTGCCTTGCCAGGCGCTAGCGCTCCAGGGTTGAGTGCATCGGGCATAAATTCGTTGGAGCAACGACTGTGACGTGCGTCGGCCATGGCGTTGACCTGGTGGAAGTAAACCGCATCGCGGAGATGATCCAGCGGCATGGGGCGCATTTTCTGAAGCGCTGCTTTACCGCGGCGGAACAGGACTATTGCGGGCGCTTTAAGGATGCCGCGCCGCATTTTGCGGGACGCTTCGCCGCCAAGGAGGCGATCGTCAAAGCGCTGGGCACGGGCTTCCGCGGAACCATCGCCTGGACCGACCTGGAAATTCTTCCCGATGCCCAGGGCAGGCCGGTGCTGACCCTGTCCGGCGCCACACGTCAAATCGCCGCGGACCTGGGAATTACGCATTGGCATGTGTCCATTTCCCATACCCGCACCCACGCCCTGGCCAGCGCTATTGCGCAGTGAGGGCGCACCGCCGCCCATGCCATGCCAAGCGCGTGGCGGCCGACCCGCCGCGCGGCGCCGCACTCCGCGCCGGACGGGTTCAAGGTCTTGGCTTCGCCTGGGGTGCTTTTGTAGCCACTCACGGGCGAGTACATGACAGATTTGGCGCGCCAGTACCGTTCCCAGCGCGCCCGTTTCCCGCCGCGGGGTAAAGACGGCAAGTGATTATCATAGCCCGGAAGTCGCCCCCCGCGACTGAACTGCGGGATGGGTTCGAGGGGCTGCGGCAGCACCCGGTCCCGTCGCTGCAGTTAAGTCGCCAAGGGCGACCTCCGGGCTATGTAGGGCCGATGCCCTCATCGGCCATGTGGCCAACCGACGAGGGCGTCGGCTCTACGGGCGCTCCGGGCCATGACCAATGGCCCGTCCAACGGCGTACCCCACGCGGCGCGAAACTCCGACCCTGGAAACGGCGCTGGCACGCCACATCTGTCATGCACCATTCACAGGCCTGCCGATAGCCATCGGGAGATCAGCGCTGGGTCCAGCGCAGTCCGTGAATCGCTGCTGTTGACCTACTGAACCCGAGCCGCCGGCTTGGGTATAATTCCCGCCATGTCCTCGGCCCGTGATGATTTTCGGAAATTTCTGCATGCGCGACGCCTTAAATACACCGGCGAACGCGAGGCGATTCTCCAGACCGTCGAACAATTCCAGCGCCCGTTCGAAGTGGAAGAATTATTATTGGAGCTGCGGCGGCTCAACCTCCGCGTCAGCCGGGCCACCGTTTATCGCACACTGCGCCACTTGGTGGGCGCGGGGCTGGTCAATCAGATCTTCTTTGGCGCCGGCAAACAATCCTATTATGACTTCCTCGGCGGCGGGCGCGGGCATAATTACGTGGTGGACGTGGAAACGGGCATGATTTTACCGTTCACCAGCCCGGAGTTGACCGCGCTATGCGAACGGATCGCCAAACGGCTCGGCTACCACGTCGTTGGACATCGGTTCCAAATTCTGGGTCGGCGCAAAGAGCCATCCGGCCCCGCCCCGACGGAAAAATAACGTCTTCGTTTACCGCGAATCGGCTCGACCGTCTTCTTCCGTCGCTTCCGGGACCTTCCCGGTACGCTCGAACCTGCCCGCTCGGCCAGAATGGCAACCAGGATGCGGGCGTCAGCCGGCCTGGCCGGTGTCGCATGGCCGATGAGGGCATCGGCCCCACAGTGGCACACGCGGACCACCAGGATCCGGATAAGGTGATCGGCGTCGTTCACCGTATAGATGATCACATCATCTTTCCCGGCATGCGCTCGGCGCAGACCTCGGTGGCCCTCCAGTGGTTTGGTCATGGCGCGGCGCGGGTCTTCCCGCGACAGGTCATACCAGCGCTCTACCCGCCCACGAACGTGGATCGGCAGACCCAGGAACTCCGCTTCCGCCCGTGGCGTATGGGCCAAACGATATGCCACTTAAAGTCCCGCTTTGCGCCTGGTTTGATCCCATGGAATCGGTTTGGTTCCGGATCGTGCGAATTCCTCCAGCGCCTTTGTGCCCTCCCGCGCCCAGTAGCGGTCCTCCGCCGCCTCCAGAAGGGCCATGTCTTCCGCGGAAATCAGGTAGATGGTATCGCCGCCGCGACGTCTGATGGGCACGCGCGGCTTTATAGGCCAGTTCATTGAACGTCCGCGGCGGAATTCGGGCTTTAGATGCCATCAGACTGGTCATACGTAAAGGCTCCAGTTCAAATTGGACAATTCGTACAACTCAATTATTCCGACCACCGCGACAAAAACCAATGACCTGCCGCGGCCACAACCAGGACCCCGATATTTCACGGCCAAGCACGCCCGTTGCAGCGGCGGGTCGAAGCCGGCGGCTGGCCAGCGTCCGCAGCCATCACGGCCGCGGAATTGCGAGCCACGCGGTTGTCCAATGCGCTCTTGAGTGATCTTGTATGTTTAAAAAGATGGCCAACCATCCTTCCATCGAGCCTAGAATTCGCTGTCGCGTCGGCGGGACGACGA
>JAJYFE010000092.1 GCA_021785435.1 Planctomycetota bacterium
AAAACGGATCGCAGAGTCCCCAAGGCGACACATTTAACCTTGGAAACTGGTAACACTGGCTCTCTTTTAAAGGAGATTACGATGAGAGCGTACCAAAACATCCAATTCGTAGTCGCAGCCGTGTTGTCCCCGGTTACCTGGCTGCTTACTGGTGTGGCCCTGCTGCTGAATTCCATGGTGCTGAGCCTGGCCCGGGGGCTGGGCGCCTATGGCGACCTGGAATCCCTGGTCAGCCGAGCGGGATTCCGATCGTGGCGACGCCGTTTCAGAGGCGCGTTGGCGTTTACCCTGATCGAGCTGCTGGTCGTGATATCAATTATAGCTATATTGATATCTATATTATTACCAGCCTTGGCCAAAGCCCGGGAACTGGCCAACCGGGCCGTCTGCATGGCCAATGTGCGCGGGATCATCCAATCGATGATAACATATGCACAAAGCAACAACAGTACATTCCCGGTGCTGGGTAACGGCGGCCAGGGACAGGGTGCGTTTATAAACACCTCGTGGTCGGTAGTGGGCTGGCACGGCAACATCGGATGGAACGCCCAGCAGGTGCTCCAGGAATGGTACGCACATGGTACGAATCCTTGGGGTTTTGCGGCTCCGGATCCGATGTTCAGCATGTGGGCTTTGGTGCTCGGCGGCTATACCACGCCGGCGAGCTTCATCTGTCCGTCGGACCCGATTGCCAGCGGCCCAGCACCCCAATACCTGGTCGATGGAAATATCACGACCTCGCCCAGCAACTTCCTGTCGCCGCGCAATGGCGACAACGGCGCCGCCTGGACGAGCAGCGGGACCGATGGCATCAGCGTCGATGGAGAAGGACTAAGCTATTCCATTGCCTGGCCGTGGAATTACCTGCTCAATGGTGCGGGCGCCGGTCCGGTCGGCGGCTGGTGGACGACCACTCACGCCAACACGTTGACCCCGCTGGTCAGCGACATGGCGCCGATCGATAGCAACGCTGGCGACACCACGGGTGCCTACCAGCGCATCACCACCACCTTGCCGACGGCCAATACCTATGGGCCGTATATCTACAACTCCGGCAACCATGCCGGCGACGGCCAGAACGTCGGCTTCGGTGATGACCACGTCACCTGGGAAACTTCGCCCTATGTCGGCCAGAACGGTGACAATATTTTCACCTACACCACCGCCACCGGCGTGGTGAATGGTACCACGGACACCAACCAGTCGGGGATGTCGGGGAGTCCTGGCCTGATGGCTGTGCCCGAGATCATGACTTATTCGCATCCGTATGACACCTGCATGGTTCCGGTGCGGACGGTAAACCCCGGCTTCGCAAATTCGTTTGGAGCTTCCAACACCACTTGGGCGTGGTGATAATCGGCCCCGCGCCGGAAGGGCTGCGAGCGTACGGGTGTTTGTCTCATAAGCCCGGAGGTCGCCGCGGGCGACTAAACTGCAGCGGGGGGGCGCGGTTTAGCGGTGGCGCCCGAATTCCGTCGCTGGCGTTCCGGGCGATGAAAAAACGGCTGTGTTTCATAGTCCTAAGCGTCAGAGGGAAACCGCGGCACGGGAGGGGGCGCATGGCCGTAGACGGAAATCCGCTGATTGCAGAAGGGTTGGCCTGAAAGAAAGGACAGATTAATGAAACGTTGTCTGGCGGCATGGTTGCTGGCTGTGGGGTTGGGGTTGGTTGGCCGTCTGAACGCGGCGCCCGCTCCAGCGGCTTTTCATATCAGCGTCAATCACACCGCGGTGGGGGAGGGGCGAACGGTTATCGTCACCGCGAGAATTCGGCGGATCCTCATGCTCCAGCGTCACCGCCGCCGCGGAATTAAATTATGGCCCTATGTGAATGGTCGGCAATGGGGGGCGATGACGCGAACGAATCAGGCCGGGGTGGCCAGCTTTATGCTACCGCTGCCGCAGCCGGGCCTGGCCCGGATTCAGGTGGCCGCGCGAGGCGCCCCGGCGATCCCCGAAGCCTACTGGATTTGGTCCCAGCGGGTGGCGAATAACCAAACCGTTTATTTCCAGCGGCAATTCCACTTGAGCGGAGGCATTCAAGCCGCTAACATGCTGATCACCTGCGACAACGCCTTCCAGGTCTTTTTAAACGGCCATTTCATCGGCAAGGGCAGTAACCTGGAGCACGTGCACCATCTGTGGACTTTGCAAAAATACCTGCATCCCGGCACGAATGTGTTATCCGTGAAGGGTTTCAATGTTGACGGTCCGGCAGGCTTGCTGGCCCGGTTGACGATCCATACCGCCGCCGGGGTGAAAGTATTTTTCACCAATCAAACGTGGCGTTATATGTCGGCCCGACCCACCGCTTGGCCGGGCGCGGCATTTCCGGCCGCAGCGGGTCGGCCGGCCCATGTGGAGGCCCTGGTGGGGCGCGGTGCCTGGGGTGGAATGATTCGCGGCTGGCCGGGCCTGGGCGGTCGGGCGGTGTTCCCGGTTGGCCAACCACTGCCGAAGCACGTCTGGACATCCAATACCGTCGCGGTGCGGGTGCTGGCCCGGAAATTTCCGGCGCTACCGCCCCGGCGGCATCTGGTGGGTATTGAATATGAACCGTGGTTCACACCGCTGAACGCCACCTGGAGCACGGCCGAAGCGATACCATTGATGGGCAAATATCCCTTCATTCCCGCGGTGATCCGGCAACACGCCCTTTGGCTCGATAAGATGGGCATCAACTACATCATGATTGACTGGACGAATAATTTGTGGGGCGACCGTTATTTCAGCCAAATGGGGACGTATGCCAAACAGTTGCTGGCGGCGACCACGTTGCTGTTCAAGACTTACGCCCGCCTAAGGCGAGAAGGCATCGCCACGCCGCAGGTGGTTCTGCTGCTGGGCCTGGATAACGGGCCGGTGACAACCACCACGGCGCTGAATGGAGAAATGCGCTGGGTTTATCGGCACTATGTTCGCAATCCCCAGTTTAAAGGATTGTACCTGCACTATCGCCACAAGCCGCTGATGGTGATCTTTAATGGCGGCGGACCGGCGTTTTTGGCCGGCAAGTTGGCCGCCGGCGAACCGCCCATCAGCACCCGGGAATTTACCGTGCGCTGGATGGGTTCGCAGCTGCAAGACGCACCCGCGCTGGTTCAGGCCGGCTATTGGTCGTGGATGGATGGCTCGACTCATCCCATTGCGGTTTACCATCGCGGCCAGTGTGAGGCCTTAACCATCACCCCGGCCTTTTTTGCCGCCGGCGGCTGGCTGGCACCGGCAGCGCGGGCCCGGGACAGTGGATTTACCTTTGTCAGGCAATTTAATACCGCCCTGCGGTACCGCCCGCGCTTCCTGACGATTTGCCAGTGGAACGAATTCGCCGGTCAGCCCAAAGGCTCGAAAAGCTATGTGGACTCCTACAGCGTGCAACTGAATAATGATATTGAGCCGACTTCGCTGACTTCCTGTGCGTATCGCGGCTGCGGCGGCTGGGGGTTCTACTACCTGAACCTGACGCGGGCCTTCCTCCATCTGTACCACCAGCCACATCCCACCACTACGCTGTTGGCCATCGGCACCCCGCACCGTGGCCAAGAGATCTCCGCGCGGGATATGACCGTGCGGTGGGCGTGCGCGGGCAAGGTGCCCCAGGGTTTCACGCTGCGCTTGGACCGCAGGATAATGGCCCGCGATATTCCCGGTTTCCGGCGATCTTGGCCGGTTCATTTGCAAGGCGTGGCGCCAGGATGGCACACGTTGACGCTGCGGGCGGATGGCGGCCAGAGTTTTTTCCGGCTGTCTTATCGACATGAAGCCCGCCGACTGAAGCATCCCGTGGCGGCGCAGGCGCGGCTGCGTTTTGTGGTTCGATAGACCCACGATTCCGCGGTGCGGTTTAGTCGCCGCGGCGACCCGATGAATGGCGGTGGACGGGGTACACGAAGGTTAAGCGGTGACAAGGCACTAAACTGCGGCGACGGGGTGGCGTTTCGCCGGAGCGCCGCAACCCCGTGCTCCATGGGGCGTTTATTTCCGAGGTGGCGAGAAAAGGGCGAGTTGATGAAAGGCTTGAATGTGGTTGGCCTTCTGGCCTGCGGTTTTGCGGTGGGGGGCGTGCTGCGTGCGGCGCCGCGGAGTGTCCCGACGGCCAGCCGGCTCGGGGCCGTGCGGCTCACCATCAGTTCCAATCGCACCGCGGTCCGGGATGGTCAATGCGTGGTAATTTCGGCACTAGCGGACCGGGTTAGGCAGGTTGCGGACGAGCCATTTGCTCCGGCCGCCACGGCGGGCCTAAAGCAATTCGCTTTTATTCAAAACGGCGGGGGCGAACCGACCAACAGCCTGAGCCAGATTGTGTCCACGGCGGCGGGTCGGCCTTATCAGCTCCGTTACGCCGCGGCAGCACGCAGCGGCGAAAAGTCCGACCGCATCGAAGTGCTGGTGGCCAACGCCGTCAATGGCCAGCGGATTGCCGTCCAGACGCCGCCGATCACGGATGCGGTCTTTCGATTCTTCACGCTGAACTTTACGGCTGCTTCCGCAGCAACCCGTATCGAGTTTCTCAATCGCAGTGCCGTTGGGGCGGGGCTGACGGTGGATGTCACGGCCGTGACGCTACGGGCACGGAGCAAGAGTTTTTACCGCAGCTCAGCAACGTCGGGCACGGGTACGGTCCAGTCTCATTTGATTCACAACGGAGATTTCTCCGTCGATGCCGCAGCTTATGCGCGGTTTCCCGGCTACCTGGGTTATCCGAATCCATCCGCCATTGCCGGTTGGACGGCCGGGGTGGGCAGCGCCACGGTGGGCGTCAACGGCGCCGCAACCAAAGTTGTCAGGCCGCTGGCGGGGTTAAAGTTGCGGGCCTTGCTGGATGGTCAGCCATGGTGCGCCAGCGAAACCACCGGGCCTTCGGGGGTTGCGCGTTTCCTGCTGCCGCTGCCGCAGCCGGGCCTGGCCCGGATTCAGGTGGCCCTGCTCGCACGCCATACGATTTCCGAAGCTTACTGGATTTGGCTCAAGCGGGTGGCGAACAACCAAACCGTTTATTTCCAGCGGCCATTCCATTTGGGCGGGGCGGCACGGTCGGCGCGTCTGTTCATCACCTGCGATAACTCCTTTACGGCCTTCCTGAACGGACATTTGATCGGCGCCGGCAGCAGCTGGCAGGACGTACAGCATCTGCGGAATTTGCAAAAATACCTGCATCCCGGCACGAATGTGCTATCCGTGAAGGGTTTCAATGTTGACGGCCCGGCAGGCTTGCTGGCCCGGTTGACGATCCATACCGCCGCCGGTCACCAGGTGATTTTTACCAACTCTCGATGGAGTTGTTTTGCCACCAGGCCCTCCGGCTGGCCTGCCGCGGTTGCCGCCGGCCGCGCGCAGTCGGCCCAGGTGGAAACCTTGGTCGGCCGGGGGGCGTGGGATCACTCTCTGCAGGGTTGGCCTGGCATGGCGGTTCTGACCGCATTTCCACCGTCGCCGGCACGTGTATTGCGGAGCTCGAACACTGTGACCGTCCAGGTGCGCCGCCGCCGCTTCCACGTTATGGCCGATCCCCACCATCTCATTGGCATGGAATACGAAACCTGGTTCGGGCCGGGCTATGCCGGATGGGGCCAGGAGGAAGCCGAGCCGATTCTGGGCCGCTACAGCTCCCTGGATCCACGCGTGTTACGCCAGCAGGCCCTCTGGTTTAACCGGATGGGCATTAACTTCGTGGAAACCGATTGGACGAATAATTTGACGGCACCGTTTCCCGACGCCATGGCGCGGGAATGCATCGCGGCGACAAAGGCGCTGTTTCATGTATATTCCGGTATGCGGCAGCATCCGAAAGTCGTCTTTCTGATGGGGCCGGAACATAATTTCTGGTTAAACCACACCACGCCTTATACCGGCCCGTGGTTTTTCCAACAGCTTAATTACCTTTACCGCCACTTCATCAATAATCCAAAATATCGACGGATCTATCTGCACTATCATCACAAGCCCCTATTATTGCTTTATTTGAACGGCCCGCATTTCACCCATCCGCCGGTGGTGCAGGATCCGCGTTTCACGATCCGTTATGTGGGAGCCTGGTTGCAATTGACTAAAGAAGAACGTTATGGCGTATGGTCGTGGTATGACCAGAAGGCGACGCCCACCTATCATCAGGGTCGGGTGGAGGCGCTGACGGTGACCGACGGCTATCCAGGGGTTAATGCACCGGGGCCGGGGCTGAACAATTGGCTGGCGGCCGACGCCGGCGGAAAGGCGTACGGCCAAACCTATCGCATCCAATGGCGCGTAGCGGACCACTATCTGCCGCATTTTCTGTTCCTGTGCCAATGGAATGAATTTGAGGGGGGCGACCAGTACAGTGCTAATTTAAGTAATGATATGGAGCCTACGCTGATGGGAGGGGTTGGTGCGAAACGCCATGGCTGGGGTTTTTTCTACACCGATTTGACCCGCTCGGAAATTCAACGCTACCACCGTATTATCGCGGCCAGGCGCGGACGTCACGATAGGCAAGGCCGCAAATAATAACAAGACTCACGCCGGTTCTTTTGCCGTGAGAACCTCCGTGCCCTTTGGGCCCTTGGTCGTGAAACGTTTGGGTTAGGCGCGTTGAAAAAGAGGATACAGGTATGGTGTGGATGTCGGCCAGGCCCGCGCGGATCGCGGGAACACTGTTGGTCGTGGTTGTGGTGGGGGCGGCCTGCGCCAGCCAAGCTTCGACGTTTGTGAAAAGCGCCTCCGCTCAGCGGCCTTACATGGGCTGGAGCAGTTGGAGCACCATGCGGCTGGATCCCACCGCGGCCAAAATCAAGGCCCAGGCTCGCGTCCTGGCCGCCCGGCTCAAGAAATACGGTTACGTCTACATCAATATCGATTCCGGCTGGTGGAAGAACGCCAACCGCCGCTGGGAAAAGGGTGGATTCGACCGTTACGGCCGACCCCAGCCGGACTTACGGAAATTTCCGGGCGGAATCAAGCCGCTGGCCGCCTATATCCACGCGCTTGGTTTGAAAATCGGCCTCTATATCCGCCCCGGCATGCCCCGCTCGGTCTGGCAGGCCAATGACCCTATCCTGGGCACGCCTTACCGGGCCCGGGAAATAGCTACCCCGTCGATTCCCGGCAACACCCGCCCTGACGGCAGTTGCGGTATCGAATTTAACAAACCCGGGGCAGTCCAATACCTGCAAAGCTGGGCCAATGAATTCGCCGCGTGGGGCGTCGATTTCCTCAAGGTGGACTGGGTCGGCCCGGGCGGAGGGCCGGTGAAAGCCGATGACCGTTCGTGGCTGGCTCATTTGGCCCAGGCACTTCAACGCACTGGCCGGCCGATCTGGCTGGAATTGTCCAGCCATCTGAACATCCACTACGCCGCTCTCTGGCGAAAATACGCCAATGGCTGGCGCATCACCGGCGATATTGAAGCTTACGGCACACCCTATCTGACCAACTGGCTGCATGTTTCCTACCGCTTCCGTGCCGCCGCGAAGTGGGCGCGATTCGCCGGACCGGGGGGCTGGAATGATCTTGATTCCCTGGAGATTGGCAACGGTAAACGGGATGGTTTAACGCCGGCCCAGCGCCGCACCACGATGACGCTGTGGTGCCTTAGCTGCGCACCGCTTTATCTTGGTTCGGATTTAACCCATCTTACCCCGCACGACTTTAAAATCATTACCAACCGGGCGGCTATCGCCATCGACCAGGCCGGCCGCCCCGCCACGCCGGTATCCCAGGCCGCGCCGCAACAAGTCTGGCGCGTACCCAATGCGAATGGGACCTATACGGTAGCGCTATTCAATCTGGCCAAGCGCCGGGCCTTGGTGACAGCGCGGTGGGCCAGCTTGGGATTTCATGGTCGCGCCCGGGTACGCGATCTTTGGTTACACCGGTCGCTGGGGATATTCAGAAATAAGTTCAATGCGGTGCTCGGTCCACAGGCCTGTCGGCTCTTAACCGTAACCCCGGTAAGGTGAAGGATGCCTTGGTCGCGGATCCAGCACCGGCTTCTCATCCGGTGCTTCCGCAGTTGCGGTAATCGGGAGCACCGCCTGATAATGCGGTGGTTGGTGCTTGGCTGCGGATCAATCCCGATGTCCGGGGGCAATTATCGTCCGGTGCTCGCGTGGCCGTGCCGGCGTAACTGGGAGCGAACAGTGGTCGGCCATTTCGTGTTGCACACCTATCGCTCGTGGAAGGCCGATCATCCGCCGGGTTACGTAAAACGCGGCCAGCGGGGAATCCTGGCGGCCGACCCGCGCCTGGCCCGCGCACGGGACTGCCTTGCCTCAGGGCCACCGGTGGTCTGGGATGGCCTACAGGAGCATCTCTTGCTTACATCGGCCAAAGAAATTTGCCAGAAGGAGAGTTGGCGACTTCCTGGAATCGCCATCACCGAAACGCATGTTCATGCGGTGATCAGTACGTATCAGAAAAGCGAGCCGCAACGGCTGCAGACCCGCATAAAGCAGCACTTGGGAAAGTGTCTTGGCCAAGGCACTGGACAAGCGGGCAAGCGCAGGTTCTCGCGTGGCGGGGCGCCGACACGGGTTAAGGACTCGAAACACCTGAATTACCTGCTGCGGGCATATCTTCCGCAGCCGGGTGGGCGGTTTTGGTCTGAAGATATGGCCGGGCCTTCAACCAGTCCGAGCACCACATGATAAGGCGGTGGCTGGTGATTGGCCGCGGATCAATTCCGACGTCCATCGGGAATTATTATCCGGTACTCACGCGGTCGGCGCAACGGGGTTTTCCATGCCAACACAGGTTGCCATTGCGATTGGCTTAATTCTTTATGCGGTGCTGATGCCCGCCTTCTCCGCCTATTGGATGCGGAAAATCGCCCAACCCGTCGACTATCTCGTCGGTGGCCGCGGCTTTTCCTTCTGGGTGCTCACGGGAACCATCACCGCGGGGTGCATTGGAACCGGTGTGATCGTCGGCGCCTCCGGGTTAGCCTATCGACACGGCTGGGCCGGCAGCGCGTACCCCATCGGTCTGGGGCTGGGTACCGCGTTGACGGGACTTGGCTTCAGCTCCATGCGGCGCCATCAATTCATCACCTTAAGCGAAGAAATCGCCGCCTATTATGGGGCCAATCGCATCGTGGTGGAATTTTGCAACATCAGCCTGTTTCTCTCGCAATTGTGCTGGCTGACCGTGCAAATTATGGGTGGCGCCGCGGTGCTGGCCGCGGTGACCGCATTGCCGCCGACGGCCTGCGTGCTGGCGGCCGGCCTGATCACTGCCGCCATCGCTCTGCCCGGCGGCGTCAAGAGCGTGGTCTATACCGATTTTATCCAAGCCATTATTTTGCTGTGCGGCTTTACCATCCTGACCTGGTCGGCCCTGGAGCACAGCGGGGGATGGACGGGCCTGCGCAGCGCGATGCCGCCGGCCTATTTCTCATTCTTGGGTTCCGCCTCATATGGCGGCTGGAAGATCATCGGCCTGATCGCCACGCTGGTACTCGCCGTCATTGCCGATCCCGGGCGCCGGCTAAGCATGTACAGCGCCCGCAGTGAACATGGCGCACGCGGGGCCATGGTGGCGGCGGGTGTGATTGTGATCATCTTTTCCACCGTCATTGGCATCACCGGCATGTACGCCTTTCGGCTGAATCCTCATTTGGCGAATGCCGATCAATCGCTGCTGTGGCTGGTGATGAATATTCTGCCTGCCTGGCTGGCCGCTCTGGTGGTGGTGTCCGTGACCAGTGGAATCTTCTCCTGCGCCAATTGGAACGCCATGTCGGCCGGCACCTTCTTTGTGCGGCACATTTACCCGCTTTTGACCGGACGGCAGCCCCGGCGGCCGCTGCTGATGACGCGGCTGGCTCTGGGTGGAGCGTTCCTGGTGGCGACGGCGGCGGCGCTGCGGGCGGGAACGATCGTGGGATTCGTGGGCAAGTTTTTGCCGGTCACGATGAGCGGTTTGGCCATCATTATTCTGCTGGGGCGATTCTGGAAACGTGGAACCTATCAGGGTGCGTTGGCCGCGCTGATTACCACCCCACTGGTTTCGCTGCTGATCATGTTTACGCCGTCCCCGCCAGCCTATTTGAATCAGGCGCTGGTTTCCGCGTTGGCGGGAGCCTTGGCCCATGTGGTGGTCAGCCTGCTGACGCCGCCGCCCCCACGCAGCTTCGGTGAAGTGGTGGCCCTGCTCAATGATCAGCGGCGCTATATCGAAGGCTAGCGCGGACGCTGCGAGGTGAAAAGTAAAAGGTGAAAAGTGAAAAAGGCAGGGAAGCGTCTGCGAGATGCTGTCCTGCCAATCGCCCGGTTGGGTGCGTCCGGAGGCGCCACCCGCGACAAGGTCTCCAGAGGCGACTCCTCGATCGGGGGCTATATAGGGGGGTGACGCTATTCTCGTCATCCGCCTATTTTACCTTTTACTTTTTACTGGTCTGGCTGACCAGTTCGGGCGGCAGCGCCGGCGTGGCGCCGGGTTGCGAGCAGACAAATGCCGCCAGGCGGCAGGCGTGTTGATTGATCGCGTCGAGACTGGCGCCTGTCCACAGGCCTATGGCCAGCGCCGCCGTGAACGCATCCCCAGCGCCGACGGTATCCGCAATCTGGACGGAAAAACCGGTGCAGGAGGCCTGCTGCTGTGGCGTCTGCAGAATGGCGCCCTGTGGGCCGCGGGTCAGCGCGATCAACTCCAGCGAAAAACGGTCCAACAGTTGCCGCAGTTGCGCGGCGGTTGTTCCACGAAGCCCGAACATCCCGGCGAGCACGGGCAGTTCCTCCGTGTTGAGTTTCAGCACGTTGGACCCGCGCAGGCTGCTCTCAATCCCGGCACGGTCGTAAAACGATTGCCGCAAATTCAGGTCGAAGATGCGTCGGCACCGGGGTTGGGCCGCGGCCAGAAAACGGCGGATGGTTCCACGGGAAACCGGGGCACGCTGGGCCAGCGAACCAAATCCGATAACGTCCGCGGTGGCGGCCAGTTTTTCCAGGCCTGGCGGAAAGGGAATAAAGTCCCACGCCACGTTTTCATGGATGCGGTAGGCCGGTACGCCCTGACCGTCCAGCTGAACCGAGACGGCGCCCGTGGGATGCCGCGGGTCCACGGCGACGAATTCACGATTCAGGGCCAGGGCGTCAAGTCGGCGCAATATTTCCCGGCCCGGCTCGTCGTCGCCGACGGCGCTGACCACAGCGGACTCGGCCCCCAAGGCGTGCGCATGATAAGCGAAGTTCGCCGGGGCGCCGCCCAATTGTCGTCCGTGGGGCAGCAGGTCCCAGAGAATTTCACCGAGGCCGACGACGATGGGGCGGTTCGCCGGTGGACGCATGGGGCGGACTCCTTGGCCAGCAGGCCATTGTAATGGATCCGGTGCAATTCAGGGGCAGCGGTTTCCTGCTCCCGCCACATCCATCCGGCTTGACATGCACCGCACGGCAACGTAATTTTAAATCCGGCCAGATCGCGATGGCAGGCCGGGATCGGAACATCTCAATGGAAAAGATGGACTTGGCGATAGGTCGCAGTGATCGTGGCCGGGTGCTGAACGCCGGCGGAGGAAAGGGATGAAGTCGTCCGTCCGCACCTCGGCCTGGCCCGCTCGCGTTCGTGCGATGGAGGGGCGTTCCCCGCGCCGCGCTGGTCGCCCGGGAATGACGGATGCGGCGCGCAGGACCAGAGCCAGCCTGTTTGGCGAGGTGGAAATAGTAGAGGCCGGCGCGGCGCGAAAGCCCGCGCTGACCCGACCGGTCAGCGGGCCGACCGGGGATGGCCAGGCGCCCGGCTGGTCGCCCCCGAAGGTTCCCCTCCGCGGCAACGTGCTGAAGCGTTGGGACATTACCATGGAGGAACTGACCAGCCTCGTGAATCGGAGCGCTGGCCTCCGCGGCATCATGCTCGGCTATGTGGCCGAGTTGCAGTTAGTCAAGCAGCTTCTGCGGTCCTCGCCCCTGGTCCAAGACGTTGGCAAGCCCAACGACTACCAACGCGGCGCGAAAGGCAACCATATTATCTCTTTCCGTGGGTGCCCGATCACGGTGCGGGGCAAATCGCTGCAGAGCGGCTATCTGCGTAAGCGGATCGATCCCAAAACGGGGCAACAGATTTTATTGGGACGGGCGGCGCTTGAAGCGGGCCATCGGCGCACGCTGACCTTGCCGGACGGCTCGATCATCCAGACGACCTGCCTGCCGCGCGGCGCCTTCGACTTGGTGGCGATTAACTGCTACATGTTCGAGCAGACGTGGCGCTTTATCTACGCCCGGACGGTCGACCTGCCCAGCTCCAATTTCAGTTGGTATACGGCTTACCAGCGACGGCAGCTGCTGGCTTCCAGTGTGCTGGTGAGTTGGCCGCCCGAGCCGCCATTTTACGCCGATCCCGTGCCTTTGCTGGAGGCGATCGTGCGCGACCGACGGGAGCGGTGATACGTCCGTGACCGGTCACCCGATCCAAAGGTCGCCGCGGCGACAAACGGAAGCCGAAAAGCCAAGCGCGGACTACCGAGGGCGGCAGCGCCGAAGGGCGGTGGTGCTGCTTAGCGGCGGACTGGATTCAGCCACGGTTTTGGCGCTGGCCCAGGCTGAGGGCTTCCAGATCTGCGCCTTGAGTTTTGATTACAAACAGCGCCATAAGCTGGAACTCGACGCAGCGCAGCGCCTGGCCGCGCGGGCCGGGGTGGAGACCCACCGGGTGCTGGCCATTGACCTGCGGCAATTCGGCGGTTCCGCGCTGACGAGTTCACTGGCGGTCCCCAAGGACCGCGCTCCACAGGCCATGGGACGGGACATTCCCATCACTTACGTGCCGGCGCGGAATACGGTGTTCCTTTCCTGCGCCTTGGCGTGGGCGGAAACGCTGGGTTGCTTTGACATCTTCATCGGGGTCAACGCGCTGGACTATTCGGGCTATCCGGATTGTCGGCCCGAATACCTTGCCGCGTTTGAGCGGATGGCGAATCTGGCCACCCGCGCCTCGGTGCAGGGCGGTGGTGTGTTTAAGATTCATGCCCCCCTGATCGCCAAACGCAAAAGTGAGATCATTCAATTGGGTTTGGCGCTGGGGGTGGATTATGGCTTGACCTTTTCGTGTTATGATCCGCAGGCCGGCCTCAGTTGCGGACGCTGCGATGCCTGCCGCCTGCGCCGGGAGGCATTCGCGGCGTGCGGGTTGACGGATCCACTGGCGTATGCTGACGGCGATAGGTTTTAGGTTAGGAGGACCCCCCAAGGAAAAAGTAAAACAAAGAGGTGGCGGAAGGACAGAATTGCAAGCACCGTGGCTTTAGCTCGCCCCGCTCGCCCCGCCAGTGGGCGGGCAGGCTTTGTCGAGTCACTCTCTTCGGCGACCAGTGGGCGGGCAGGCTTTGTCGAGTCGCCCTCTTCGGCGACCAGCGGGCGGGCAGGCTTTGTCGAGTCGCCTTAAAGTTTCCTGGCGGCGACCCGGTGAAAGGGCACGAGTGGGTTTTAAGCCCTGACTGGTAGCCCCGTGGTGGCCCCCGGGGGCGATTAAGAATCTATCTCAAAACCTGGCCGGGCCAACGCGACTCCCGCGATGTTTTGAGGTAGATTCTAAACCAAACCTTGCCTCGCGGAGCGCCCCCGCCCCGCCGGAAATTGGCGCCTGGTTGTCGATCGCGGGAAGCTGATAGCCGACCGCTGAGCGCTGTCGAGAAAATGAAGATCGCGGAAATATTTTACAGCATTCAGGGGGAGGGCCAATACGCGGGTGTTCCTTCGGCGTTTATTCGCACCAGCGGCTGCAACTTGCGCTGCGTGTGGTGTGATACGCCGTACGCATCCTGGTCGCCGCGGGGGCGAACCATGAGCATTCCCCGGATCGTCGCCCAAATCAAGAATATCCCCTCACCACACGTGGTCATTACCGGCGGGGAACCAATGTTACAGCCCGACTTGCCCGAACTCGTCCGGCGCCTGAATGCCGCGAAGCGGCTGGTAACGCTGGAGACCGCCGGAACACTGTGGCGGCCCCTGCGCCTGCACTTGGCGAGCGTTAGCCCCAAACTGGCCAATTCCACACCGTGGCGACGGCAAGGCGGTCGGTTGGCCTCGGCCCATGAGAGCGGACGAATCCGGCTGGACGTCTTGCGGCGCTTTGCCCGCAGCCGCTTGATCTCCAGGATTCAATGGAAATTTGTGGTCAGCGCTCCGGACGATCTGATCGAGATAGAAGATATACTTAAGCGCATCGGTGCGGTAAACCCCGCCGATGTGCTGCTGATGCCGCAGGGGGTTACGCCGGCCGAACTGGCCCGGCGCGGCGGCTGGGTCGCCCAACTGTGCCAGCAACGCGGATTTCGCTTTGGACCACGCCTGCAGATCGCTCTTTACGGCAACCAGCCCGGAACGTGAGGGAAAGTCATATGAAACCCAAGCCACCCAGAAACCTGTACCTCGAAACCTTTGCGAATCCGCGGCCGGGGCGGGAGTATGAAATTGAGCATATCGCCCCCGAATTCACCAGCGTGTGTCCCAAAACCGGCCAGCCGGATTTCGGAACGATCCGGCTGATTTATGTGCCGGGCGAAAAGTGCGTCGAGCTGAAAAGTTATAAATTGTATCTGCAAAGTTTTCGGAATCGCGGCATATTCTACGAGGCGGTCACCAACACCATCCTGGATGATCTGGTCGCCGTGCTGCGGCCGCGGCGAATGAGTGTGATCAGCGAATGGACGCCGCGCGGCGGTCTGCGCAGCGTGATTCGGTGCGATTACGAACGCCCTACTGCGTTGTCAAACGATAAATTTCGGCTTGGAAAAAGAGCCTCAGACTCGCCACCGAACCCGCGGCACCGGGCTTCAGGTCGCCCCGCCAGTGGGCGGGCAGGCTTTGTCGAGTCGCCTTAAAGTTTCCTGGCGGCGACCCGGTGACCCTTCGAGTCACCCCGCTCGCCCCGCCAGTGGGCGGGCAGGCTTTGTCGAGTCGCCCTCTTCGGCGACCAGTGGGCGGGCAGGCTTTGTCGAGTCGCCCTCTTCGGCGACCAGTGGGCGGGCAGGTCGCCAGGGGGCGATTCGCAGGCTGGCGAGCTTTAGCGAGTCGCCCGCAGCGGCCCGGTGAACGGCTTCCGGACGCGACACCCGAAAATTAAGCGGTGACAAAGCACTAACCTCGTTTTTTTTCATTTTTCGGGAGCGTCAATGGTCGAATCTTTCGGAAATCACGATTTCGGTGCTAGTTTTTGCACACCCCGTGCTTGGTACGGATGTGCCAAAACTCTACGCCACTCTGAAAGGTCGGTGCAATCGCGTATTTCGGTTCTTCCGAAATCAGCAAAAGTCGAGCTTAGAGTCTGACCGCTAAAATCTGAAACCTAGCCCCTGAAATCCACCGGCTACTATCGCTCTCCGAGCAACATGCTGACCATCTGATCCAAGGCGCCGGTGCCGCCCGTACCGTGGCGTAGGATCTGCCGCATGGTTTGCAACGATTCCAACTTCTCTTTTTCCCTCTCCGCGCCTAACTCCGCCTGCGCGAGGCGATCGCGCAGGGCAGTCAAACGCGGATCTGTGGTGTGCAGCAGCTCCTGATAGAGCTTCCGTACCAGAGGCAGCTTGCCGACATCCAGCCAAGTCCCGGAGCATTTGCGGCAAAATTGCAGATTGACCGGAATCATGGGATGCGGACGATCAATGCTTAGAACGATATGACACTCGGGACAGGTCAGCGCCTGGGTGGTATCCGACTCGTGCACCAGGGCGGCCAACTCCTTCAGACCCACGGCTGCGGCCCCGGTGGCCGTACCATCCAGTTCGGCCGGCCCGCGCACCAGATGCATCAGGTGGGTGCGCGACATCCACTCACCGAAGCACTGGCTGCACGTCTTGACATGCACGCCGCCTTTGACCACATCGGTCATCGGCACAAAACAGGCCGGACACCGCGGCATTGGTCACCGCCTCTTCCCAGGTAAGCTCTGGACCGGAGCCAGTATAACATATTGCCCCACCGTGGTATAAAATATCTTGTTTCGGGAGGTTTGGCGTGAGCAGAAAGGGACCCCAGAACCTGACGCAGTTGGCGGAGGCCATCATCGCCAGCTACCAGCAACATCCCGAAACGCAGTGCATCGGCTCCGCCCATCTGCCGAATCGGCGCATCATCATCATGCTGGTCCAGACGATTCGTGAGCTGCTGTTTCCGGGGTTTTTGGGGCGGCAAAATCTTTCCACCACCGATTTGCCCTACCATGTTGGTTCCCTGCTCGGCACGATTCGGGATGGACTCTTCGACCAGGTGCGGCGGGCGCTGCGCCACGCCCGGCCCCAGCCCGGCCCCAGCGGCAGTACCGATTATGACGCTTCGGCCGCGGCCATGACGGATGAATTTCTCGGCTGCCTGCCGGAAATACGCCGGATGCTGGCCGCCGACGCCCAGGCTTTTTTCGACGGCGATCCCGCCGCCACCGGGATTGACGAAATTATCTTCTGCTACCCCGGTTATCTCGCCATAACCGTTTACCGCATCGCCCACGCTTTGCATCGACTCGGCGTGCCGCTGATTCCGCGCATCATGACCGAATACGCCCACAGCCTGACGGGCATCGACATTCACCCTGGGGCCGAAATCGGCGAGTATTTCTTCATCGATCACGGAACCGGCGTCGTCATCGGTGAAACCACGAGCATCGGGGACCATGTCAAGATGTATCAGGGCGTGACCTTAGGCGCGCTGTCCACGCGCGGTGGACAGTCCCTGCGCGGCGCCAAACGCCATCCAACCATTGAGGACCATGTGATGATCTATCCGAATGCCAGCATTCTCGGCGGGGCCACCGTGATCGGCCAGGGCGCCACCATCAATGGCAACGTATTTATCACCCAGTCGGTGCCGCCGCACACACGGGTCAGCGTCAAGCACCCTGAATTGCAGTATCGCAACCGCCCCCCCCGCGAATGGGTGCAGAACCTTCCGCCGGATTTTCAAATCTGAGCGATGTCCCGCCGAAACTGCATCCCGGCAAAGTGAATCTGGTCCACCGCGGCATAGGCCCTCCGGCGGGCCGCGGCCACGTCGGCGCCGACCGCGCACACGCCTAAGACGCGCCCGCCGCTGGTTACAATCCGCCCTTCCCGCCGGGTTGTACCGCCATGAAAGATCTGCACGTCGGGCAGGGCGGCGGCGGCTTCCAGCCCGTCAATCGGTACGCCCCGGGTGACCTCCGGATCGGCTTTCCAGCCATAACCTTCGCTGGCCAGGACCACGCATACCGCTGCCTCCGGCCGCCACTGCAGGGTGATCCGGTCCAACTTACCTTCGCTGCACGCCAGCATCGCCTCCACCAGATCGCTCTGCAGGCGCATCAGCAGGGGTTGGGTTTCCGGGTCGCCCAGACGGCAATTAAACTCCAGCGCCTTGGGCCCGCCGGCGGTGAGCATCAGGCCTGCGTACAATACCCCGCGATAGTCGATTTCCTGACGTCGCAAGGCGTCGAGCAATGGAACAATGATCTCGCTTTCGGCACGCTTCAGCAGGTCCTCGGCCAGCAGATCGGGACAGCTATACGCGCCCATGCCCCCCGTATTCGGACCTGTATCATGTTCTCCGATCCGCTTGTGATCCCGTGCTGCCTCCAACAGATACGCCGTCTGGCCGTCGACCAAGGCCAGCAGTGACACCTCCGGTCCCTCCAGTCGCTCCTCGATGACCACCGCCGCTCCGGCCGGGCCGAATACTTTCTTCTCCATGATATTTCGCACGGCGTCCAACGCTGCGACCGGATCGCGGCATACCACCACCCCTTTGCCCCGGGCCAACCCCGCCGCTTTAACCACCAGTGGCTCGGTGCGGCTTTCCACATAAGCCAGCGCGTCGCGCACCGCTGAAAAACAACGGCCTTCCGCAGTGGGAATTCGGGCCTCGCGCATCAGCTTTTTGGCGAAGGTCTTGTCCGCTTCCAATTGGGCCCCGCTCCGGGTCGGGCCAAAAGCGCGGATCTTCTTTTCCGCCAAAGCGTCCACCAGTCCCAGTGCCAGTGGATCCTCCGGCCCGATTACTGCGAAGTCGATTTTCTGTGTGGCCGCGAAATGTGTCAGTTCGGTGACGGCGCCTGCGGCAATCGGGACCAGTTCTCCCAAGGCCTCCATGCCGGCGTTGCCGGGTGCAATATAAAGTCGATCACAAAGCCGGCTGGCTTTGATTTTCCAGGCCAGGGCATGTTCACGTCCGCCAGAA
>JAJYFE010000093.1 GCA_021785435.1 Planctomycetota bacterium
CGATACCTCCGCAGCGCTTGCGCCAGCCGCTCTCCTGCCATCTGCATCCCTTTCCTTCGGTAAGATCGCAAATGGCTTGACGATACCTCCCTCGGTAAGATCTTAGATGTCCTGATTCGCACCGTTGCCGCTGGGGGTCATGTGATGTATACTGCTGGCGTATACAGCAGAGGTAACCTGAAGTGCTACGAACGCAACTTTACCTTACCCCCGAAGAACGCCAGGAGCTTTCCGCGCTCTCCCGCGCCACGGGACGCAAGCGGAGCGAACTGGTACGCGAAGCGGTGGATCGCCTGATCGCTGGCTCCCGCCGGGAGCGCCGGCAGCAGGTGTTGACGCGCGCCGCGGGGCTCTGGTCGACGCGCCAGGACTTGCCCGATTTCAGCCAGCTTCGCCGGGAGTGGGGCCGAGGATAAACCGGCATGGGCCAGCTGCTCCTGGATACGGATGTGATGGTGGACTACCTGCGTGGAAACCCCGCGGCCGTTGCGTTTCTGAAGCGCCATGCCGACGACGCGGTCCTGGCGAGCATTACCGTTGCGGAACTGTACGCAGGCGTGCGCGAGGGCGAAGAGCGGGAAATACTCGAAGCAGTGATTTCCCTGTTTCCGATTGTGGGCATCACCCACGAGGTTGCGAAAGAGGCGGGGTTGCTGAAGAGAGACTTCGGCAAGTCACATGCGGTCGGACTGGCCGACGCCATCATTGCCGCCGTCGTGCGCGTGGAGAAGGTGGAGTTAGCCACGTTAAACGTCAAGCATTATCCCATGATCGCCGGGCTCAAGCCCGCTTATACCAAAGCCCCTGCCTGATCCACCGCTCAAATTCCGCTCATTCCGGCCGTTCCGGCCGCGGGCCATTTCTGAAACGCGGGGGAGTTGTGATTAATGGTTGACCCTCTACGACGTGGCCCGGCACCTTGGGCTGAAAATGAATAGCGCTGCGCTGGCCGCGTTGGTGCGGTCGAAAATGGGGACAGTCACAATCCTCTTCGGCACGGCGTTTGCGTTGGACCGGCGGCGGGAGGTGGCGGGCCACCGGGTTGGACGGCGGGAGAGGGCGCGGGGGTACGGTTATGTCGGCGCGGCATCGAAGGCCACGACACGGGTGATGAAATCAGCCCGGCGTGTTAGCCCGCATATTTCATCGGTTTTTCAGACGGCGACCTTGCGCGCAAGCCTTGCCCCCTGTAGAATCAAGGCATTGGTAAATGGCACCGACTTTGCTAGGAAGCAAGAGCAGGAGGACAGAGTGTAATACGGCACCCATCACGTGGTCATGCCTGCGGCGGCAAAAAATGGTGTTGGAATTCAACGGCGGGCCGATCACCTCGGATGCCGGGGCGGTGCTGCCGCGGGAGGCGAACCGCCGGCTGCGTCTGACGGAGCGGGCTGCCGCCGGTGTGCGTGACCCGCGGAGTCAGGACCGGATTGAGCACGAGCAGGAGACCGTGCTGGTCCAACGGATTCTGGGGATCGCCTGCGGCTGGGAAGACCTCAACGACCACCAGCGGTGGCGGCACGATCCGCTCTGGCCGATCGCCACTGGTCACCGAAGAGGGCGACTCGACAAGGCGAGGCGGGGCCTCAAGTGGTGGCGAGAGAAGGGCGGATAGTGGGAAAATCTTTGGCCATTATTCTTCGCGAAAGGCATCGACCAGTTGTCGAAATCCGCGTGGACGGAGCAGGTCCCATTTTTTCTCCTGTACGAAGAGGGCGTGGTATTTTCGTGGCGCATCCATCACTGAAGCATCCGCGCACCACTGTTGGAGCCTTTCCCATTTTTTAGGATCGTCCCAATCCTCCCGGCCCTTGGTTTCGACGATCCAGTAAGATTCCACGGTCTCTTTCACGATAAAATCCGGGTAATAATTGGCGATAGAACCGTCCGCACCCTGGTATTCAATGCGGTAGCGGATCTGCTGGGAACCGCGCACAAAGGAAATAATTTCACCCTCCGGGCAGTCGTCCAGAAAGCCGGCGAACTTCAGCTCGAAATTATTTCCCAACACTTTGTTGAAGATAGAGCGGCGCGGAGTCCGATAGGGTTGCTCGTCCACCACCGCCGGGCGCGTGGTGCTGAGTTTGATATGGTCCACGACACGGGTGGTGCCGCTATCCTGGACCGTCAATTCATTGATCGCCTTTTTGAAAGTTCCGTGGATGACTCCCACGGCATCCGGTTCGGAAAGATTCCGCAGCGTGTTGGGGTCGTCCAGTCCCACGGGTGTTTCGAACAGGTCGTGTTCAATGAACGCCTTGAGTTTTCCAAAGAGTATGTCAAATCCGCCCACCAGCCGCAGATCGCGCATGATTTCCTTGGCGAAAAATCCCACGACGTTCTGATACGTCGGCTCCAGCGTGCCGTCCATTACCGTCATATGGCTGACGCCGCCGGTATCGATGAGCTTGAATGTAATCTCGCGCTGCTGCGCGGGGGTGAACCTGCGGAAAGGGATCTTGCGGTGCGGCAACCTCGCCGGATCCAGCGCCTCGAGATTCTTGTATTCCCGCCGGACACGGGGCGCCAGCACAGGCAGCTCGATGTCCAACTCGTCAATGTTCTTTTTCGGATTGGCCCGATCCACCTCCACCACCAGCGGCGATTTGGCCCGCGTACGCTCGCCCATCTGTACATGCTCCAGCTCCACGCCTTCGGCCTTGATGGACTCCACAAAGTCGATGAATGCCTCGGTCCCGATCACGCTGACTTTTTCCCGCACGTTCTGTCCGCGGAACATCGGCCGCAGGCCCCGCCCCAGGGTTTGTTCCGGCAAGATCCGGCTTTTGGCGTTGTAGGGCCGTAGACCGACGATCGACACGACGTTCTGTACGTCCCAGCCTTCGCGCAACACCATGACCGATACAATCGCCTTGTAAGGATTGTCCGGCTCGTCAATGGTCCGGCTGAGTTTGCGCAGCTTATCCAGCTCCTCCCGGCTCTTACCGCTGGAAGCCTCCGATATCTCCCCGTTGTTTTTCGTGTGTATCACCAGGACTGCGCCGGAAAGCTCCGGGTAAGTTCTTTCCAGCCATTCGGCCACCTCGTCGCAGTTGCGGGTATCGTCGGTCATTACAAACAGCACCGACTTTTTCCCCGCTGGCGCCAGTTCGTCGTACACCTTTTTCCATTCCAAATAGCCCAGATGTAGATAGTCCCGGTATTGTTCGCTGTATCTGGCGCTGCGCTGCTCCCGGAGCTTGGCCCGTGAGGCCGCGTCCGGCAGAACGGGGTGTTTGACTACCCCCTGGCGGATCGCCTCCACCAATGGATAATCGCTGATGGTCTGCGCGAAGATTGCCCCATCGTCGTGTTTGGGCGTGGCCGTCAGGTCAAACTGCGCCGCCAGCCGACTTCCCTTGAGCCGCAGTCGGTTGGAAATATCCTGGAGGCTTTGAAACCACGCGAGGCGTTCATCATGGATATGATGCGCCTCGTCGTTCAGCACGACCAGGTCCGGCACGCCGCGAAGAACGGCCCCCAAGTCCAGGCGCGAGTCATTGGTTTGCCCCGCCGGCCGTGGTCCCAGGAAATAATTCGTGGTATCGGCATCATCAAAGCGCGCCACGCGTTCATTGTCGAACAGCCGGTGCACGTTGCTAAGGAAAATGTTCCCGGTATCGGATATCACCCCGATTTGATCCTGCACATGCAGGCTCACCTGGAAATCATCTTTCCAGTTGTGCCCCTCGTAACCGTTTTCCGGCAGCACCGGGTCCTGGTGGAATATCCGCAGGCCGTCAAAATCGGCCCGCAACCGGTCCAGCACGATGATATTTGGCGCGACCAAAAGAAAGTTCGTCGATAAATCCGAATTCGGTTCGTAACGCCTATGGAAGTACGCCCAAGCCACCAGTAGGCTCATCACCTTCGTCTTGCCCGTGCCGGTAGCCATTTTCATCACGTAGCGCGTCCAGTCGCCGGCGAACATGCTGGTGGAAACCGCTCCGGAGGAATCGAACTTGATCAGGGAAATCGGATCGCGGGCCTTTTCCACCTCGTAAAGCCAGATGGCGGATTCGACCGCTTCGCGCTGGGCGAAATAATAACGAAACGGCCGGACCGTGTTATCGGCGTTGGCCAGCAGATGTTCACGGTTAAACCACCAATTCAGGAGCGCCCGCGTGGTTTCACATGCCCCCTGGTAGCCGCCGTCGCGCCAGGCCTTAACCGCTTGTCGCACCCGGTGCACCAACGGCGGCAGGAGCTTACGGTAGCCTTGCTCCCGCAAGTCCTGCTCGCCGGGATACCAGCGAATATGCGGATCAAGGACAGCGCAGGGGTCGGTGGGAAATTCAGGCGGAAGGCCCACGGTCAACCCCCAGTCCTCCGGCGCGGGCAATCAGGCCGGGATCCAGCATGCGTTGTTTATCCCGCCGGTCATGCCGCCTGGCGCCGGAAAAATTCCTCGGCGTTGGCCTTGAAATCGCCCAAGGACGGAAACTGCTTGTCCGCCGCGCTGGTGATTCGGCTGCGGTCCTTTTTGCCGATGTTTTCAAAGTCTTCATGCACAACCACGCTCTTAAACGCGAGCTTGGCCTTTTGAAATTCGAGGCATGATATCACGGCCAATCTCACCTTCGTGACATCCCTGGCGCCGAACAGAAATATCGGTATCGGGGTTTCAAACTTGACATCCACTTCGAGATCATCGCGGTCGGCAATCGGATAAACCTTCTCCTTGGGCCGATAGCCCTGAAGCTTGGCGCTGATAAACTCGAGCAGCGACTCGAGAAAAAGGCTCTCAACGACCTCCCGCCGGTAAAGGCGCATACTGGAAACTTTCGCCACCGTCTGCGCGAACTGTAGTACCGCCGGGCAGAGGCTTTCCGCCGGCGTATCCAGCACCAGCTTTCCGTCTTCCTCGCGCAGCTTGTTCTCGCTTAGGATTTTTTGCAGAATTCGTTCCTTGTTTGGCGTGTCCACCCCGTACGAGCAGGACAGCCGCATCAGGGTCATCGCATAGTCACTTATTCTCACCCGTCCGTCGTGGAGGTCCTGCAGGTAGATGTCCACCATGTCGCCGTCCTCGTGGTAGAGGGGGGCGATCAGTTGGAACACGCCTGGTCTGCGCTCCCTCAGATCGGCTCGATTATTAAACTGGAACTTGAGCAGCTCAAGGTAATTCACTTGTGGTCCCCCAGCTTGTCGTAAAGCGGCAGCAGCCTGGCCTGGGGAAAGTGTTTCCAGTAGCCGGCAATGTTACACCGGTCGATGAAAAATGCGATTGCCTCTTCGAATGAACCGAATCGGTCGGTAGGGCTCGCGCTCCGTTCAGGTTTCTCCCCCGCGGCTATGGCCGCCTCCGTGGCCAGGTGGATGTGGTGGCTGAAATGGGGGACAGGTGCGGGGATATCTCCGGTAAAATCCCCATGAGGGCCATTGCAGCGGATAAGGCAGACCCGCTCCGGGTCCTCGCGGGGACACCACACAAGCCCAATTGAGAAATTTTCTGGGAGGGCCTCGGCCCTCCGAAGGAAGACTTCGAACCGCTCGTCCCCGTGCTCAGCTCTGAGCTCCATATCATTCCGCCAAGATCCCCGGTCCAGCGACATTTGCCGCCCGGGTGGCCGCGTGATCACCTTGGCGCAGCTAATCAGATCCTCCAACTGCTGTTGCCGGTAGTTTTTCACACCTTCACCTCCACCACTTTGGTGGTGTCGTTGCCGAAAATATCAATCACCTTGACCGCTATTTTATACCGCCCCGGCCTTTCGTATTCATGCCAGCCGCTGGCCAGCTCCAATTTGCGGTCTCTGCGGGTGCGAAAGCTTTGCCATTCGTTTTCAAAGATAAAATTCCCCGTGGGCATTTCTGTTTCGCCGCCGTCCTGGCTGCGCACCCGCATCACCTCCGGCCGGCTTCCGAAGTGGAAATCCACCGCCCAATAATCAATCCAGTCGGTCCACTTTTTCGTCAATACCTCCCGCGTGACGACTCCCTGCTTGTCCTTGATCATCTTTACCACCTGGCCGTTGGCCACCGTCACCTTGCCGCCGCCGGGCTTGAGCGTTTCGCCGAGCGAATCCAGATCATCTTGCCGGTAAAACACGCCGAAATCGGTCAATCGCACCTGCGCTTTGAGTTTTTCGACCGCCGGTTTAAGCTCCACGTAGGCCACGTCATAGAATTTCACCTGTCCGCGTTCGACGGCCCGGCGGTCGAAGACATCCTTGGGAATATACTTCAGGCTCAGGCTTATCCCTTTTCCCCTGGCCTCATCCTGGGCCACGGGAACCAGGCCCATTTCAAATTCAAAGCCCAATACGTCCACTTTGGCTATTTTTTTCCGGTGGCATTCTTCCACCAGTTCCCGCACCTGGCTCTGCGTCACCGGCGCATCCACCGGGCCGACCACCACCAGGGCGGCGCCCTTTTTTCCATGGAACGGCGGCATCTGAAAGAGCCGTTCAGCCTGGTAGGCCGTCAGAATCAGCGTCAGATAATGCTCCTCACGCTGCAGCGCCTGCACGCGGCGCTGGGCCTCCGGCAGCATGGGATCGATGCCAACGAAATATTGGCGTTCGTATTTGCCCAGGTTCAGGATTTCAAAACTACGGTAGGGTTTGCCGGCGGCCTTTAATTCCCGCTGCACGCCGATCAGGCGTTTGCGGGTGGTGTGAATGGCGAAACGGCCCAGATCGCAGCCGATCCATTTGCGGCCAAGTTTTTCGGCCACGGCCAGCGTAGTGCCGGAGCCGCAGAAGAAATCGGCAACGAGGTCACCTTGGTTCGACGACACAGCCAGAATCCGCCCTATTAGCTGCTGCGGCTTTTGCGTTGGGTAGTAAAGCCTTTCTTCGGAGGCCTTGTTAATAATGGAAATTTCCCACCAGTCACGTGGCGCCACCCCCTCACGCTCGGCCAAGTAGTCGCGGTAGGTAAGGCCGGGATACTTCGCTTCATCCGTTCGATTTAATCCATCAGCCGCTCGGATAGGACTTCCTTGCAGGTTCCTGCCACGTACCTGGTACGGTCCTTTTCCGTCGTCATCGTCGAATTTGAACTTGCCCCTTGTCACTATCGAGTACTCGGATGCGGCGCTCGACCAGTTGAAAGGCCGGCCGCGCGCCGTTCGATTCTTGGCGTAGAAGTAGATTGCGTCGTGTTTGGGGTTGTAAAAATCCAGTGTTCTCTCCCGTTCCTTGTAGCACCAGACGATTTCGTTCAGGAAGTTCTCGGGACGGAAGATCTCGTCCATGGCCAAACGCACCGCGCTGTTCACGCGCCAGTCGCAGTGCACATAAATGCTTCCATCCTCCGCCAACAGGCCGTGCATCAACTTCAATCGTTCGTACATCATGGAAAGGTAGGAATCGGTTCCGCGGCCCCAGGTGTCGCGGTAGGCCAGTTCTTCAATCACGCTTGGCTCTTTGGTCAGGATTTCACCATCGCCGACTTCCAAGTTAACCGAAAAATCGGCGCCTACGTCGAACGGCGGATCAATGTAGATGAGTTTCAAACCACCAGCGGCTTCAATTTCCTGGCGCAGCGGGCCGTTTTTCAGACTGGAGAGCACCAGTTTATTGTCGCCCCAGATTAATTTATTGGTCCAGCCGCCACTCTGGCGGCCGCGCGTGTCGGCGGCGAAAAGGTGATCCACCGGCTTACCGGTTTCCTGGCGCGGCTCATCAATTTGTTCAATGGATTGAAACGGCAGCACCACGCTGGTGACTTCGCTGGTTTTGCCCTGCCAGACCAACTCCACTTCCGGGGCATCGGCAAACAGCAGGCTCTTGTATCTGGCCGGCAGCTTTTCGCCGCGGTCAATCATCGCCTTGATCTGTTCTTTCTCTTGGTCGGTAAGAGCCATCCCCTGTCCCCTTGATGCCGGCGCGTCGCCATCAGCCGGCCTCCCCGTTGGGCGACAGTGATTTTACGCGATAGGCGGCTGGGTTGCAGCCGGAAGGTAGTCGCCGGCTACTGCAGCCGTCCCACGTAGTCCCTCGCGCCAGCCGTTCTATGGCTTCGGCTGCAGGCCCCGCGCCGGCCAGTTAATTTCCGTGTCGAGGCAAAGCGCTAAGTCCACGAGTAGATTGTGCGATTTTTGCAGCAGTTTGCAAATGGCGTCGAGATTGGCCAGGGACATTTGAACCTGTGCCGCAATGCGGCCGGGCACGTCCCAGATTGCCGGCGCGGTAGGCGGCTTCCAGTCGGGCGGTAGGAAAGAATCGCCAGCAAGAACGAGGCCGGGTTGCTCGTAGGTCGGGACTGACGCCGCGCGCAGCCGTGCAAGTTTTTCACGCGGTTTCTCAAAATGCGGTACAAACTCACCCGTCCAACGATGCTTTACTTCGTTTGCAAGGTCGTGAACCTTTTTGAAATCGGCATCACCGTAAACCTGACGGGCGGCCTCCCAGGTGCGCGGGGCGCCTTGATGCACGAAAATGGTCCTGAAACTCACCCTGGCTTCGTCCAGTGGGCTGGCGAGCAGGGCGTTGGCGAGCTGCGCGATGCGATCTTCGAATCCATTATGAAGGGTTAACGCCCCCACAAGCAGGCCATACCGTAGCAGACTGCGCGACGTGTCGTTCCAACCATTCGCGTCCGCATACCGGCCGACGGTGTAGCGGCTGTAGGCCCGGTGCAGCAGCTCGGCGCACCCGAAGTGGACGTGCCAGATTTCCCGCCGCCACGCCCACGCGGCCTGAACCTCGCGAGCTGGAATTGGGGCAGAGTTCGCCCGCTGCGGGAGCGCCGTCCAATCATATCTCGGCAGCCGCTTGGTGTTGGCGCGGAAATTGTTTTCCCGCTCGCCGACAATTCCGCCACCGTGAGGAAAAAGCAATGGCAGGAAATCGATCGGGATCGCCTGGTCTGAATCAAGCAGCTTTTTCAGGGTTTCCTTCTCGTCGGCAGTTAAACGGCGTTTCATGTAGGGACCTTCCTCAATGGGAATCAAGGCCGCAACGTTGGCGACGGCGCGCCGTTCACCGCGTTGAAATGGGGTGTTTTAATCCTAATGGAGATCGCGACTGCCTCCGCCGCGCAGCCGGTTGAGATAGGCTCTAAGTTTTCTTCCGCGTTCGTACCCGAGAGGCGCACTTCGACCTCCGCCGGGCCGTCCCCTGACATAGATATAGGGCCTAAGTGCCTGTTGCGCCAGCTTCCAGAAGTACCATGTTTCAGCTCCGTATTTGAGACGTCCGTGCATTCCGTCATAGGCCCTCCGCTCGGCCACGGGAGTCGGCGACGAGGGATTGGCCCATTGATACCATTTTTCGGCCCAAAGGGCGTTTTTCGGCGCCACCCGCTCATTAAGCGTCCGCCGCGGATCAGACAATGTTCCCATGTAGTAGCGCGCGGCCGTTACCATCCAGGGCCTGATCCTTGACTCATTCCAATTGCGCGACAAAACGGCGTAAGTGTCGAGTTGATAGAGGGCCATCCAACTATGCTGGGCCTGATTGCGCAAGCGGCGCATCCCGCGCACAGTGGGAAGCGGTGGCTGGGTTTGCACCCAAGGCACGGCCCCCGAGGGTGGATGCGTCTTCATGCGCAACTCGAATTGCGCGATGCGATTGCCGTCATGGGCCAGGCGCAAGAGCTTCTTGCGTGGCATTGATTTCTCGTCCCAGTGCATGGCCTCCCGCCGCAGTAGCGACGAAGACCGATAAACCTCCGACGCCGGAAAATTGGTCGAATTGGGCGAAATGTCGGCTGCCCAGTTGAGGTTCAAGCCCCCCGTGAGTCCAGCCACTCCCTGGAACGGGGTTTCGAAATGTTGGCTGTACCATCGAAGATGTCGGCTAAATTGCTTTTCCGTTGTATCCGGCGCAAATGGAGCCTGCGGCAGCAGTACCACTACCCAAGCTCCCGTGGTCAACGCGCTTGGATGGTTCGGCGACGCCCTCTGAAAATCCTGAAAGCCTTTCGGCCCAACCAGGCGGATCGATTGGAGCATCAGGATCTCGTCGTTGTCGTAGGGTGGCGTGCGCGATGATCTTAACGGCGCAAGTCCACTCGACCTGAGCATCACGATGTCGCCGATGTTATAGCGGTAAAATTTCCGGCTTACGAACCGGTGGATCTGCAACATCATGTAGCTTAGCGCATTGATATCATATTTTTGGGGTGCGGCGCTGGAAAACCTGTCGAAGGGCATGGTGATCTCCGGATTCTTGGCCACCACCGCCCCGGCGAAGGTCGTATATCCGCCGTTTTTCGCGCGCTCCAGGGTGATGGGAAGCCGGTTAATTGATTGGCACAGATGTTCCAGGGCCGCAGGTGTTAACAACACCCTCGTGTGCGGCGGCACGTATTCGTCCCAACGCGGAGCGACCCCTGCGCCAACGCAAAACCGGCCAATCAACCCAGGGCGTACATACAGTGGCCGTAACTGCGGTTGGGGGGCGGCCGCGGCGATATTGTCCGCGGCAGCGACCGCAACCGATGTATTTGCTCTTGCACGCGGCGCGGCACTCACGCCCGGCACCCGCGTGGCCGCCAGCGCGTTCTGTGCCCCGACAACTCCCGCCGCCGCCGCTCTATGCATCCAATAGCCGGCCTTCAGTACATTTGCCGCCGTGCCCGATCCGTTTTGATAGGCCGAGGCCAGGCAATACTCTCCCACGGGATTGTTTTGCTTCGCAGCCGCCCGAAACAACTTAAAAAAGCGTGACAGGTTCTTGGCAATGCCTCGCGTTTCGCCCAGGTACCACATCCCCAGCGTATATTGCGCGTCGGAATCCTGCTGCGCTGCGGCCCGTTTCATCCAATATACCGCGCGGCGGACGCTATGCTTGATGCCGTTGCCATCCATGTACGCCAGCGCTAAATGGTACTGTGCCAGGGGCATCCCTTTCTTCGCCGCGCGGCGCGTCCACGCAACCGACCCTGTGAGGTCCGGCAGCATATGCGTTTGTTGCCATTCGGCCTGATAAAACATACCAAGGTATTGCTGTGCCTCAGCGTCGCCCCGCTCCGCATCCGACTGCAGCGTTGCCATCGCGTATCCAGCTTCGGATGCCATCGCGTCGGCCGCCAACTGTGCCGCTTGCGCCGCTGTTAGAGGCTCCGACTGCGCCGGCTGCGCGTATTGGCCGGCATAGCCCCCGAACGCAGGCGCGGCGCCATAACCTCCATTCGCCCCATACGGCGGCGGCATGGCGCATCCGCCAGCGCAAAAACCAAAAACCACCGCGATCAATAACCTGAAGAAAGGTCGCATGGCATGTCTCCCGGCCATAGCTGTAACTCCTTGGGTCGGTCCCTGGCCCGCTTAAAAAGTAACGCAATCACGCGATTGGCATGGCCTTATCTTATATCAATACCCTCCCCAGAACAATTGCCGCACCCGGGTTTTTCTCCTCGAATACCGTGCTTTTGATTTTACGCACGTCTTGCCCAAGGTGACGAGTGAAACGAGGGCGCAACATTTCATTGACGGGATTGCTCACACCAAGACTCAAAGCCCCGGAGGACTGGGGTGATTTCTTGCCACGATCGTGGAAAGGCCAAGATAGCGGGTGTGGCCAGATTTTGTGGCAATATTTCCATGTGGCCGGTTCGCGGCGGCGGGGTCAGGCAGGTTCGTAACGGCCATTGGGACCTGGCCGGCTATCCCGACGCGGCGCCTGTCGATTTAACCCGGCCCTAAAATAGGTGGCTCCCTGCATTACAACAGGAATGCTGGGGGTGAGGACCACGCCAACCGCTACGGCCCGTGAACAGTTACCGCACATGCATACCGTGCCGACCGCAGGCTCCGGGGCGCGGGCAAAAAAAAGGTGACATCCACGTTTGCGCCGTCTCTACCGGTACGTCCCACGCGGTCGGCCCCCGGGGCACGCTGTGTACACAACGAAATATCAAAAAGGGTGGGGGGCACTTTTTCGCAGGGCCAAAGCTTTAATCGCCCATGGCGCCCCAATGCGAACAATCCATGGGTCAAGACAGCACCCCAGAACCAGGCCCGGCTTACGCCCCGCTGGCAAATCTTGCCAGATCCGCTCCCGTAAAGTCTGGCTACGCCCAAGGTTGTGGGCCCACGGAATTCGGCATGACGAAAAGGTCCAAACTGATTACAATAGGAACACCTGGAAGGGGCTACGGCCTGGCGATGGGGGCCGCGACGATTGGGATTGTCCATGGTTCAGGCCATTTTGTTCGATTTAGCTGGCACCTTGCTGCATTTCGCGGACGTTCAGCCGCGGAAGCTATTCTGGGTCGGCGCCCGGGATACATGGCAATATCTGCACGCCCAGGGTATTTCCGCCCCGCCGTTTGATATCTATGCCGGCGCCAATCTCCGGGCGTTTAAGCGCCGCTATATCTGGTCGAATTTGCGGCGGCGCGATTTCAATGCCATGGATGTGATGATCGGAGTCCTGGAAAAGTTCGCGATCGGTCTGCCGACGGCGGATCTGCGGACGCTGGCGTGGATGTGGTACCAGCCGGTGGCGCAGCACGCCACAGTGGAACCGGGCACCCACGCCATGCTCGAAACCTTCCGTCGCAGCGGCCTGAAATTGGCCATTGTCTCGAACACCTGTGCTCCCGGTTATTGCCTGGATCGGCATCTGGAACGGGAGAAATTGCTCCAATATTTTCCGATTCGTGTTTATTCTTCCCACACCGTCTATCGCAAGCCGCATCCGGAGATCTTCCGAACCGCGCTGGGGCATCTGGGGGTGACGGCTCAGCAGGCGGTGTTTGTCGGTGACCTGATCGGAACGGATATCAAGGGCGCCCGGCGGGTGGGGATGAAAACGGTCTGGAAAGGCGATGGGCATGCGGTCTCACCGGCGCGGCGAAAGTGGCCGGATCACGTCATCAGAAACCTTACCGATTTAACCACCGTGCTGCCCAAGCTGGGGCCGTGATGTTTTCTGATAATCCGCAATATAAAGACCGCCTGGAGCGGCTCCGCCGATGGCAGGCGGCCGGGGTGAATCCGTTCGGCAGCCGGATCGATGGTTTGTTATCCATCGCCGCGGCGCGGGGACTGCATACAGCCGACACCCCGCATGACGGCGGTCCGGGCGCTGGCATCGCGGGGCGCATTCTGCTGCTTCGCGACATCGGCAAGCTCATCTTTATCACGATTGCCGATTGGACGGGGCGGATCCAGGTGGGTTTGGCCCGGTCCTTGCTGGAGTCGCAGTGGTCCCAAGCGAAATTGCTTGAACTGGGCGACTTGGCATGGTTTCGGGGCAAAATTGGCCACACCAAAACCGGTGAAATCACGCTGTGGGCCGACCAGTTCGGCCTGGCGTGCAAGGCGCTGGCGCCGCTGCCGGATAAATTTCACGGCTTAACCGATACCGAACTGCGCTACCGCCAGCGCCATCTGGACCTGATGGTCAATGCAGAATCGCGGGAGGTATTCCTCGGGCGCTGCCACCTGGTGCGCGGCATCCGCGAATTTCTCCAGGCGCGGGGTTTCCTGGAGGTGGAAACGCCCATGATGCAACCGGTCGCCGGCGGGGCGGCGGCTCGGCCTTTTCGCACCCACCATCTGGCCCTGGACCTGGATCTATACCTGCGGGTCAGCCCCGAATTGTATCTAAAACGCCTGCTGATCGGCGGGTTGGAGCGGGTGTTTGAAATCAACCGGAATTTCCGCAACGAAGGCCTGGACACCCGCCACAATCCCGAATTCACGATGTTGGAGCTGTACCAGGCCTACAGCGATCTGGCCGGTATGATGGAACTGACGGAAACACTGCTCTGCCACCTGGCGCGGTGGCGCTGGCGCGAGCTTCATCCCGGGGTGGAAACGCCGCCGGCGCGGCTTCAGCTGCCCTATGGCCAGCGTGGGATCGACTTTACGCCGCCATTTGAACGCTGCAGCTATGGCGAGCTTTTCCAGCGCCACGTGGGCGTGGATATGGCCGACATCTCCGCGGTGCGGCGCTGCGCGGAGGCGCGGCGGATTCCAGACGCTGGCATGAAAGATCCCGACGTGCTCCGCGGCGAGTTGTTTGATCAGTGCGTGGAGCCGGTGCTGCAGCAGAGCGGGCAACCGGTGTTTGTCTGCGATTATCCGGCCGGGCTTTGTCCGTTGACGCGGCGCAAGGCCGGTCAGGAACATCTTGCCGAGCGGTTTGAACTATACGCCGGCGGCATGGAGCTGGCCAACGCGTATACCGAGTTAAACGATCCGTTCGTACAGCGGCAAACCCTGGAGGCGCAATTGGCCGGGCTGAAACCGGAAGAATCCATGGCCCGCATGGATGAAGACTTTCTGACGGCCTTGAGCTGCGGTATGCCCCCGGCTGGCGGTCTGGGCATCGGTATCGACCGGCTGATGATGCTGCTACTGAACCGCACCAGCATCCGTGACGTGGTGCTGTTCCCCCTGCTGCGACCGGCGTAACCATATGTACAAACTCTTTCTGTGTTTTCGGTATCTGACCCGCAAGGGCATTGTTGTTTTCCCCATCCTGGCCGTGTGGCTATGTGTGCTGATGCTCATCGTGGTGACCAGCATCATGACCGGTTTTGTCAACCGGGTGCGCACCGCCGGTCGCGGCCTGATGGGGGATGTGGTGATCGACAGCCAGAGTATGGCGGGTTTTCCCTATTACCGTCAGTTACAGCGAAAACTCAGCCAGTTGCCGCAGGTGTTGGCCAGTACGCCGGTGATTACCGCCTATGGGCTGCTGAATCTGCCCGAGTTTGGAATCAACGGGGCCAACACCTACGTGCAGATTATGGGTATTGACCCGGCCGGCAAGTCCAAGGTGAGCGATTTCGGAGCCAGCCTGTTCTGGCAGCACCAGGCCCCGCGCGAAGCGCTGCGGGATTTAGGACCCCTGGCTTTTCCCGTCACCACCGGCTGGCTCGTAGCGCAGGCCCAACGGCGGCTCAGAGCGGCCATCCGTCGGCTGCGTCGTCGCCGCACCGCGCTGCTGGCCCTGAAACCCATTCCCGCCTCGGCGTGGTTCGCATATTGGCGGCGCCATTGGCAGGTGATTACCCGTGAGGATTACCGGCAGGCCCTTTACGCCCTGGATCGTGCTGATCGCGATCTAAGGTTCGTCGAAAGCTTAAATCCGCACGCGGTTTTTCCTGATCGTCAGGCCCTGTTGGATGCCCTGGCCCCGACGACACCGTCGTTTAAACCGCCTCCCGCGGCGGCCGCCCGCTACCCCACGGCGGCGGCGGAACCCAAGCACGGCTGCATCGTCGGCGTGGATATCGGCCTTTACCGGCGTGATCGCTTCGGCCATTATCACCGGCCTGCGGGCGTACGTTTTGCTCCCGTCATCCTCACCGTGGCGCCGGTGACCCGACGGGTCACCCTGGCGACGCCGCAGAGTCGCCGCTTTATGATTGTCGATGACGCCCGCACCAAAGTGTTTACCGTCGACCGTCGCACCGTCTATGCGCCGTTTAAAGTGATTCAGAAGATGGCCTTCATGCAACGGCAGGAATTGCTCACGGGCGGCGTGCGCCCCGCGCGTTGCAACCAGATTCAGGTGCGCCTCCGTGACGACGCTACCTCCGGGGCCGTACGGGCGGGCCGGCGCGCCATTGCCGCCCTGGTGCGGCGCTTCGAGCGCCGCCACCCGACCATGCTAATGGCTGGCATGCAGGTGCGTACCTGGCAGCAAATGCAGGGCGAATTTATCCATGCGGTGGACCATGAACGCGACTTGATCGTCTTCCTTCTGGGGCTGATGAGTCTGGTGGTGGTGATTGTCATCTTCCTGATTTTCTTCATGATGGTCCGTGACAAAACACGGGATATCGGCATTATTAAAGCGGTCGGTGGCAGCGAATTCGGCGTCGGCGTTATTTTCGTCCTTTACGGCATGCTGATCAGCGCCGCGGGAGCGCTGCTGGGAATGGTCAGCGGCGTGGAATTCGTCCGCCACGACAACTGGATTCATGATCACATTCTCTGGCGTATTTTCGGAATTTCCATATGGAACCGGCGCTACTACATATTCTCCCGTATTCCCGATCAGGTGGATCCCCATGCGGTGGCCGCTATCGTCAGCCTGGCGGTCGCCGCCGGTCTGATCGGCGCGCTGGTCCCGGCGCTTATCGCCGCCGTGCAGGACCCCGTCGAAGCCCTGCGTTATGAATAAGCTCGATGGATTTGGCCAACGCCTTGGCGGCTTGCGAGCGCTCCCCCAAGGCCTGTAACGCCTCGGCCAACGCCCGATAGACCAACCGACGTTTATCGGCCGCGGATACCGGCAGCAGGACCAGGGCCTGCCGGAACTGCTCCGCCGCCGGGCCAGCCCGCCCCACGGCCAACAGATCCCGACCATACATGAAATGCGCCCTGGCCCAATTCGGCGCCATCCCCACGACTCGTTTATAGCACCGGGCGGCGGCTCGTTGCCGCCCCATTTGCTGCAGAACCCAAGCCAAATTGTACAACGCCTGGCCGTTGCGCGGCTGCGCCTGAACCACGCGGCGATATTCCGCCGCGGCGTCGGCATAGCGCCGGTGCTTTGCGAGCACATCGGCCAGGGCCAGCCGCAGCGCGGCGGAATGGGGAAAACGCCGCAACCCCTCCTTCAAGTCCTGCCATTGCATCGCCGGATTACCCAAAGCGGCCATGGTCGCCGCCTGGCCGAGATAGGCCTCAGGCACCTGCGGCAACAGCCGCATGACCCGTCGGAATTGCCTCTGCGCCACCGCGATTGGCCCGTGCTTAAATAAACAAAGGCCGTAGGCGTAGCGCACCCGGGCCCAGCGGGGCGAGATTCGCACAGCCCTTTGATAGTATGTTAACGCGGCGTGCCATCGGCCGAGAGTTTGCAGGGTGACCGCCAGATCATAGAGCGCCGCGGCGTTGCGTGGTTCATCGCGCACGGCCCGGCGATATTCGGCCAATGCCGCCCGCTCCCGATGGCGGGCCGCCAGAAAGTCCGCCAGCTTCAGGTGTAAAAGTCCGGAATGCGGAAATTCGCGCTCCGCTTCGTGCAGAATCGCCAGTGCCCGTCGGACCTCACCGAACCTGGCGTCGGTTTGCGCGATTTGCAGCCACCGAGCCACGGAAAGGCGGCCCACTTGCCGCTCGAGTTTCCGGGCCGGTTTTACCCGGCCGAGCCGGCGCAGCAGCCAGGCGAGCCTATAGCCGGTAAGTCGGTCGTACGGTTGATAACGTTGTGCCAGGCGATATTGAGCCAGAGCCGCCCTATAACGGGGCTGCGGTCCAAATGCCAGCAGATCGCCGAAGGCGCGGCGCAAGGATCCGGACCGGGGAAAATCCCTGAGCCCTCGTTGCAGATCTGCCTGCGCCTGCGGCCACTCTTTGAGCCATTCATAGCAGAGCACAATCCGCTTGATGGAATAAAGATGCCGGGGATTCGCCCGTAGCGCCAGCCGGTAGAAGTGAATGGCTCTGGCGTAACGGTGATAGTACAGACGATACAGGTCGCCGATATTGGCGTCCGTTAATGCCTGTCTACCGTGGGTCAAATGATAGGCCCGCATCAGCCAGGCCATGCCTTGGACCACCTGGCCGCTGGTTGCCGCATAAACCCCGGCTTCCTCCAAGGCGGTCGGACAGTCGGGATTGTACTTGAGCACGTGGGTCCAGATGTGAATCGGCGGCGAATAGATCCGGCTTTGTACATTCGACCGCCAGGCGAGAAGCAGCAGAACCGCTCCGCCGCAGACAACGGCGCGGACAGATTTCCGGTTTCCGGTCGCTGGTTCTGGGTCGCGCCGGCGCTTCCCCGGCCAGAAACCAGAAACCACAAACCAAAACCCTTCCGCGGCCAGCGCGATTAAGCCAATGCAGGCCAGGTATTGGTAATGATCCGCCACGAAGGTGTCGATCATGGTGTAAAAGGAGATAAAGCCCAGCACCGGCGCAATCGTGATTCCGTAAAATGCCACGGCTATGAACGGGCCTCTACCGATCCGGCCGCGCAGCGACAGCAGGAGGATTGGCACGGCGCAGGCGGTGATCGGAAACAGCCATTGCCATCCGCCCAGGGCGTGCACGGGCCAGCGCGGGTAAACTTCCAGCAGCGGCCAGGGCCAGAGCAGTTTCAGCGGATAAAACCATAAGTCCTTGCCGGCGATCAACAGACGCTGGGCCACGGAAAATTGATAGGCCGGGCCCGAGGCGCCCACCATCGTGTGCTCCATGAAAATGGTTACCCAGGCCAGGGCCGCACCGAAGATAAGCCAC
>JAJYFE010000094.1 GCA_021785435.1 Planctomycetota bacterium
CGTCGCCTGTATGCGCAAACTCTTGGCCATCCTTAACATCATGTTGCGGGAGAATCTGGCATGGCACCAACTCAATCTCGTAAAAAACGCTTGACTTCTAACACAGCCGCTTGGCGGAGATTTGACAAGTGCGGTAATAGAAATGAGTTACGATTTTGTACCAACTTGGCGGGCCCCATCTCAAACTTGGCGGACTTGGCGAAGCCTGCCACAACGGCATGGGCCGCCTCGGTGCAAAACCTCTTGAAACTTGGCGCGCCCCACACGCCAACACGACCCGCCTGCCCCTCGCCTCAGCCGGTCTTGCCCCGCGGGCAGTGGGCGGCGGATGCGGCAATTTTTCCGGGCATCCCGCCTCAACCCGACCAGCGAGCCACCAGGTTTATCCCGGTCGCCGACCTGGGAGTCGCTACGGCGAATTGACGGCCACGCCGCGTCACAGGGGCGAGGGCTTCGATTTCGCGGTGTAGTCGGTTAAAATCAACCTAAGTAGGACTGCGGAATCAATGCCGTGGTTGACGGTGGTTGTGGTGCGGACCTCCAGGTCCGCTTATCCGCCGCCCGACGGGTCGGGTGGGTCCCCGCTTGGTCGGGAGGGACCTGCACCACAGGGCCAACCCCCAATGATTCATTCCGCGTTCCTATGTTAGATTCTGAAGGCGTAACTTCTCCGCACGACGCGGAGAAGTTCCAGGGCTCACGGTCGCCGAGGCGACTAAACCGCGGCGCGAAAACGCGAAGTTCAAAAACGTTTCTTCCTCCCTTCGCGGCTTCGCGTGAGATTCTTTGCGGCTCCGGCTACGCCGGATTAGGTGATGGTGTGCCATGCGAAGGTTGCGGTATGACCAAGCTGGAGCTGCTCACTGAAATCAAAAAACGGCTGCAGGCCGCCCATGGCAGCCGCCTGCGCGGGGTGATCCTGTACGGCTCCGAGGCCCGCGGCGACGCCGGCCCGGACAGCGACATCGACGTGCTGGTGCTGCTGGACGGACCGGTCAATCTGGCCCGCGACCTGGAGATAAACATACACGCGCTTTATTCACTCGCCTTGCGGGTCGGCCGGCCGATCAGCGCTCAGCCGGCGTCTGTGGAAAGCTACGAAACGTTCGACTGCCCCCTGTACCGAAGTGCTCACCAGGAGGGTATCGCGGCATGAAAGCGTTCGCGGCCAGTGAGTGGGATCGTGCCGGGCGCACACTGCGGACCGCCCGGCAGATCGTTGAGACCGACGCGGACTCGGCCGCCTCGTGCGCTTACTATGCGGCCTTTCATGCCGCCAGTGCGATGTTCGCCCTGCGCGGCCAAGCCTTCAGAAAGCACCCGGCCATCCGGGCAGCCCTCCACCGGGATCTGGTGCGCCCTGGCCTGCCCGCCACCCACGCGGGCGAGGACTACGATTTCCTGGCCGCTCTGCGCCATACGGGTGATGACGGTGGCGAGCAACGGGTCAGCCCTGCGGATGCCCGCGAGGCCGTCGAGAAGGCTGGCGCGTTTATTTCCGCCGTTGCCGCGGCGTGTCTCGAGCTAAAGGCAGCCGGGGGAAGCTGACGATGCCAGCCGCGTCTCCACACCCGTCCACCCCAGCGGCGCCGCCCACGCGCAACGCATCGGCTTGTGCTCCGTCCGGTCACGCGCACGAGGCTTGGCCGAAGGCGCCGGTTTCGGTGGTTGTTCCGGTTAAGAATGAGGCGGGCAATCTGCCGCGTTGCCTGGAGCATCTGCAATGGGCGGATGAGGTTTTCGTGGTCGATTCCGCCAGCACGGATGGCACGGTGGAGGTGGCGCAGCGGGCCGGGGCGAAAGTGGCGCCGTTCCAATGGAACGGCCGGTACCCGAAGAAAAAGAACTGGGCGCTGAAGAATCTGCCCTTTCGCAATGAGTGGATTTTGATGGTCGATGCTGACGAGCTGATCCCGCCGGAACTGGCGGCGGAAATCGGCCGGGCGGTGGCGGCGCCGGGGCCGAAGGTCGGCTTTTACATCAATCGCCGCTTCATGTTCATGGGTAAATGGATACGCCACTGCGGCTACTATCCGAGCTGGAACCTGCGGCTCATCAAAAAGGGCCGCGGTGAATACGAAAAGATCGCCCCGAGCGGTGACACGAAAAGCGGCGACAACGAGGTGCACGAGCATATGGTGTGCGACGGTCCGACCGGGTGGCTGAAACACGACATGATCCACGAGGCGTTTGCCACGATCGATGTATTCATGGAAAAGCATAACCGTTACAGCAACTGGGAAGCGCTGGTGCAGGAGGAAGGGTGGGCCGGTGGGATGCGGGGGAATCCGTTGGGGCATCCGCTGGAGCGGCGGCGATTTATCAAGCGGCTGGCGCGCCACCTGCCCGGTCGGCCGTGGCTGCGGTTTGTGTACAGCTATATTCTGCGGCTGGGCTTTCTGGATGGGCGGGAGGGGTATATTTTCTGCCGCCTGCTGGGGATCTACGAATTCCTGTGCGTGGCGAAATACCGGGAATTGAAGGCGGGGCGTTCGGCGCGGGATGCGCAGGGGCCTTAACATAGGGCCGGTGAAGACCTATGCCTGTCGCGGCGCCCCTGCGCTAAATTCTCCTCCGCGGGCCCGCAATTGGCTCGGGCGGACACCGCCCTGGACATGCTGCTGGTTGCCGTGGTGACGCGGGGGTGCTGCGCGATGAGACTGGGTCCAACTGAAAAGCGGGCGATTCAGGCCGAATTAGTCCAATGCCTCAAGAACGAAGCGGAGGTGCGCAAGGTCATCGTGTTCGGCTCCTTTCTAAGCGCGGCCGATCCCGATGACCTGGACGTGGCCATTTTTCAAGACAGCGACGAGGCGTACCTTCCCCTGGCTATGAAATATCGCCGGCTCACGCGCTCGATCGCTAACCGCATTCCGATGGCCGTCATCCCGCTGCGTTTCGGCGTCCCCGGCGGTCAGTTGGTTCGGGAAATTCAGAAGGGCCAAGTGGTGTATGAGCGACAGCACTGACGCCGGGCTTTGGCTGCGCTAGGCGAAGGAAAACTTGCGCATGGCGCAGGTGGCGTTGGAGCTCGGTCTACACAACCCTTGCCTCCAGAATGCGCAGCAGGCGACGGAGAAAGCGCTGAAGGCTATTCGAGCCTGGCATGGAATGCCGTTGGTCCGGACGCACCGGATTGGCAGCCTCATCCGCGGCGCCTCGGCCGAACACCATGAGGTTCAGCTCAGCGCGGAGGACTGTGACCTGATCGACGCTATCTACGTCAATTCACAATATCCCCCCGAATCGGCGCTTCCCGTGGCCATGGCGGATGCCGCAATCTGCCGGAGGTGCTTGCAAATCGCGGAGCGCAGCGTGGCCGCGGCTGGCGCTATCGTCGAGCAACCGTAGTGCCGATGCCCTCATCGGCGTCGATGCCCCCACGGCGTAGTGCCGATGCCCTCATCGGCGTCGCTGCCCCCACGGCGTAGTGCCGATGCCCTCATCGGCGTCGATGCCCCCACGGCGTAGTGCCGATGCCCTCATCGGCCGACGACCAGTCCCGACAGCCGACGAGGGCGTGAAGGTCTGGTTGTCTTCGTTTGCCGCTGTAAGGCGTCGTCGTGACGAAGGCCGCAGGGTCCCAGGGGTGGACAGTAAGGGGGCGCACTTCTATCATATATGGGAACGCTGCCACGGAGCCAAACCATGCGGCCGTCCACCGCCCTGAATCTCAAACGGAGCGCCGTACGCGAGGCGGCCGGCCGTTTTCGTACGGCGAACCCGCGTGTGTTCGGATCCGCGCTCCATGGCGCCGATAGCGAAGGCAGCGATCTGGACGTGCTCGTTGATCCGTTGCCGGGCGCCACGCTGTTCGACCTCGGTGGGCTGCAGGTGGAGCTTGAGGAGCTGCTGGGGATCCCGGTTGATCTATCGACACCAGGCGATCTGCCGGAAAAGTTCCGCGCCCGGGTCCTCGCGGAAGCCCGACCCGTATGAGCGCCGGCACCCTCGCGGACTACCTCGGTCATATCCAGCAAGCGGCGGGCGGAAGAATTTGATATTGATTATTATGGCCGGGAATTGGCGGCGCTGCTGCATAAGGTGTGCGGGAACTGAGGCGCTGCGGGGGGCTTTCCGGCAGACCTGGAGGTCTGCACCACAAGGTGCGGAGGGGCGGGTTAGCCGACGAGGGCGTCGGCTCTACGAGGGGGCGGGCGCGGAGCACGATCCGGACGGAGGCTGGTCAGCGGGGGGTGGAGGTTTCGGGGCGGCCGAGGATAGCGCGAACAAAGGTCTGCTGAATGGCGGTTCCCAACTGCGTGAAGGTGGCGGGGGTGGAAACTGGATTCGCCCAGGTTCCGCCGACCTGCACGGCGCTGACATTGGATTCGAGGGCGGTTAGAACGCCCTGGGCCTGTGGGACAAAGGGAATATGCAGTATTCGAAACGGTTGCGCCGTACCGATGGCGTAACCGCGGATGCGGCTGTCCGGGATACGCCAGATGTCGCGGAGCGAACCGGAGGCCAGGACGTTGACGCCGCGGTTCCAGTAGCGCAGTTCGGTGATGTAGGCGTCGCCGTTTTCGACGCGCCAGCGCGCCATTCCGTGGCCGGTGGGAGTACCTTGATCCAGCCCTATATGCAGTCCGCGATACAGCGAGGCGATGATGGTGGAGTGGGTGAGATTGGAATGGGTGATATGCAGGTCCCCTTCGCCGAAGGCATCGTTCCAGTGGCCGGGCAACACCACCACGCTTAAATGGCCGCGCAGGACGCCCGGTATGGGCGGATCATTCGGTTTGACGGTGCGCGTGATCTGGCCGAGATGAATGTGGCTAAAACGGAGCACGACGTGGGTGGAATAGACGCCGCCGCTGTGGCGGCCCAACTGGGCCCAGAGGTGAAGGACGCCGCCGGCGAGCGCCAGGCGGGAGTGATCCAGAACCAGGCTGTGTCGGTTGATGAAGAGATCGAACCGGGAATTACCGAGGCGCATGGCGCCGAAGCGGGCGGTCGGGGCGTGGACGTTCAGGCGCAATTCCAAAGGGGCCAGGGGGTGTGGGCCGGGCGCTGGGCGGAGGACGAGCGTACCGGTCATTTTTCCACTGTGCAGCATGCGCAGGACCTGGGGCGCCGGGGAGGAAGCGGGGGCGGGCGATGAGGCGGCCAGGGGTGGCGGCGTGGGCCGGGGTGCGGGTGGGATCCCGGCGGGCGGGGCGGATGGAGGATAGCCGAGCATCAGGGCGACGGCGGCGTCGGAGACGGCTCGGCTCGCCAGGGGGCGCGCAGGCTTTATCGAGTCGCCCGCTTCGGCGACCGGCGGGGGCGGGGGCGGGGGCGGCGGGTGTGAAGCCGCGATGGGAAAGGGGACCGGGAATCCGGGGCGGCGTTGCGCTGCGCCCCGGCTTGGTTCAGCGGCGGCGGGGGCACGGCCCGGACGCAGCAGGTTTCGGACGACGGCATACAACGCGGCGGGATGCGGCAGGGCGTAATGCAGTTGGGCGGAACTGGCCAGGATATGGGCGGTATTGTAAGTGACGGCGCCGCGGCAACGGTTGCCGGCCACCGAGGCCCGCAGGTGGGAGAAGGTTACCACCGAGGCGTTGCTGGAGATATGGGTATGGATAGATGCGATCAGGTGGCGGGCCTGAAACAGGCTGGCCTGGGCGTCGGCGGTGCCCCACGCGGCCAGATTTTTCGTCCAGTCCAGGCGCCCCTGGCCCTGGCCGGAAACGAGCATCGACAGGCGCGGGCGCTGCAACCGCAAGGGCCAGTGGGTGAGCGTGAAGCGCAGCTGCGTCTGGCGCGGCAGGGCGGGATTCCAGGTCACCTGCCCCGAGAGATCGCCCCCGCCGCCGCGGATGGAAATGGGGGCCAGGGTCAGAACACCGTGGGCCAGGTTTATCCGGGCGGTGGCGCTGACGCCGGGGGCCAGCACCAGCCCGCCCGGCAGCGGCGGCAGCGTTCCGTGCCGGAGCGTGAGCGCCCCGGTTAACCGAGCGGTCTGCCACGCGGCCTGGGGCATGGCCAGATGAAGCCGCAGGTTCAGGCGGCCGCCGGCTTTTTGATAGGGCGCCGGCAGCAGCCAGGCGGCCAGGGAGGCGGCGGAAAGGTTGCGGGCCGCGAAATCCATCGAGGCCAGGCGCCCGGAGGTGCGGGCCGTGGCGGTGACGGTGACCTGCCCGCCGAGCAGGGCCACCGGAATGGCTTGGACTTGTATGTGGTGGTGAAGCACCGTGCCCTGGACGCGCACCGGCGGCAGCGCCAGTGGGTGGCCGTTGGCCAGCAAGTCGGCGCCCATGAGCCGGCCAGCGAGCGAGAGGTTCAGGGGCAGCAGAGTACCGGTGGTCATCAGATGGCCGGAGACCAGGCCGCCGACGGCCCAGCCGGTGGCGGGCGCGGCGGTGGGGGAAGCCAGGGGTAAACCGGTCACGGTCAGCAGGAGGTGGACCGGATAGGGGCCGGCAAAAAGGCAGTTGCCGGAGGCGGTAAAATCCCAGGAAGGATTTTTTACGATCAGATGCTGCAATTGCATGCCGCCGAAATTGCCGTAAGCCTGGAGGCGGATCTGGACGTTCGCGGGCAGCGCCAGGAGCGGAAAGATATTGCCGGGACCATGCAGGCGCACCCGCCAGAGGCCCAGGGGTAAGGTGTAACTGCCGGAGAGCAGGGAATGCGGCGCGCCCGGCAGGGTGCAGCGGTGGATGGTGATTTTATCGTGAGCGTAGGTGCCGGAAAGGTGCAGGGCGGTCAGCTGAACGGGAGTGGATCGCGTCCATGGCCACAGGGATAACCGCGGAGCATCGACCTGCCAGCGAAAACCGTGGGTCAGACTTCCGGTGGCGCCACCCTGGAGCTGCACATTCCAGCGGCCGTAACGGTTCTGACCGCGGGAGGTCAGGGTGGCGGAAAAAACCCGCCGCCCCGGCCAGGGCGAGGTGAGGGAACCGTTAAAGGAACCACTTTGTAAGCGGCCGCCGAGCAGAGACACATTGTGCCAGGAGAGCTGCAGTTGGCCAGATCCGAGGGAGGGCTGGAGCAGACCACTTAAGTGGCAATCCCCGCCGCCGACTTGGGCGGCCAAATTTTGCAGGTGGATGCCCTGGGTGGTGGCCCAGAAGTGACCACGATAGAAATGGACCGCCAGCGGCAGGGCGTTCCAGCGCAGTTGCAGATGGTTGGGCGCGAGTCGCCAGCGCTGGGGGCCATAGTAGCCGTGGGCGCCGCCGCTGAGGCTCCAGCGCTGGCGAACATCGACCACGTGCAGATGGGATAGTGTTTCGGTGAGGGTATCGGCGGCAACGTGTCCGCGTAAACCGGTGCGCACGGTAATGGTTCCACCGGGCCACCGCGGCCAGAGCAGCTTTAACCAGCTGGCCGCCAGCGACGCCTGGAGACGCACATGGTGGAGCCACTGTTGTCCCGGAACCAGAAGGCCGACTGCGTTGAACCGGCCGGGGAGGGCGCGGCTACGCGCCCAGAGGTGAAAGCGCCACATCAGGGGGCCACCGGAGTGGGCGTGCATGGCAATATTCGTCAGCTGCAAGCGTTGGCCGGCGGGAGTGAGAATGGCAACGGCGCCACCGGTAAGCGTCACGGAGGGCAAGGGTATTGCGGAGAGCGGCGGGGTTTGAGCGTGGGTGGCCCGCCACTGGTGCCAGGCCTGGCGGAGGGCGCCCCAGGCCTGGGTGATATCCCAAGCGCCGTCGGCATTTTGGCGGACGTTCAGGCGCGGATCCACGATGCGAATGGAGCGCAAATTGACATCGCGGGTCAAGAGGAACCAGGGGACGCTGCTATGGGTGAGTTGGAGACGGGCGACGTGCAGGAACGGTCGTTGGCCCAAGGGAAGCCACATCCGCACACCGGTAAGCGTGGTGCGGCCATGCCAGTCGATGTGGATTTGCTGCGCCTCTATGCGCACGCCGAGGCAGGTTTCCAGTCGATTCAGAACCCATTGTTTCGCCGGCGGCGAACGCAGATACCACAAGCCGAGTTTGAGGCCGGCGGTGAGGGCCAGGCCGGCGGCAAGGGCGGTGGTCAGAAAAATGAAAAGTCGCCACAGGCGCCGCGAGCGGGGGCGGGACGGAGGGGCGGCGGGGAAACCGGATGGGGCGGGGGCAGAGGAATGTTTCATGGGCGGCGCCCTCCGGCGCGTTACTCACCGCGACCCTTAAAGACGGGCGGAATGTCGCCGGAAGTCTGCGGGCCAAACCCTAGGATCCACCAGTCGCTGCGATAGGTGCGCCCGACGTACGGTCCGGAACTGGCGGCGATTTCCCCGGTCTTGGTCCAATAGGCGACATAGCCGATGTCGGCGTAGCCGTGTTGCTTGATATTTTGCAGCAGCGCGATCTGGGGCAGGACTACGGGGAGATTAAAATTGGAATTGGCGCTGTAATTGCCGAAGGCGATGGCGGGGATGCCGATCAACAACTGTTGTTGATTAAGGCTTAGCGCTCCGCAGCGCACTTCCAGGGTAATCTGAGCCGCCTGGGGGTTGTTGACCAGGCGAGCGCCATGCGCTAAGAGATGGGCGCGTAAATCGCCAATCAGAAATTGGGGCATGGTCAGAGTGGTGGTGCCGAGGTTGCCGGTATCGAGATATTGCGTACTTACAAAGACCGTCCGCCCGCGGAGATTCGCGGCGGAGAGTTTGTGGATGGCCTTGGAGGCCGCCTGCGAAAGCAGGAATTGTTCGTTGGCGGACTGCGGAGGCGTGCTCGTGAAGACCGTAGCGCAACCGTTCATGAGCAACCCCAACAGTACGACCCACCAGAACCGTGCCAATCGATACACACAATGAAGTTTAATGTCAGGCGGTCTTCATGTCTAGCCGTCCACCCTGACTAGCCCGCGGGCGCAGGACATTTCCGGCAGCGCTGCACGGTCGCGGGGCGTGGACATTTCGCAGCGGGGGCGCGGGCGGGTTGCTATGGGTCACCGGGCTAAAGCCCGGTGCTTCGGGTGCGGCGGATGGTCTGGTGGCTCTTTCGGCAACCAGAAGTTTATCGCTTGACGAAGCACTACCACCCGGCGTACGGGCCGCCGGGCTAAGCGGCGAGCGGCCGGCGGGCGCGGGTTAGCCGACGGGGGCGGCGGAGCTACGGGTGGGCGGTCGACGGGGGGCGGCGGGAGACCGTCAGGCGACTCGAGAAAGTCCGGCTCAGCCTCGGGGCGGTGGGTGGCTGGTGGCGGCAGGAGTGGCTGAAAAGGGTCATATTGGTTAACCGTCCCGAAAGGACCGCCCCAGCCGGGCGATCCGGGGTGGATTACGCCGCGCCGGTAAATTCGCGGTAGAGCATGGCGTATTTGCCGTTCTGTTGCAGCAGGCTATGGTGCGTTCCGCGTTCGATGATGCGTCCGCTCTCGAGCACCAGCACCAGCGAAGCGTTGACGACGGTGCTTAGGCGGTGGGCGACAATAAAAGTGGTGCGATTGGCCACCAGTTTGGCCAGGGCTTCCTGCAGCAGCAGTTCGGTGTGCATATCGACAGCACTGGTGGCCTCGTCCAGCAGGAGAATGCGCGGATTGGTCAGAAAGGCGCGGGTGAAACAGATCAGTTGGCGCTGGCCGAGGCTCACCGACGCGCCGCGTTCCGTGACAACGGTTTGGAAACCATGTTGGAGCTTCATAATGGCGTCGTAGCAATTCAATTGGCGGGCGGCCTCATACACGTCCTGGTCCGTGGCGTCCGGTCGGGCGTACCGGATGTTGTCGAGCACCGTGCCGGTGAACAGATAGTTCAACTGCGAAACAATGCCCATCTGGCGGTGCAGGCTCTCGCCGGTGACGGCGCGCAGGTCCAGGCCATCAATCAAAATGCGCCCGCGCTGCGGCTCATAGAAGCGGCAGATCAGGCTGACGATGGTGGTCTTGCCGCAGCCGGTATGGCCCACCAGGGCGACGGTTTGGCCCGCCGCCACATCAAAATCAATGTCGTGCAGCACGGGTTTGGCGGGATCGTAGCCGAAATGCACGTGCTCAAAGCGAACCGCGCCGCGAATCAGTGGCAGCGCCGCCGCACCCGGCGCATCGGCCACCTGCGGCTTCTGGGCCAGCAGGGTCTGGCCCCGTTCGGCGCAGGCCATGGCCATCATGGTGTCGCTGTAGAAGTTGCCGAAGTTGATGACCGGGCCCATAAACCAATCCCAGTACATATAGAGGGCTATTAATTCGCCCACGGTAAAACGGCGTGCGGTCGGCGCCACGGCGGTATGGAACACGAGCCAGGCTCCGAAGAGGAGGATGATGACTTTGCCGGAAAAGCCGACCACAGACAGCAGCGGCTGATAGACGCCGTTGATAAAAGCCGTGCGCATATTGTTGGCGGTGTTGGTGGATTGCAGATCGTTGAAGACCAGCAGATTCTCATGTTGGCGGTTAAAGGCGGCGACCACCCGCATGCCGGAAATATTTTCCGCCAGGTTGGTGCTGACGCGGGTATAGCCTTCGCGGACGCGGCGCCAGGCGGCGCCGATCCGGCGCCGATAAAACAGGTTCATGACGTATAGCACCGGTCCGAGCCACAGCACCGCCAGGGCGATGCGCCAATCCATGAAGATGATGATGCCCGCGGCGATAGCCATCATCATCAAATTATTGGCCAGGGTATTGAGGCCCCAGACAATGAAATTGGCCATGGTGTCGATGTCACTGGTGCCGCGGGTCAGGATGCGGCCAAATTTGGTCTGATCGTAATAATTCATGGACAAGCTCTGCAGGTGGCGGAAGACGGCCCGGCGGAGATTAAACAGCACCTTCTGGCCGATGGTGGTGGTAAAACGAAGCTGAAAGCGCTGCAGCAGGAGCGCGGCCGTCATGGTCAAAGCCCACACGGCAATCGTGGCGCCGATGTTCCAGACGGCCAGGGTCAGGTGGCCGGGGTGGACGGTCTCCGCGGGCAGGCGCAGCCAGGCCGCCACCCGCTCCGCGCTGGCGAGGAAAAAGTTAGGCTGGCGGCCGGGGATGTCGACATCGATCAACTGCTGCATATAGCGCGGCGCGATCATCTCCAGCAGGGTCTGGATCAGCCCAACCACGACGGCCAACAGATAAGCCTTGCGGAATGGGCGCATCCAGCCCCAGACGCCGCGAATCACCTGGCGGTCGAGGGGGCGGTAGGCGGCCTCGCCGTCGGGGTTGACGGCCGCGGTCAGCGGTGGAGCGGCGGGTTTAAAGCGGCGAAAGAAGCGGGCCAACCGACGGGTCAACATCACGTCACCTGAACCAACTAGCCGCGCAACTGCAACTCGGCAATTTCGCGGTACAATCCGTATTGCCGCATCAATTCCTCGTGCCGGCCGGCTTCGGTGATGCGGCCGTTTTCCAGCACAATCACCAGGTCCGCCTGCTGCACGGTGCTTAAGCGGTGGGCGATAATGAACACGGTGCGGTCCCGCAGGACCAACTCCAACGCCCGGCGGATCAAATGTTCCGTCCGGGGGTCGACCGCGGCCAGGGCGTCGTCCAACACCAGAATGCGGGGATTGGTCACAATGGCCCGGGCGATGCTTAAACGCTGTTTCTGCCCCCCGGAAAGGGTGGTGCCGCGCTCGCCGAGGGTGGTGTCATAGTGCTGCGGCAATTCCATGATGAAATCGTGGGCCTGGGCGAGGCGCGCCGCGGCCTCTACTTGAGCGTCGCTGGCGTGGGGATTGCCGTATCGGATATTGTTGGCGATGGTGTCGGAGAAGAGAAAGGTTTCCTGAAACACGAACCCGATATTCTGGCGCAGAGAGTTCAAGGCCACTTTACGAATATCGACGTTATCGATCAGGATGACGCCGGACTGGGGATCATAAAAACGCGCCAGCAGTTGCATCAGCGTGGACTTGCCAGCGCCCGTGGGTCCGACCAGCGCGACCACGGATCCGCCCTCCACGTCAAAACTGATATCGCGCACCACGGGCTTGGCCGGATCGTAGCCGAAAGTCACAAACGAGAATTCCACCAGGCCTGGTCCGGGCGGCAGCGGCGGGGCGTGGGGCAGCTCGGGGACGTTGGGGGCGGCGTACAGTACCTCAAAAAAACGCCGGGCAGACACCACCGCGGTTTGATATTGGTTGCTGATCACGTTGATCTGCTGAAGGCGGCCGAGAATGGCGCCCATCGCCACGCCCAGCACCAGGATGTCGCCAGGGTGCAGGTACCCGTGCGCCGCCAGCAACGCCCCGATAAAAAACAGGGTCAGATTGGAGGCGGTGGCGATGCCGCGGATGACCGGAATGAAATTCGCCCACATCCCCACAGTGGTTAGCACCTGGCCGAACATGGCGTCCAGCAGGCGAAAGTATTTCTTGATTTCCGTCGGTTCGGTGGCGCAGGCTTTCACGACGTGCACACCGGCGACATTTTCGCTGTAGACGGTCACCAAATTATCGCCGGTGGTCATCAAGCGCCGCTGAATGGGTTGAATCTTCCGACTGAACCGCTGGATGTACCAAAGCCAGAATGGGATCGGCAGCAGCGCCGCCAGGCCAGCCCACGGATTGATCGTGGCGATCAGAATGTTGTAACCGATCACATAGGCGGCGATCTGGACGAGCGACACCAGGGCATTGTTCACAAACTGGCGAATGTTGGATAAATCGGAAAGAGCGCGGTTGATAAGCTGGCCGCTGGAATGCTGGTCGTGAAAGCTGAAGCCCACCCGCTGCAATTGATCGTAAACGGTGGCCCGCATGTGGAACACCATATTCATGCCGAGCTTGGTGTTGGCCAGGGAACTGAAGAAGCTGTTCACGCCGGAGAGCGCGACCAGGCCTCCGAGCAGGCCGACCAAAATCAGAATGGTCCCATAGATCGACGCTCCGCCGGGGGTGGATGGGTGGCCCAGGGCCAAGCTGATGCGGTTGAGCACCACGCGCGTGAGGTCAACGCCGGCCACCTCCAGAAGCACGCCCACTGCGACCAACAGGCAGACCAGCACCGCCAGGCCGCGCACCGGCTTGATGAACTGAAGCATTCGCCGCAGCAGTTGAAAATTGCTGAACTGGCCCAGCGGAAGCGCTGTGCCGTCAACGTCACGCGGCGGAGCCGATGACGTCCGGCGGCAACTGTCTGGATCATCGTCATCCTCAACCGGCGGCAGGCCCGTGGAGGGTGGGGTATTTTGCGCGGTCGGAACGTCCCGATCCGTGGCCGTCTTCCGAGCGGCTGGTTTTGAACGTGATGGACCGTCCATGTTGGAAATTCGCGGACTTCCTCGCCTTCCCGACCTTTCACCTTAGCAATCGATCCGGCTTCTGGCAACTGGAGCCGCATGCGAATATAATTATGCGGTTCGGCGTGGGAGCTTGTGGGGCGATAAACGCAGGGATGCAAGGCGGCCAGCCTCGGGTGCTGGAAACATGGTCATGCCTCACCTGCCAACGACTTCGGGCCGCGGAAGGTGGTCGGCGGATGTTACGCTGGTGGTGGTGGGCGTGATCGTGCTGACCCTTCTGGCCTTGCGGCCAGAGCGGCGGTTACCGAGTCTCGCGGCGGTGGGTAGGGGGGCACGCGCATCCAAGGGGGACGCGCCAACGGCTGGTTTCGGGGGCGCTGTGGTTGGCCGCGGGGGCGCCGGGTCGCGGCAGATGCATGGGCCGTCGAAGATGAGCGGACCCCGGTTGATGCGGCGTCAAGCCGCCACCGCGGCAGTGTTTCAATCGGAACGGCGAACGGAGGGCAGGGTGTCGCCGGGTGGGAGGCAGCAGATCCACAAATCCATCCCGGCGTCGATCAATGGGCGTGTCGACCGAAAAGCCCTTCTACGGCACGGCAGGGGGGTGGTGTACTATGGCGGTCGGCGCTATGTCTACTGGCGGACGCTGCGCATGCGGGTGACGAGTTACGCTCCGGATCGGCGTTGCTGTCGTCCGTATTCCGGTCGGATTACGGCGTCGGGGGCAAGCGTGCACACCAATGGCGGACACCTCGTGGCGGCGGATACGGCGCTGATTCCATTCCACGATCTGGTGCGGGTTCCGGGCTATGATGGGGATAAGCCCGTGCCGGTGCTGGATCGCGGCAGCGCCATCCGCGGCCAACGGTTGGACGTACTTCTGGCGACCTTTCAAGCGGCCCGGAATTGGGGCATCCAATGGGTTTGGGTTAAGGTTTACCAGCCCGCCGGTGGCAGGTTCTAAGAATCTAAGACTGTCCGCAATGGAACGCGGGTGCTGTGAAACACCGGCTCGCCGCTGCCACAATTATCCTTCTGGCGTGGTCCGCCCACGAGGCGAGTTGGGCTGGCGCTACCCCCCATAAGGGTGTGGTGCCCGCCACAAGCCAAACCGGGCGTCTTCTTCCGGCCAAAGGAAATGCCAGCTGGCAGGTATCGTCCAGTGGTCTTCATGCGGTGTACCTTGGCCCGCCGCCCGATGGGCGGAAAACCGAAATGGGGCCGGTACTTCAACTTCGTAAAGCCTTCCTCCTCCATCATTCCCTGCAACTGACGGCCCAAACGGACGCTGGGCACTTGATCTTTTCCTGCGGAACGTCGCGTTTGGTCTTGGTGTGGCATTTCAAGGATTCTCTGCTGTTGAGCCAGACCGACGCGCTTCCAGCGTTACGCCTCAACGGAGTGCCGCTTGTAGCTCAGAGAGGCAGATGGATCGGCATGCTTTTGCGAAACCGCCAGCCGTTGGTCACCCTCGCCTTCCCACACGGCAGCTATGCCAGTTGCGACGTCACCAGCGTGACCCCGACCCGGGCACCACCATCCCCACCATCAGGCCTGACGATACCGAAATACCTGCCAGTTCGGGCCATGCTCCGCGCGGCCAAACGTGATGTATGCCAGCTAAATGTATACAGCAAGCACCGGGAACTCCTGGGAAACGGTTCCGCGGTTCTGGTCGATAACAGGGGGGATGTGGTTACCAACTTCCACGTGGTGCATGGCGCTTACGCGGCGAAGGCAAAATTTGTATGGTCTAAGGAAACCTTTCCCGCCGATCTCGTGGCCGTAAACGCTGTGGAAGATTTGGCATTGCTGCGCATCAGTCTTGGTCCGCGGCACGCGGCGCAACGGCCACTACCGTTATCCTCGACACCGCCGGAAGCGGGTCAAACGGTCTGGGCCTTGGGGTACCCCCTCCAACTTGGCTTCACCATTACGAGGGGTGTGGTGAGCGGAGTACGGAACTACCGCGATCTGCCCACCGATCTACAGCAGGCCTCAAATTATGCCCCCAACTCCCGCTGGGTACAAACCGACTGTACGATCAATCCAGGAAACTCCGGCGGCCCACTATTGAATAGACGCGGCGCCGTCATCGGAGTCAACACGTGGGTATTTCTGCAGGTGGACGGTGGTTCTCGCGTGAATAACACCTATTTTGCGCTTGATGCGCGTGACGTGAAGAGCTTTCTCGCCAGTCGTCCGTCCCGCGGCATTAGCTTTGCCGATGCCCGCGTCAAGTATGGGAAAGAGCAAACCATGGGAGGGCTGGTGCCCGCCTCCGTCCCGTGCCTGAAAGTGCCGACGCATCTTCCGGCTGCGGATTTCACGACGTGTGCGTTCGCGCTTCGGCGCTTGGTAGAACGGCGTTGCCCCGACTGCGGCGGCACGGGGAGGATCAACGTAAGGGTTCAAACGGGAAGCTACCAAAACGGGATGCTGACCTATCCCATCTACAGCCGGGAAACCCGCACCTGCCCACGGTGTGGCGGAACCGGCGTCATCAATGGACGACCTCAAGCGGTACGCCGCCTGCTGACCACCTTGGTATATCGGCTGGCGCGCGCCAGGACAAAAACACAGTATGACCTAAGATCCTTTCAGCGGGGGGTGGAAAATCTCGAGGCTGTCACCAGGGTTATGACAGTGGGGCAGGCGGCTGACATCGATCGGGTTGCCAGGGCGACACTGGCGGTCATTTCGGTGCCCAAGCTGACACCCATTTGTGCCACTGGAAAGATCGTTGGGGTGGTTCCGCTTCCCGACTCCACCCCGCCGATCCGGATTGTGGTGCTGGACGGGTCCGATCAGCTGGTGATGATTACGAGGCCTCGCATCGCCGATGATGTGAATTCGGGAGCCGTGCTGGTCGGTGGAGTTTACGCTGGCCGCAGCAGAATACGTGATGGACGTAACACGGCGATGCTTCAAAATGGCTTCTTCCTGACCTTCCGGCCCGCAACGGCAACACACGTGATCGTGTCCTGACGCGGGGGCGGCGGCGAATCCCTTGGCCAACCTGGACCTGGGGTGGAAGCTGCGACAGGCGCCATCGGATACAGGCAGAGTCGTTTGATGGGCTTGTAGGACGCCGCACACGTATGGCGTAAGTGCCGATAATGAATGACTTTGCGGGGCCTTTGGCGTAAAATCAAGCGCGGTGGGATCGCCGGTCGCCGCCTGCGTTCGGCGTTCTCCGCACCTGACCGCGAAGCGCCAGGACGTCATGATTGACCGGCTGGGTCAGTTCGTGTCATTACGGGCTTGGAACTTGGCATATGCGGAATATATGGTCCCCGGCGAAACGCTGGATCGTCCGTAACCGGGCGGTGCTCCCATGGGCCGCCGCGCTGGTTTTGGGAGGCGCGGCCATCCTCATTGCGCGCCATTGGAACTATTTGGATACAAAGGAGCGCCGCTCCTCGAATCGAGGCCCACGAGATCGCCACCCGGCCCGTCTTAAGGAAGCCCTACGGCGGCCGGCAGAGCTGGGGCGGGTCTGTGGCCCGCTGCCTGCGCCGCCCGGGTGTCACGGCGGTGATCCAGCTTACGTCGCCTTTGGCATCCATGGCGCTCTCACCGTGGCTCTTCCACCGGAATGATGCGACGCTGGCTCGCCGCATGGCTGTCGGAGGCCGCAAGTGGTGGATGATGGGATGTTATATGGGGCGGCGATACGAGTGGTTCATCGTTCTGGCCCGGCGCATCGAGGTGCGCAACTCGCCTTGTCGAGTCGCCCCCTTCGGCGACCTGGCATTGCCGGAACACTACAAAGCCGTGGTCTACCAGGACGGCCGCCCCATCGCCTGGTTCAACGGCCCCACGGCGCCGATGCACGCGCACGTTATCAGCGCCCAATGCGCCGCGGATAACTATTGCGCGGATGGGCGCGATAAAGAGGTCGGCTTCGGGGCGCCCAGGCCATAGGCGAAACGGGCCAGTTAGCCGGGGTGGAACTCCCAGCAGGAGGCCTTCGGGCCGCGGCAAACGAGCTGCCGTCCGCATCGACCACCGACTGCTCGTACTCGTTGCGCTCGGCGCCGGTCAGCCCGCGGACCTTTACTGTCCCGCCCCATTCCGGGACAGCGACCTCCTCGGTGGCGATGTCCGACGCCTGGAGGATGAAATCTTTTGCCAGGATACTCATGGGTGTTTCCTTTCTTGACTCCGCGGCTTCGATTACTTATACTGATTTTATGGCCGCATTTTTGATTGCCATGCTTTGCATCATCTTCCCGCCCGTGGGCGTCCCGTTGGCGATCTGGTACACCCGCTAATTCCACCAAATCTCCACGTCGATCTGTTTCTCGAACTCGCGCAGTGTCTCCACGTCCGGCGAGGCGTATAGGGCATCACGCTGGTCGATCACGTCGGCCATCTGGACGTAGACGCTTCCCATCGCCCCCTGATAGCCATTGATCGCCCCCGCGACCGCCTCAGCCGCCGTCGTCGCTTCCGCGACGGTCGCGCCCCAGCAGCTGATCGTGTAATGATCGACCGCATAGCCTGCCGGGCCGTCCATCGCCAGCGGCGACTTGCCAGAGGTCTGCTGCACGACCAGGTAGGGCGTGGTATCGTCCCTCTGGCCAAGCGACGGGTAAATCCGCGTCCCGACGAGCCCTTGGATGGGAGGCTGGGCGAGCAGCCACGCGATCAGCGAATCTGTCATCATGCCTTGAACGCCTCTTCAAGTCCGACCCCGATGCCGTCAATAGCCGCCGCGGCGACCTGCTCGCGCATCGAGTCGAACGCTGGCCGCAAAAATGGATGGGCGGCCACCTGTTTCCGACTGCCCGTGAATCCTTGCCTGAACGCCTCGAGCGCTGACCGCGGG